>NZ_JABDWE010000013.1:0-209238 GCF_019685125.1 Rhizobium sp. NZLR10 | reverse complement strand
GGGCCGCACTGCGGCGCTGCCTCTGGACGGTCAGGTCACTCGTGACCTGGGACAGCCGCGCCATCAGCGCCGACAGCCGCATCTGCGCGGCTTTCGGCGGCGGCAGGGCAGCCAGCCGCTTGGTTTCGGCATAATGGGCGATCATCGCCGCATCGATGCGGTCGGTCTTTTCCAGAAAGCCCATGGCTTCGGCAAACCGGCGCACATGGCGCGGATTAGCCAAGGCGCAGGCGATCCCCATCTCCCACAACAACAGGAAGGCCGTCCGCTCGTAACCGCCGGAAGCCTCCATGACGACGAGCTCGACATTCTCGGCCCGGCAAAGATCGGCCAGCGCGCCGATGCCGGTGGCGTCATTGCTGAAACGCTCAAACGTCCCGGACGGGCGGATAGACGCATCCAGCCAGTCCTTCGAAACATCCACTCCACATATAACTCTGTTCACGGTAACCTGCCTTGTGCGTGCGATTGGAACCAAGCGACTATTCGGTCGTACGTGACGATGACGAAGATCCCAGGCTCATCCACGGTTGTAACCAGAGGGGGAACGGGCGACTTCGTCACGCCTCTGGCCGGGTGGCCACCCGGCCAGAGGCTCAATCGCTTCCATCGCACAAAATCTCTAACGTGCAGATACAAGGGGGCTGCTTGTTTAGGGCTTCTTCAGGCTGCTTGCCGGCTGCGGGCCTTGTTGCCCTCGCCTTCCTTTTCGAGCGCTTCGAAGCGCGAGGCGATCTCCCTCATCTGCTCCTGCAGGCGGGTCACCTCATCCTTCAGCCGCTCGTTTTCGGCTGCGAAGGCCGAGGCGGCGCTGGAGTTTTCGGCACTGGCGAGATAGGCGCGAGCGGCGGCGACGAGCTCGTTGGCGCCCATGCCGATTTTCTGCTTGGCGGTGTCGGAAAGGGCTGCGAGCTGCTCGACGGTGTAGATATTGACCGCCTCCATCTCCTTGATCTGGCTGGGCTTCAGATAGGGCCACTGCGCCAGCGGCGTGCCGGTCAGCTGCTCGCGGGCCTCAGCCCCTTGCTTGAACCGCTTGTAGGCGTCGGCGAAGCGGAGTTTGTCGTTCTCGGTCACCTCGCGGTAGACTTCGGTGTGTTTGTCGCCGGCGATAAAGATGCGGACGAATTCCTTGTCGGCAAAGATCGGCCGGCCTTCCTTCTCGGTCAGAAAGGTCTGCTCGACCGGTTCGAGGCTGAAGGAGGCATAGATTCCGGTGTTGTCGGGCATTTGCTGGTCTCGCTGTTGATGGCGGGGAAATAGGGATGGGCGGGGAAGCATCCCCTCCTCGTCATCCTCGGCCTTGTGCCGAGGATCTGCTGCGCATCGACCGGCGGCAGCTGCTCGGGACAAGCCAGAGCATGACGGAAGAGAAGTTTGCAGGCATTGTTAGTAGCCATGACGGGCGCCGAAACGCCCGTTGATAGCTTGATTTAGTTCACCTTCGACAGGAACGGCCGCATCAGCGTCGCTTCGAGTACGCCGGTCGCGGTGATGGTGATGCCGGTGCCGTTGACGGTGGCGTTGGCCGAGAGCGTGATGCTCTGGACGACGCCGTTCGGGCTGTAGGTGATGCCCGAGATCGTCGTGCCGCCTGCGATTCCGGTGCCGGCGACCGCCGCACCGATGAACGGGCCGGAACCGGCACTCAGACCGGCAATACCCGCCAGCAGGTTGGAGCCGTTGACCGTGGTTGCCGTAAACGTCTGATTGGCGGCCGCGAAGTTGACGTTGGCGATGGCCTTGGTGGTGGCCGTGGCCGAGGCCGGGGCGCTCGCCTGGCCTGCGGTGGCGGTGGTTTCGGCAATGACGAGGGCCGCCGTTGCGGTTGCCACCTGCGACGGCGCCTGGCCGTTGCGCTGCAGCCACAGGTAATAGTTGCCGGCTGCGAGTGTCACGGCCCCGACCGGGCCGCCAGTCAGCGTCGGAGGCTGGGCGGCACCGGAAAAGACGCCGCAGCGCTGGCCGACGACGGCCGCCGCCGTGGTCAGCAGCGAAGCGACATAATCCCGGGTCCACTGGAACCACTGGCCGGGCTGAAGGGTGGTCGGCGAGGCCAGCACCAGCTGGCAATAGACCCATTCGGATTCACGGTCCCCGCCGGCGATAGCGCCGAGGGAGAAGTTCGGGCCGGGAATACCGGAGCCGGAAACGATCGGGCCTTCGACGACGAACGGGTTCGCGCCAAGACGATCGGACTGGATTGTTGCGACCGACATTTGCTTGTTCCTTTCGTTGACGATCAGGCGAACAACACGCCCTGCAGGAAGGCGTTGTTCATGGTGAGGTTGCCGGCAAAGCCCATCAGCTGGACGAAGGCATCCTGGTTGGTGTTCATGCGCTCGTCGCCGATCGGGGCCATGTCGCGGTCGCGGTGCGGGCGGTAGAACAGGTATTTGGTGTTCAGGAAGAACATCTGGTTGAGCGGCGCACCGCCGCCGAAGCCGCCGTCGAAGATCACATCGGCGCCCATGTATTGCAGCGACTGGAAGCCGGCCATGCCCTTGTCGGCCGAGGTGATGCGCTGGATTGCCTGCAGCGATTCCCAGTAGAGGCGGAAGAAGTTGTTGTCGGCGACGACGAGATCGGGCGCGTCGGAGCCGCGAACGCAGGACATATAGAGCCGGTTCATGTAGCTCTGGATGTTGGCATTGGTGGCAGCCGCACCACCATCGGCCGAGGCCGAGAATTTCTGGTTGCGCCAGAAACCCCAGGTGGCGCGCGAGATGCCGCCGACGGTACCCGAGGTCGGCGAGGTCGAGATCAACAGCTGCAGGCCGCCGATCTGCCGCCCGCCATCGGCCGTGCCATCGGAATAGCAGTCAAGCGCGATGTTGTTCTTCAAAGTGGTTTCGGCGTTCTCGATGCGCTGCTCGAGCAGATCGAGGATCGCATCCTCGCCGGAGTTCTGCAGCTGTTCGAGGCCGGACATGGAAACTGCGACCGCGGCCTGCTTCAGATCGTATTCGGCCGCAGTGATGACGTCGGACGGCTGCACATTCAGGATATCGTAGCCGGAATAGCGCTTGAAGGTGCTGTTTTCCTGGTACTGCAGTTCCTGGACGATTGTGCGACCGCCGGAGATCGGCTTCTTGCGGCCGCGGCTGTTCAGACGGGTGAGAAGACCGTTGTTCTTCGTCACGTCGTCGGCCACCGTGCCGCTGCGATTGCGCAGCGTCGTGGTGACGATTTCAGAGAGGTTGGGCGAAATGGGCATTGATCATTCCTTTGCTCAGACCTGACCGCGCGAAAAGCGCATGGCGTCGCGCAGCGAGTCTCGGATGGAGGTGGGCTGGCCCCTTGCCGCATCGCGGGTCGGGCCCGGCGCCGAAGAACCAGAGATGGATCGCGAGGCGCGGCGGGCTTGATCTGCCGCTGCTGCCCTCTGGGCTTGCTGTTGTGGGACAGGCGCCGGTGCAGTCTGGCTGATCAACTGCTGGCGAATGTCCGGGCGCATCCAGCATGCGGCGTCGTAGGCGTCCTGGAGCGACGTTGCCCGCCCTGCGTTGACGAGGGCGATCATGTCGTCGAGCACATCTTCGGCGTGCGCGTTTGCCGGGTCGGAAAGGAAGGCATCGACTTGAGTTTCGGTGTCCCTTTTCCGCAAAACATGTTCGACCGTCGCCTCGACATTGAAAGATCGAGGCTGCGGCCCTCCTTGCTGGGGTCCTGCCTGCTGCGAATTGCGCTGCAGGATCTCTCCCGTCTGGCCATTGACCAGAGCGTGAAGATTGACCCCGGCCATCCTGGCGACGTGAACGACGGTGTTGACGGGATCGTGGATCAGCGCCTTCTCCCAGTCGATCGCCCGACGCATGACATCGGCATGGGTCATGCCGGCCTGGCGGACGATCGGGGTGAATTCCTCCAGCCCCTTGTAATCCTGCAGGACGCGGAAGCCGTTATCGACCTCCTGTTCGCGCTTGGCGATCGCCGCCTGCACTTCCCCGGGAAGGCTCGTGAACTGCGCCTTGGCTTCCGCCGACCAGCCGGGCGGAACCCGGTTGCCGATGGCTGCCGGCTGTTCTCCGCCCTGCCCGCGGCTCTGCAGCGTCTGCTGCTGGGCGAGCGCGGCGTTTGCCGCCGGCGCCTGCCCTGCCCGCGCCGTAGCGCCGGCTTGCTCCTGCCCCTTGGCCATGAAGCGGCCGTTTTCGCCGTCGCGCGGCTGGCCTGATATATCGCCCGGTCCATTGGTCTCGACGGTGTCGATCGCCGCTTTCAGGCTGTCGCGGATGCTGACCGGCCTATCGTTCAATGGCTTATCGTCGAACGCACCAAAATCTTCGCTGCCGTTGCCGGCCTCGTTCAGGTCTTCCATATCCATTGGGAAATTTCCTATGTCGGGGATTGATGCCCGGTTCAGGCGTTGTACTCGGTGTAAATTCGCCTCAAGTCGTTGCGGATCTCGCTGCGATCCGTCTTCGGCTTCTCGATCGGCTGCGGCTTTTCATTGCCGATCTCGATCACCCCGGCTGCCCGGTAAGCCGAACGCAGCCTGGCCTTCGAGGTGTAATGCTGTCCGTCATGCATCGACTGGATGTCGATGCTGTCGCTGACGAAATGCGGTGCCGGCAGATCCGACTGCGCCGGGTTTTGCGCTGGCAGGCAATTGTGCGGCCACTGATCGAGTTGGTGCCAGCCGCCGCAGACGCGGCAATAGCGTTCTCTCATGCTGTTGCTCCCGACCAATTCATTGGTACGCTGGCTGCTGGAACTGCTGCACGGCCTGCGCCGCCATTTCGCCGCGCGCCTGCTCCACCGTGGCGCGATGTTCGATCTCGGCCTCGGCGACGCTGAGCTCGGCTCTGCGCTGTTCGGCGCCGGCCTTCACCTCGGCCGTCTTCAGCTTGAGCATCTCGCCGGGCGCAGGCTGCGGCTCCGGTTTTGGCGTGGCTGCTGCCTGGGAGAGCTGCGCTCCCACCTGCTCCAGCGTGCTTTCGAGCTGACGGCCGGCCCGGAAGCCGCGGGCGGCAAAGAGCAGCGTTTCGACCATTACCGGCACCAGCATCGGGCTCTGCTGCGCCATCGCTCCCGCCTGCTGCATAAAGCCGCCGACCATCTGGACGAATTCCATGCGGCGCTGCTTTTCGGCATCCTCGTCAGGCTCGATGGTCGAATCCGTCTCGATCTCGATCTGGAAGCCGCGAATGCTGTCATTGCGTAAGAGCTGCACCACCTCGTCGATCGTCGGCTGCTGCATCATCTGCTGCAGCTGCGGCGGCATTTCGGGCGGCGGTGGCGCCGGTTGGCCGGTCTGCTTTGCCCGCATGGCCGCCTGCTGTGCCGCCATCTGCATCTGCTGCATCTGCATCTCGACCTGCTGCTTCTCGGCCATCGTGGGCAGCCGGATGCCGCTGACCACCATCAGCGTTTCCGGCTGGAACTGGTCGCAGATGATCTCGCCGGCAAGGCGGATGATGTCGCGGGCAAAGCGGGCCAGCTCGGCCTGGCGGTCGCGGATGCGGATCGAGCCCCACTGGCTCTTGATGCGCTGCGCCGTCGCGGTTTCGGAGGCCTGGGTGTCACCGCGGACGATGTCGGAAATGCCGGTAATCTGGTAGACATCCTCGATCAGCTGCTTGCGCGCCGTCATGCAGGCAATAAGGACCTTCTGCACCTCGTCGATCGGCAGCGTCACGATGGCCTTCGAGCCGCCCTTGTCGGTAAACGCCGCCCATTCCGGGATCGGCACCATGACCATGTCGTTTTCCGGCCGCATCGCCTTCTCGATCGCCGGCGAGATCGCGCCGTCGCCGGAGGGATAAAACACTTTCAGCCGCAGCTGATCGGTCAGCTTGTTGATGCGTTTGGTCAGCAGATCGATCTCGTCGCATTGCTGCTGGTAATAGACATAGTCGGGAACCGGGATCAGCGAGCTCGTCGACATCGTGCCATAGGCCGGGCGCGGGCACGGCCAGAAATGCGTCAGATCGAGCGGCGGCTCGGAGACTTCCAACGCCATCGGCGAACCGTCGGCGATCCAGACGGTATAGTTCTCGCTCTTGCACCAGATCTCCCAGACATGGGTCTTGCCCTCATTCTCCAGGCGCTCGGCCTGGCTGATGCCCGTGCGGCTGCCGGCACCTTCCGCCGCCCGCGAAGCCATGGCATCAGTGCCGAAGCGCTTCTCCATTTCCGCGTCGGTCATCGGAACGCGCCGCGCCACCCAGGTCACGTCCTTCCAGCGCCGCGCCGGCGAATGCAGGAAGTCCGACCAGTGGACGTAATCGATGCACACACGCTCGTCGCTGATCGCTTCCGGCTGAGCACCGCCCATCCGACCGGGCAAACTCTCGGGAAGACTTTGGGCTGCCGCCGGGTCCGAGGGCTGGACACCCATATCGAGCGGCTCGAAATCGGCCTCATAGCGCAGCCACACCGTGCCGCGGGCGCAGAGCAGAAAATCGTCGCGCACCGCCCGCATGATCGAATCGATATCGGCCTCATCGCCGGTATAGGCGAGATTGCGCTCGACCAGCTCCGAGGCGATGCGCGCCACCGGCTGGGCATCCTTGAAGCGGCGTTCGACGACCGGCTGCGGCACGCGGGCATAGACGGCCGGCTGCAGCACCGAAGTATTGGCCCAGAGCATCGGAAAGCGGCGCTTGGCCGCGCTCGTCTGGTCCGACTGCTGGTCGAGATAGATCTTCTCGATCTTGACGCAGCGGTCGTGCCAGGACTTGAAATAGCGCTGGGCGCGTTCGAGCTCCTGCTGCCAATGGGCGCCGACCTTGGCCGGATCCCAGCGCTGCTCGCCGTCTGAAGCCGTCATCTCGTCTTCCATCAAACACGCTCGCTTTGGCCAGGGGTGGAATCGGCAAATTCGTTGAATGTCATCGTCTGGAATGTCGGCAGCGCCTTACGCTCGGGCTTCAGCGGTTCGGGCGCCAATCCGGTGAAGATGATCGCCAACCCGCCGAAAGCATCGGCGCCGTGCGACGCCCAATTGTGCAGCGGCTCGTCGCGGAACACGCTCAGATCCTCGTCCCAATCCTTGCGGTAATTGCGCAGGCACTTGATGCCCTCGATGCAGCCGGCCTGGTCGAACTCGATCCTCGCCAGCATGCGCCGCGTGGCGTTGATCCGGTCATGGACATAGGCGCGCTCGACCTTGCGAACGGTGCCGAGACCACGCGCCCTCACCTCTTTCAGCATGACTTCGATGCGGGTCATGCCGCCGCGCGTCCACTCCCGGACCTTGATGTCATGCGGCATGTTGTGGACGCCGTAGACATAGCCGTTGTCGCGGGCGCGGCGCTCCAGCTCGTCGAGCATGCCGTCCATGCCGGTGCCGGTATGCTCGAAATAGCCGATCATCCGCACCCGGCCGGGCAGCACCTGAAACAGCCAGACGCTGTTGGCATCGTCCATGCCGATGTCGGAAATGGTGTGAACCGGATAGCCTTCGGCATGCGGGAAGACCCCGATGCGCTCGTCGGCGTCGGCGACCGCCATCTGCTCGGCGTAATAGGCGCCTTCGACGCTTGCCTCGAAAGCCTCGGCCGGCGTCGAGGGATATTCGCGCTTCATGTCGCCGAGCTGGGTTTCGGCCTTCTTGACGTACCAGGCTTTCTGCCCCTCGGTCAGGGTGATGCCCTGGTCGCCCAGAGTGCGGAAATATTTGGCGAAAGCATCGCTGACGATGACGCCCTGAGGCGCGAGCGCATATTGCGGTTCCTTCCACCAGGGAAAGAAATGGAACTTGAAGTCCAGTTCGGTCAGCTTGGCGACTTGCCGCTGCTTGACCTTGGCATCCTCGCAGAGCGTATAGAAATGCCCTTCCTGGCCTTCCGCCGTGCTTTCGATGAACACCAGCTGGCCGGCCTGCACCGTATTCAAAGCGCCGGTCCTGACTTCCCGCGCCTTGTCGGGATATTTGGCGCAAAGCTTTCCATATTCGGAAATATGCAGATATTGCAGCGTTCCCGAGCGCAGCGAGGTGCCGACGCGGATGCTCGAATTGTTGGCGAGCAGCAGTTCGGCCTGGTTGCCCCTGACGACGGGCACGGCGTTGCGGATGGCTTCCGGCAGATTGTCATAGGGGTATTTGACCTTGTCCCGGAAGATCGTCTGCACGTCACCAAGCGTATGGGCGATGGTGCCGGCCCTGATATCCCGGTTGAAGACGCAGGCATCGAGCATGAAGATCTGGATGAAGGTCGTCAGACCGAGCTGACGGGCCTTCAGCAGCACGTTGAGATAGTGCATCTCCTCGAAAAACGTCATCTGCGTCCAGTTCATTTCGAACCTGACGCGTCGGCCCGCTTTGTCGGTGATCCAGTAGAGATTGTTCAGCCGCCAGCGCCAGTCGGAAAACTGGTCAACCGCCGTTTGGAAGTCCGCGGGTTTTGCCATTGATATCTTCCAGCAATTGCGAGACTTCGCCGGTCACGCCCTGTTCGGGCTCGATCTTCGAACCGTATTTCTTCGGCTTCAGCTTCTCGGCGACCCATTGGCGGGTGGCGATGCGCAGTTGCGAGCGCCTTATCGCCTCGCCGTTCTCCTGCCAGCCGGTGGTCTCGCCGGCGGCATTCTTCTTCTCGATCCAGTCGTCGCTGCGGTCATCGGCTATTTCGACCAGTTCGTCGACGAAGCTGTCGGCGAGGATCTCGCGGGCCAGCGCATAGCGCGCCCGAAACGCCGCCTTGCCGTCATCGGCGAGCCAGGAGAGCACCGTCGATTTCGCCGGCATATCCTCATCCCGGCAGATCGACCGCAGGCTTTCCCTGTCGGCAATGCGCTCGCAGATCTTCTCGGCCAGCGCCTGGGTGAACTTGGTCGGTCTGCCCATGGGATCCGCTTCTGAAGGCTCAGAACAGCGCGATGATGTTCGACGCCGTCGTCCCGGTCAGCGCCACGATTGCCGCATGCACCGGCAGGATCGTCCCGGCCGGCACGCTCTTGAAGATTACCGGATCCATATCCCGCCGCGGCGCAATCGCCACATCTCCCGCCGTGCCGATATAGAGCGCGCGCGCCCCGACAATGGCACTATCATTCGGCGTCACCACCGAGGCCCGCGAGGCCGGAGCAATCGAAGGGTCCATTGCAGTTCTCCTTGAAAGGACACAGCCCGACCCGGCTCGATCCCGATGTGATCGAACATGAAGGCTCGGGCGGAAGGGGTGGGGATCGACGACGATCAGAGGACGCTGTCAGGGCCTCGGAAACGGCCGGTGCGCAAATCGTGCAAGTGACGCACGCGACCGCAGGCCGGCGCCGACTTGGTCGATCACCTCTGAATTCAAATCTCGCAGTTTGGATTTACGGTAGTCTTAACTGATCTGCCGGGGGGTGATCAAGGGTTGATCGTGGGTTAGTTTTGAAATCAAGCCTGCCCGACCAATTGGCGGCAGAATGCCATCCGCTATCCAGCAAGTTTGGCAAAACACGCTCCCCAACCTCCGTCCTCCTCGGCCTTGAGCCGAGGATCCATGCCCGCTGCTGATGGAGGCCACCGTGGATCCCCGGGTCAAGCCCGAGGATGACGGAGCAAGGAGTGAGCTCCTTGGGAAACCCGCGGCTGTGCTCAATGACCGTGGCGGCTCGCAAGTCTGGGCGAGTGACGCATGCGGCGGGAAGGACGACGCCGATTTGATCGTCATTCGTTAAGGACTCAAATTTCGCAGCTTGAATTTACGGTAGTCTTAACTGAGCTGCCGGGGGGTGATCAAGGGCTGATCGCGGATCGGTCTAAACTCTGCCCTGCCCATGCCCCAATCGGCAGCAGAACGCCCCATCCGCTTTGCCAACCTTCAGCTCCGGCGTACAATTGGCAGCCTGTCGGTCAAACGGTGGAGGCGTCAGTGAAAACCGCGGGACTTTTTCTTTGCCTTGTCGCTTGTCTCGGCATCACGCTTGCCGAAAACCGGGCCGATGCCGACGAATTGGTGCGGTTCGAAAGCGTGCCCGTCAAGCTGAGCCCCTTCCGGATACGCAAGGCTGGCGAACAAGGAGAAATTATCTCCCAACCGCAAGGCACGCCATTGCTGGGTTATCTGTCCCGCCCCCAGGGTCAAGGCCCCTTCCCGGCCATCGTCGTCATGCATGGATGCGATGGCCTGCGGTTGAGCGTCAAAGACCTTTGGCCGAAACGGCTGGTCTCATGGGGGTACGTCGTGCTGGTCGTCGATAGTTTCACCACCCGCAATATCAAGGACACCTGTCAAAGCACTCTCCCCGACCGGGTCTTCGACGCCTATGGGGCTTTGGATTTCTTATCGAAATCGAGTTTTGTCGACGTGCAGCGCGTCGCGCTGATGGGCTTTTCGGCGGGCGGCACCGCGACGCTGGAGGGAACGAAAATCGAAGGTAACGAACAGCTGATGGATCACAAATTCAGGGCGGCGGTTGCCTACTATCCGGTCTGCGCAGCCAGTCAGGGCGATGCGACGGTGCCGATCCTGATTTTGAGTGGCGAACGAGACAATTGGAGCCCAACGGAACCATGCCGGAAGAGGCTTGCCAATCTGACTGACGATAGTCCGCCCATCGAGCTGAATATATACAAGGGTACCTATCACGATTTCGATGCCCCGGAGTTTGCAGTGGGAAGGCGGGTGTTCGGTCATATCGAAAAATACGATCCGGACGCCGCAGCAAAATCCATCCGCAGCGTTCACACATTCCTTCGAAAGTATCTCTCGAACTAACGGGAAACTCCGCGATCTGGTGCGACATCGTAATGCGCCAGCGGCGAGTGTGGCACCAGCGCACCCCCAATCTCCGTCATTCCAGGCCTTGAGCCTGGAATCCATGCCCGCTGCTGATGGGGCCGGCATGGATCCTCGGGTCAAGCCCGAGGAGGACGGAGGGTGGGGTGAGCTACGCGGCAAATCACGACGTATGGCGGAATATAAGGGCAATTGCGCTTCCCGATCGCCCTCGCAACACGCGCCGGCTGCCTGCCGGCCGCGCGCCCATTTACCCAGGATTTAGATGCTGCTCGGCCGTGCCGACGTGGTCGAACTGCTCGCCGAAGACAAAAAGTCTTCTTCGGCGCTCGGCAGCTTGCCCTGCGGCGTCAGGTCGTCGACGGCCTTGGGGAGATCGCGGCTCAATCGGCCAAGAATCTCCTCGTGCGAAAGGCCGGTATTTTGAGCAATTTCGTTCAGAACATCCGGACCGAGGGCTTCGGCGAGCTGGCCGTCATTGATCTCGGCATTCTCGCCGGGCTTGACCCACGAGTCGATCTTGTCGCCGTGGCCGTTCTGCTGAAAGGTCTTGAGGAGATCGCCGAGACCGCCGCTGACGATGCCGCCGGAGGTGAGACCGCCGAGAAGGCCGCCCAAACCACCCGAGCCGCCCAGCCCGCCGAGGATGCCACCGAGCCCGCCCGGCTGCTGGCCTCCGGCACCGGCCTGCTGCTGGCCTCCGGGGCCGGCCTGCTGCGGGTTCTGCATGCCGCGCAGGAGTTCCCCGATCTTGTCTCTGTTCTGATAGCCGGCAAGGGCAAGAACGGCGAGAAGCGCCTTCAATTGACCGCTCATCATGATGAATCCTCCCATGGTTTTCCAAAGCGCAGCCGACCCAAGCAGAGTGCTGCATGGGCAGCAATGTCCAGAGCGCCCAAAGGTTCCGCGCCAGGCGCTTAAAGCCCGGCCGTTCACCCTGCCGCAGACGCCGCAGATCAGATTTCCGGGCAGCCGCGCCGGTTGGCAAAGGTCATTCCTCAACGCAAAGAAGACGCGTGGCGGGCGCGGGCTAATCGATGCGGCCACTTCACCGTCCCTCTATCAAACTAATTAGTATTGACTCATCAATTAGTCCACGCTATTGCTTTCCTCATGATCGAAACCGCCTCCATTACCGCCGTCATGCGCGCCCTTGCCGATCCCACCCGGCGGGCAGTGTTCGAACTGATCGTCCGCTCCGACGAGATCACCGTCGTCGAACTGACGCGTGCAGGCCACGTCACCCAAGGCGCCGTTTCCCAACACCTCAAGGCGCTGAAGCAGGCGGGGCTTGTCACTGAGCGTCCCGAAGGCCGAAAGGTCTATTACCGTGCCGCCCCTGATGGCCTCGAGCCGCTTGTCGACTGGATGAGCCATTACGGCCTCTTCTGGCGCGAACGCTTTGCCGATCTCAGAACATTGCTGAAGGAAATCGATCCATGAACGAGACCGCATTGAAGCCCGACACGCAGGAGATCGTGATCGACGAGATCTTCCCGCATCAGCCGGAGACGCTCTGGAAAACATTGACCACGGCCAGTCTGATGGGCCGCTGGCTGATGGTGCCGGCCGGTTTCGAGCCGGTGGAAGGCAAATGCTTCACCTACGAGACGACGCCGGCCGGCGCCTGGGACGGCACCATTCACTGCCAGGTGCTGGAGGTGACGGAAAACGAACGTCTGGCCTATGCCTGGAAAGGCGGGCATGCGGAGAACGCCGGATATGGCTCGCCGCTCGATACCGTGGTCACCTTCATCCTGACCAGGGTCGAAAA
This sequence comes from Rhizobium sp. NZLR10, assembly GCF_019685125.1. Taxonomy (NCBI): domain Bacteria; kingdom Pseudomonadati; phylum Pseudomonadota; class Alphaproteobacteria; order Hyphomicrobiales; family Rhizobiaceae; genus Rhizobium; species Rhizobium sp. NZLR10. Next base: position 196,791 of record NZ_JABDWE010000013.1, on the reverse strand, counting down.
GGGCACGCGGCTGCGCCTCATCCATTCCGGCTTCGTGCTGCCTCGCAACGAAACCGCCTTCCAGAAAATGGGCGAAGGCTGGAAGAAGGTCGTCCAGAACATCGGCGCCATCGCCGAAGGCAAGAACTGAGGCGACCAACCCGTCGTCCAACAACCCTTATCAGGAGAGAGACATGAGCAAGCCCTACACCGGCGGCTGCGCCTGCGGTGCGATCCATTATGAGATCGCAGCCGAACCGATCGCGATGAATGACTGCCAGTGCCGCGACTGCCAGAAGACCAGCGGCACTGGGCACGGCTCCTATCTGACCTTCCCGAGCCGGCAGGCGGTGAAGCTTGAAGGCCAGGCGACGCATTGGGACATGGTCGCCGACAATGGCAACGTCAAGACCCGCGGCTTCTGCCCCGCCTGCGGCGCACCGGTCTACCTGACCTTCTCCTACATGCCCGACTTCTTCACCATCCATGCCGCCAGCCTCAACGATCCCGATAGATACCAGCCCGAGATGGTGACCTACACCCAGAGCGGCCTTGGCTGGGACCAGGTCGATCCGACCGCGGCGAAATTCGAAACGATGCCGCCGATGTGAAGCTAGGCCAGCGGAAGTCGCGCGCTTCTTGTTCACGCGATCTGAACAGCAGATGCCGTATTCGCAGGAAAGCTGGGCACCACACTTGGCCCAGTTTTTCCCGTTGCGGGATCTGCAGACGCGGGACTTCCCGCTTCGTTGCCAACGGGTGAGTTTCTTTCCCGTCACTGCCAATCTACCGCAAAATTGCCTTTGACATTTCGCTCCATAGAATATATCCATATGGCTATATAGCTGCATGGTGATATATGGACGACAGGCTCGATGCGATTTTCTCCGCACTCTCCGATCCCACAAGGAGAGCAATTCTTGGGCGGCTTGCTCACGGCAAGGCGACCGTGGCCGAACTCGCTGATCCCTTCGAGTTGTCTCAGCCTGCCATATCAAAGCATCTCAAGGTCCTGGAACAGGCCGGATTGATCCGCTCCGGCCGTGAAGCGAATTCGCGTCCCCGCGTCCTTGAGCCGGACGCGTTGAAGACAATCGCTGATTGGATCGCCGATTACCGACGCTTCTGGGATCAAAGCTTTGATCGTCTCGATGACTATCTGTCCAAGGTACAAGGATACGAAAATGACAAATCCGGAGATCGACACTGACAACACCCGCGACCTGGTTCTTGTGCGAAGGTTCGATGCCCCATGCGATCTCGTTTTCAGGGCATGGACCGACCCGAAAGCGTTGGCGCAATGGAGTGGTCCTCACGGTTTCAAGGCGGTGGGCGACCAGCTTGAAGTCCGGCCGGGCGGTAGACACCGCGCCTGTCTGATCGCGCCAGGTGGAGAAGAGCACTGGGTCGGCGGAAAATACCTGGAGGTCGAGCCGCCACACAGGCTTGTCTTCACACATGCCTGGGAGAGCGGGACCGGCGAAAATAGCCCGGAAACGGTCGTCACGATCACGTTCAGGGAAAGCGACGGAGGCACTGAAATGACTTTTCGGCAGAGTGGATTTGAAAGCGCATCATCGCTTGAGGGTCATGAAGCCGGTTGGTCGCAAAGCCTCGAGCGATTGGGCGTTTTTCTAGAATCCGAAGGACCGGATCATGCGTAAGGCGGCGATGAAACTATACTATTGCGAGACGCTCAATCCTCGGAAGGCCTGCGCCGCCGCTCGTTTTCTTAAAGCCGACGTCGAGTTCGTCAGGATTGACCTGGCAAGCGGAGAACAGCGCACCGCAGAATTCCTGGCGCTTAACCCGAACGGGAAAGTCCCGGTGTTGCAGGATGACGCCGGAACCTTGTGGGAAGCGAATGCCATCATGTGCAGGCTGTCTGACAGCGTTGCATCGGATTTCTGGCCGCATGACCACCGGCAGATCGACGTGCTCCGCTGGTTGAGTTGGGATGCCAGTCATTTTACCCGGCACGGGGCAACACTGTGGTTTGAAACCTTGATCAAGCCGTTGTTCGGTGGAGAGCCTGACGTCGGCCTGATCGAAGATGCGAAGACGAATTTTCGGCACCATGGCCGCGTGCTGGACGATCATTTGGCGAGGAACAGCGTCGCCGTCGGGAAGACCCTGACCGTTGCGGATTTCGCGCTGGCCGCTGCACTTCCTTATGCAGCCGCCGCCGAGATTCCCCTCGCCGAGTTTCGGCATATCCAAACCTGGTACGAACGGCTTGAAGAACTGGATGCGTGGCGAAACCCTTTCCCGGCGTAGGAGCGCACCGGCGAAGGACCCCTTTGCGTGTGAAAGGCGTTGTCAACGTGGTCATGGGCTTACGCGGACCGAGTTACTCCGTTGCCGAACTCTCGGCCGGCGGCGTGCGGCGAGTTAGTGTCGGCGGATCGTTTGCGCGGGCAGCACTCGGGGCTTTGATGCGGGCCGCCGAGGAAGTGGGATCAGCCGGCACGTTTGGCTATGCCGTCGACGCGCTCCCGGCTGCTGTCATCGGCCAGCTGATGTCACAGGGAAAACGCCGTGACAGGCAATGAGCCAAAGCGCGGGCCACGCGTCCGGCAATGCGATCAAGGCGTCAGTTGCAAGCGGATGAAGTTTTGCCTAAGGCGCTTTAACGACCGAAGTCTCGACCCACGCATTCGAAACGTCTTGCGGCGTGCCACTGTTTGTGACCACCACAGTCATCCACGTGTTTTGGCCCTCTATCAAATAGGCCGTGCCGCTTTGCCTGCGCTCTTTCGTTATCTGACCCAGCGAGGCTGCAGAGAGCCCAGCTTCGAAGGCTTCAAGCTCAACGTTGGAACAATGCATCCCTTCCTGACCACCCTTGCCCAAGGCTAAGACTAAATTGAACGAGCAAGTGGCAGAAAAGAGGTTTCGGTATTCCCGAAAAAGCATGGCGAACCGCTGCCCGCTCGGCATCGTGTAAACCTCGCTGCCGGTTCTTGGCTCCGAGCTTGCATTGGGCGGAGAAGAAATCGCGTCGACTTTCCAATCGCCTCGATCAACGCCGCTGTGCAGGGCAGCCAGGCTTCGGCCATTCAATACGCAGAGCTTCAAGGTATCGTCGAGAGGACACGCAACCGCTCCCACCTGGCTCGATATGATTATAATCGCCAAAGCTGCAATCAAACGCACGCGCTCAATCCCCAAATCACCCTGTCGGCACCGTAGTTTGGATGCTGGAGAAAGCAAGACAGCAGCCAGGCAAACACCCGCGGTGAAGCTTGAAGGCCAGGCGACGCATTGGGAAGTCGCCGGCGACAGCGACAATATCAGGAAAGCGCGGCTTCCACCTGGGACGCGGCGCGTCTTGGACGCGGTTCTGGCGATATTGCGCAATCGATCACGCGATATCTTTCCCTGGTCCGTGCCGCAGGCACCCGGGTAAAACCGTCAAGCGAAAGCTCAGGAGAGCCGCATCCTAAGGCGCGGGGGCCGAAGGCCGGAGCCTCGAAGGAGGGGGCGGGTGCCGCAAGGCCGCGGCAACCTCCCGTTTCTCTGGCTGGGAGCGCGCGCCCCGGCAAGGCGCGCGCAACCTTCAACCAGCCTTAGCGAAAGCCGCCGCTGGCATTCAGCCGTTCGCCGGTCAGCCAGCGGGCGTCGTCGGAAGCGAGGAAGACCGCGACGCCGGCAATATCGTCCGGCTGGCCGACGCGGCCGAGTGGCGTCTGGCCGACGATGACCTGCTGGAAATCCGAGCCGATGACGCCGGCGGTGTGCGTGCCCTCGGTCTCGACCATTCCCGGCAGGATGGCGTTGACGCGGATTTTGCGTGGGCCGAGTTCCTTGGCAAGCACGCTGTTGATGCCTTCCACGGCTCCCTTGGTGCCGGTGTAGACCGCAGAGGCCGGCGGCGCCATGCTGGTGACCACCGATGAGATGTTGATGACGCTGCCACCCTCGCCGAGATGCTTGACCGCCGCCTGGGTGGTCAAAAGAAGGCCGAGCACGTTGACGTCGAACATGCGGTGATAATGTTCCTCGGTCACCTCATCGATCGGCGCGAATTCGTAGACACCGGAGTTGTTGACCAGCACGTCGAGCTTGCCGAACTCCCTGACGGCGGCATCGACCAAGCCCTGTGCCTGCTCGGCCTTGGAAACATCGCCCTGTACCGCGATCGCCTTGCCGCCGGCGGCGCTGATCGCCTCAACCACCGCGTCTGCCCCGGCCTTGCTCGAAGCGTAGTTCACCACCACTTGCGCACCTTCCGCCGCAAGGGCCTTGGCAATCGCGGCACCGATGCCCTTGGAGGCCCCGGTTACCACAGCGACCTTTCCCGTGAGCTTTGCCATATCCAATTCCTTCTGACCCGGACTGCCATCGACACTGACGGCCTTGTTCCGTAGTTCAGAAATTCGGAACTGTTGATCTTAATGTCAAGGGTCGCTATATAAAATTCATGAGACCGCTCTTTCACCCAGCATTAGAGGACATCCGCCCCGAAGCGGTCCTTTATGCGCTTTCCGATCCGGAGCGCGCCGCAATTTTCGCGTGGCTTTCCGGCGCCGGCTGCGGCGGGACCTGTTCTGCGCTGGGCCAGCTCGGCGAGCGGGTCATCCCGAAGTCGTCGCTGTCGAACCACTTCAAAGTGCTGCGCGAGTCCGGGCTGATCCTGAGCGAGCGCCAGGGCGTGGAGATGCGCAATCAAACCCGCTGCGCCGAGCTGGACGAGCGCTTCCCGGGCTTGATCAAGGCCATTCTGACGGCTTACAAACAGCTTCCCGGGCAGCCGGAGGCAGATTGACGGGCGGACTGCCGGAGCTTGCGCCGCCCGCTATTCCAGCCATCCTTATTCCAAGATGACGACGGCTTCGACCTCGAAGAGCATGGGGTCGATCGCCAGCTTGGGAACGGGAATCAACGTCTGCGCCGGCAGTGCAGCGCCGAACATCTCCCTGACGTTCTCCGTCAACACTTGAAGCTTGGACATATCGTGATCGACCACGAAGACCGTCAGCTTGGCGACCTGATCGGGCCTGGCGCCAAGCGCATCGAGGGCAGTGCGCAGATTGGCGTAGGCCTGCTTCACCTGGACGGCGAAGTCTGGCGACAAGGCGCCGGTGCTGTCCTGGCCGCCCTGTCCGGAGATGTAGGCCAGCCGGCCTTCCCTCGGCACGATCACCGCCGTGCTGTAGCCGTTCGGCGAGGGATCGTAGAGGTTTTTCGGATTGACGATGGTCAGCTTGAGATCGTTCTCGTTGGCTTTCGTCGCAGCGGAAATTCCGATGGTCATGATGATGAGCCCTCCGATGAGCAGATGCGTGATTGCGCGTGACATGAATTCTCTTGGGCGTTGAGGACTGAGGGGAACCTCCCCCACGGCCTGCAGGTTTGAACGGCGAATTGTTCGCCTATACGATTGGCTCGTACATTGTACGATTAACTCGCATCGTACAATGTACGAGTCAATCCGTCAGCATCGACATTCGTCGCTTTGTCGGCTTAAATTGACGTTTTGTTCACTAAGGAAATCGGATGGCAGCCAAACGCAGCGGCGCTCGGAGCAAGCAGTCTCAACGGAAAACTCCGTTGCCCCAGTCCGGGCCTGAACCGCGCCATGAACCGCCTCTTTCTCTCGAACGGATCGTCGCGACGGCGGTCGAACTGCTGGATACCGAAGGGCTGGACGGATTGAAGATGCGTCGGCTGGCCGATCGCCTCGGGGCCGGCGCGATGAGCCTCTATTGGCACGTCGGCAACAAGGAGCAGGTCTTTGATCTGGCGCTCGATTCGGTGCTCGAATATCGCGGCCCGGCGCCAATCGATGCGTCGGAAGACTGGCGCGGCGACGTGGTTCACATGCTTGAAGACTGGCGTGCCGGCATGCTGCGCCATCCCTGGTCGGCATCGCTCTTGCCGCGCCGGGCGCTCGGCCCGAACATCCTTTCTCGCCTGGAACTGCTGGGCAGAACCTTGTCCAGAGCCGGCGTGGCGGACGCGGATTTGAACGTCGCAATATGGTCGCTGTGGAACTATGTGATCGGCGCCACCACCACAAGGGCAAGCTTCGAGCTCTCGGACGAGGACAGAGCCGCCGCGCAGCAGCGCCTCGCAAGCCTCAGCCAACACTACCCGACAATCGAACGCTCTGGTCTGCTGTTGGACAATGACTGGGACGGTGCTTTCAGCAAAGGCCTCGACTTCCTGCTCGATGGCCTCGTTCCCAAACAAGGAAAGTCGTCGCGCCTGGAAAATGTGGGAGGGAAGTGATTTGTTTCGCTATGTCTGCGGCGTAATATTTGCCTGCGTGCCGCTTGTTGCCGCCAATGCCGAATCTCCCAAATTTTGCCGAAACAGTATCAAGCTGAACGAACCGATCGAGACGCGATTCATGGGAATCGACTACGCACTGATGGTGCATGTCCTGGCGGAGAAATATTGCGGGGCAGAGCCGAAGCCGATGCGTCCACGATTTTTGGGATATATCCAAAAGCAGGGCTGTCCTCCAGGAACGCAGATATATTCGGACGTTGAGGAGGCGATCGCAAAATTGGAGGGAGCGAGCTTGCAGTTTCTCGCTGAAACTGAAGTCCCTGACCTACCGATTTCCGAACGGCAGGCGCAGGAGTGGGCATCAAGCGTTACGAAAGAGCTTGGGGGATGCGACGCACTGAAAAACGCTCATGATGCCGAGCTTCAGCGGTAAGGCACAGACGCCATTTCTTTCCGACCAGCCACACAGATATATCCTTTGGCAAAACGCCCCCCACCCTCCGTCATCCCGGGCGTTGAGCCTGGGATCCATGCCCGTCGCGGATTGAGGCGGCGTGGATCCTCGGGTCAAGCCCGAGGAGGACGGAGGGTGGGATGAGCCTCGTGAATCCAGCGACGTGTGGTGCAAGAAAAGTGTCATTACCCCCACGGCCCAGCCTCGATTATCGCCGGTATTGTCGAGTGCGCCGGCGGCGGGTCTGGCGAAACCGCTCCCACCCTCTGCCGCGTTACGGACATTGACAAACCGCGACATTATGAGGTACGTACATCATTATGGCGCAAGGCTGATCAAGCCAATAACGCAACTCGAAAGGCAAATGGAATGAAGGAGTTCAAGGTCAATCCAGATTTCGCCATAAGAGATGAGCGAGCTCTTCGAGGTCTGTTCGAGGCGACACATGCTCTGGCCATTCAGAAGTGTCAGGACACTATCGGCAAACATGCGCAAGAATTTATCAGGCGTTCGCCATTCCTGTGCATCGGCACGCAGAGCCCGGATGGAAAAGCCGATGTCAGCCCCCGCGGTGATCCTGTGGGCTTCGTCAAAATACTTGACGAGCGGACGCTGGCGATACCGGACCGGCCCGGCAATAACCGCCTCGACACCTTAGTCAATATTCTCGCCAATCCGAGCGTCGGGCTGTTGTTCATCATTCCGGGCTTTGACGACACATTGCGCGTGAATGGCTACGCCACTTTGATGACTGACCCTGAACTTCTGCAAAGCATGAGTGTCAACGACCGCGCTCCCAAACTCGCGATCGTCGTCAAGGTGAATGAGGTTTTTCTTCACTGCGCCAAGGCCTTCCGGCGCTCGCACTTGTGGAACCCGGATCATCTTCAGGATCGCACCGAGATGCCGTCCCTTGTAAAGATCATTCTGGATGAGACGACTGGCGCGCCAAGCGATGAGGATGAGATGCGCAAAATCGATGCCGATCTCGAAGATGCATACAAGCGGACGCTTTATTAACCGGCACGCTTGCGTTTCATTTCAGCCGGCTTGATGCCAGGGTCATGCGGGCGTAATTCAAATAACCGCCCTCTCCGCGACACCCATCTGAAACGATCCCATGGCCCACTCGCTCAACACGACCCCCTCGCCCGCCGCCGGCCCCAACCAGCCGAAACTCGATACGGAGGAAATCTGGCTGGCGCGCGTGGATCTGGCGGCCTGCTTCCGGATGGCGGCGCGGCTCGGCATGGAGGAAGGGATCTGCAACCACTTCTCGGCGGTGGTTCCCGGCTATGACGACCTGTTCATCGTCAATCCCTACGGTTACGCTTTCGCCGAACTGACGGCTTCGATGTTGTTGATCTGCGATTTTCACGGCAACGTCGTGTCGGGCAGCGGTCAGCCCGAGGCCACCGCCTTTTACATCCACGCCAGGATCCATAAGAACATTCCGCGCGCCAAGGCGGCGTTCCACACGCATATGCCCTATGCCACCGCCCTTTCGATGACCGAAGGCGATCCGCTGATCTTTGCCGGGCAGACCGCGTTGAAATTTTATGGACGCACGGCCGTCGACCGGGATTACAACGGTCTGGCGCTCGACGCGCGCGAGGGCGATCGCATCGCGGCAGCGATCGGCGATGCCGACATCGTCTTCATGAAGCACCATGGCGTGATGGTCTGCGCAGCCAATATCGCCGAGGCCTGGGACGACCTCTATTATCTCGAGCGCGCCTGCGAGGTGCAGACGCTCGCCCTGTCCACAGGGCGCCAGGTCCTTGCCGTCGCGCCTGAGATCGCCGAAGCGGCGTATCGGCAGATGCGCGAAGGAGATCCGGAGTCGGCCCGGCTCCATCTGGAGGCGGTGAAACGCGCGCTCGATCGCAGCGAGCCCGACTATAAGCGCTGAGCCCTCGCGACATTCTGCAGCGACAGCGAAGTTCTCGCCAGGGCGGGAGAACTGATATCAGCGGCTTGTGCAAGCCTGCAAAAAGCAGTTAGCTGGCATCGTTGGGTCTGTTCATTCCTGCTTGCCGAAGACAGGCCCCACAAGACGGGCATTGAGCTATAACTGCCGAGACGTGTCCGCATTTCGGGGGAAATCGCGTGCGCTGGTCCAAACCCCTAAGACTGCATCTCGGCGTCCTGGTCGTCGCGTCGCTGCTTTGCACGTCGGCGCCGATCATCTGGATGGCATTCAGCCACGGAAGCGATGCTGCGGTCAGCGCCGGCGCGCAGCAGATGCGCGCGATGAGCTTGCGGCTGATCGAGGGATACCGGAATACGCTGCAGGGCGGCACCGAGGCCGTGGCGCTGGCATCCACCCTGCCGCAGCTCGTTTCGCCACCGCCTCAGGATATCAAGGCAAAACAGCAATTCTTTCTGGAGGTGCTGCGCAACGTCCCCAACGCCACCAGCGTTTACGCCGGCTATCCCGATGGCTCCTACCTGCAGGTGATCAATACTGCCCGGCGCGACGTCCGCCAGACGCTTGCCGCACCCGATGGCACGGCCTTCGCGATCAGAATGATCGCACGCAGACAAGCGGCCGACATCATCTCGACGCTTGGTTTTCTCGATCGGGATGCACTAGTGATCGGGGAGCGGAATGGCGAGGATACATCTTACGATCCGCGGCAACGCCCCTGGTATCAATCGGTCGTTCAAGACGGCGTGCCGGTTTCCGTCGGACCCTATGTCACCCGACCTCTCAATGTTCCGACGCTGACGATCGCAGCCCCGATGCGGGACGATGGCCAGGTGGTCCTCGGCATCAACATTCACCTGCAGACCGTCAGCCGCCTGCTGGACGCAGGTCAGATTTCACCGCGAGCCCGGGCTTACATCATCGATGCCGGCGGCAATCTCGTTGCCCATTCCGACCCTGCTATCATGAGCAGGATCATCGGATTATGGTCGAGAACATCAGGCGCCTTTGCCGTAACGGCAAACAGTTTCGACCCGAGCCTCGAAACCGTGGCGCGGCTCAGGCAGGATCCGGCCTTTGCAGGCGGCGGCCTGGCACGGGTCGATTTCGATGGCGAAACCTATCTGGTGCAGATCGCCCCGGTCAGCGTGTCCGGCCTGTTCGAGGGCAGCGTGGCGGCAATCGTCGTGCCGCTGGAGGACCTGGTGGCGGAGGCCAATCGGCTGTTGCTGCGCAATCTCTTCGTTGCCGCCGCCTTCGTGATCGCCGGTGTCGCCGCATCGGTCCTGCTGTCCCGCATGGTCAGCATCTCGCTCTATCGCCTGGCCGACGAGGCGCGCAGGATCGGCGATCTGGATGTCGGCGAGCAAGGTGTGTCACATTCGTGGATATCGGAGATCAACACGCTGGCGACCGCGCTGGCGGCAAGCCGCCATGCCATCCGCCAGTTTGCCCTCTTCGTTCCGCGTGAAGTGGTTCGGCGGATCGTCAGTCCGGAAGGAAGAACGGTCGTCACGGCGAAGCGACAGGATGTGACCGTGCTGTTCACCGATATCAGAGACTTCACGACCATCGCGGAGCAGCATTCGCCCGAGGACGTGGTCGATATACTCTCGGCCTATTTCGAGCTGCTGAACACCATCGCCGAGCGCAATGGCGGGACAGTCGTGCAATATCTCGGCGATTCCATTTTCGTCATGTGGAACGCCCCGGTCGACGATATCAGCCATGCCGAACATGGTTGTCGATGCGCGCTGGCGATGAAAGCGGCGGTCGACGGCCTGAACGACGCCAATCTCAGCAATGGCCGCCCCGAACTGTTCACGCGATTTGGATTGAACACCGGCCCGGCCGTCGTCGGCAGCTTCGGCGCGATTTCGCGCCAGCAGTACACGGCCATGGGCGATACGATCAATATCGCCTCACGGCTGGAAGGCATGAACAGGGAGCTGAACACATCGATCCTGGTGAGTGCCGCCACCCGCGACGCCGTCGCCGACCGCTTCGCCTTCCGCGCCTTCGGCCTGGCCCCGGTCAAGGGACGCGCCGAGAAGGTCGACATATGGGAGCTTGTCGGGGAAATCAAAGACTGAGGATCATGAACTGAGCGGACCCACCATGACCGACATTCACGCCCTACGTCAAATTGGATGGGATCATTGGGATCCTATCGGAATTCGTCAGCTCGATGATCTGGCATGGCGAAACAACGCAGCCGATGAATACGATACTTATCTCCTTCAAGCCGCCAACATGATCCTGGAGGGTGCGACGCTCGAAACGGCTGCTGCGTATCTGGACGACATCATTTCCAATGACATGGCGCTCGGACCTGTAGACGAGGCTGTTCATGGCGCTTCCCTGCGTACGGCCGAGGCGATCTCGGCCTGCTTGCAAGTCAGTCGCTCCTGACGGCGGTCACTTCGCGCGGGTCCCCCAATCTCCGTCATCCCAGGCCTTGAGCCTGGGATCCATGGCCCCGCTAGTGGGCCCGGCGTGGATCCTCGGGTCAAGCCCATGACCGAGGTGGACAATCGGGATGAAGCAGTGTCGGGGTCGGGCCTGTAGCCGGGTTTACCGGTGCGCTCGATCCAGTCGAGGAGACCGCCGCGCGAGTTTCCCAACGCGCGATCATGCGGTGATTTCCGGCGCGGCGACTGTCTCGCGTTCAGTCAGGATGCGATCAATCAGCCCCCATTCCAGCGCTTCCTCCGCCGTCATGAAGCGGTCGCGGTCCATCCCTTGCTCAAAATCTTCATAGGAGCGTTTGCAATGCTGGGCATAAAGCCGCGTCATACGCTGCTTGGTCTTCAGCATTTCTTCGGCATGGATCAGCATGTCCGATGCCTGTCCTTGGAAACCGCCTGACGGCTGGTGAATCAGGATGCTGGCGTTCGGCAGCGCGGCGCGCTCGCCGGGTTCGCCCGCCATCAGCAGGAACGACCCCATTGAACGGGCCGTCCCCATGCAAAGTGTATGAACCGGCGCGCGGAGGTAGCGCATAGTGTCATACATGGCGAGGCCGCTGGTGACGACTCCACCGGGGGAATTGATGTAGAGCTGAATCGGCTTCTTGGGATTCTCGGCCTCCAGAAACAGCAACTGTGCGCAAACGAGCGCGGAAACGGTGTCGTTTACCTCACCGTTCAGGAAAATGATCCTCTCGCGCAGAAGACGGGAATAAATGTCGAAAGAGCGTTCGCCACGGCTGGATTGCTCGATGACCATAGGGACGAGTTGCATCGCTTCGCGCATGGGCGAACTCCTGTCGGTTAGGACTTTAGGTGACTGGCTAGCTAAAGCGTCAGGCAGCCAGCATCATCAACGGCGCATTGCTGTTTGCCGCTGGCGCCAGCCTCGTATCGGCCAGCCCGTGTACAATTCTGAGTATCGTGCCGCCGTTGGCATCGGGCCTGACCTGAAACGTGACGATGCTCTCGAGGAAGGGCGGCTCATCGTCCCGCATCCTGTAGCTCACTTCCTCGCCCGGTGCCGTGGAGATCGGCTCGGCGTCTGCCAGTTGCTGCTCAGGCAGCCATTTGTCCCGAAAGGCGGGAATACTGACCGCCCGCCAGACTTTTTCCGGAGACACGTCGAGTTCGTATTCAAACACCAGATCTTTTTCCTGCCTTTCGGCCTCCGTATCGCTCATTGGTCCATGTCCTTCAGTAGAGCCTTCAACGCATCAATCCGCGCTGGCCAGTAAGCCCGATACTTCGCCATCCATCCGGCTATCAGTGCGAGGCCGTCAGGATCGACCTCGTAGTTCACGAAGCGCCCCCGCCGTTCCTCGCGGACCAGCCGAGCATTGCGCAGCACGGAAAGGTGCTGGGACATCGCCGGCTGGCTGATGGCCATGCCGTCACGAAGGGCGCTGGCGTTCATGCTGCCGCTCGCCAGCTTCTCGAAGATCGCGCGGCGTGTCGGGTCGGCCAGAGCTTTGAAAATCTCGTTCTCGATCATGCCAACAGATAAGCACACACTTATCTGATTCGCAATGCTGTTGTTGAGCTGCGGGTGCCGGCGTTGATCGAGGCGAAGCTTGCCCGTGGCAAAACGTCAATGGTAACCAGAGGCAGAGGAAGAACAGATCGGTTGGGTTCGCCATGAACGAAATCGGCTGTTTGCTTGGCATCGGGAAAGCCGCTGATGGGATGGGAAGCACTGGAGCTGTGGGATAAAGACGCAGCGCGCATCGAAAAGCTCTCTGGCGGCGTTGCCAATGATGTCTGGAGTGTGCGCGTCCGCGGCCAACTTGCAGTCGGTCGTCTGGGGACCAGGAGTGATGCTGATCTCGCGTGGGAGGCCGACCTCCTGCGCCACCTCGACCGCGAAGGCCTGAGTGTGCCGGTGCCGATCCCGACGGCCGATGGCCGCCTGTTCGCCGGTGGCCTGACGGTGATGGAATACATGCCTGGCGGACCACCCGAGACGGCGGCCGACTGGCGTCGCGTGGCCGACACACTCCGCGAGGTGCATCGGTTGACGCAGGGCTGGCCGCAGCGCCCGGGTTGGCGATGCTCGACCGACCTGCTGCACGTGGAAATCGGGACGAGGATCGACCTTGCCGCGATGCCGCCAAATGGCGTCGCTCGATGCCGAGCGGCGTGGGCGCGGCTTGTCGGTCGCGAAACAAGCGTCGTTCACGGCAATCCCAACAACCCTGGTAACATCCGCATGACCGCGAACCGCGTCGCACTGATCGATTGGGATGAGTCGCATGTCGACGTGCCCGACCTTGACCTCGTCCTGCCCCACAATGCAGCAGGCCTGGAAGGCATCGCCTATGACATAGCCGCGCAAGCATCGGCAGCATGGGAAGCCGCCATCTGTTGGGATGACGAATACGCAGTCAGGCGGCTTGCCGAAGTTCGAGCGCTCTGAGCCGTTTCGGCGGCCCGACGAGCTGCGTCAGGAACCTGCCGCGACTGCAGTGCGCCATGAGCGGACCTTCCTCAAAAAGGAAAAATGCCATCCGGCATTTGCGCCGATGCTGCTTTAGGATAGACTAATCGCTGTCCGTGCCTAGCACGACACGCCATACTTTGGCGCAGGCGACAGCGCACGAACGACCCACGGGTCTTTCCCGCCATTCGCCCACCTCCCCCAACATCGCTAATCTTTGGAGCCCGAGACAATGATCTCAGCCGGATATTGCCGACTTATGGCCCGTTACAACAGCTGGCAGAACAGCTCTCTGGTGACTGCCGCCGATGGGCTTACGCCTGCGGAGCGCTGGAAGGATCGAGGGGCGTTCTTCCAATCGATCGCCGCGACGCTGAACCATCTTTATTGGGCCGACGCCCTGATACTGGAGCGATTGAAGGGCAATGGGCGCCCCGAGGAAACCATCAAGCACTCGCTGACAAGCCCATCGGATTGGGATGAGTTCAAGACACTGCGTCTGCAACGCAATGCGGAAATCGAAGCGTGGGCCGCAGGATTGCGCGACGCAGAGCTTGACGGCATGCTCGTCTGGTATCCCGGCGATGGTGCAACGCGGGTCGAGAGGCCAAAGGCGCACTGTGCCGTCGAACTGTTCAACCACCAGACCCACCACCGCGGCCAGGTGCACGCGATGTTGACGGCAGCGGGTGCAAAACCGGAGCCGACCGACCTTTCGCGTCTGCCATAGCCTGTCCGCCTCGGGCTCGACGAACCTGCCCCCAGCACTCGGCAAGCGCCACTGCCTAAACCTGCACGTTCCAGATTGTGTCGTTTCCGCATCACTTTCTGTCAGGTTGTAAATTCCCGGTTGGCAACGGCGATCGCCTTCGCTACAAGAGGCTTACCGCGTCAGATCGAACATAAGGGAGGCGTTGCATGACAGCAGTATTCACCAAAATCCTCCCGTGTGGAATGTCCCGACACTAGGTCATTTCCATTCGCGGCCCGCCTCAGGCGCGCCCGACATGCGGTTTTCACTCCCTTCATAGCCCGATTGATCTGACGGGATCATTTCGTCTCCCGCTTGGGCTGTGCCAATTCACTCTCGATTTTGAGGACCGGTTGCCGATATGCGGCCGGGTTGGTTCAAATGACTCGCAAGAAGCTCGATTTCCGCGCCGATGCCTATCGCAACGTGCTCGGCTTTATCTTTCATCATTGGACCCACCGGCCTGCTTTGGTGGGGCTGATCATCGTGCTGGTGATATCGAGCACGCTGGCCGAAGTCATGGTGCCGGTCTTCTCCGGCCAGATCGTCGATGCCATCGCCGGCACGAATGCGGCCGACGGCGCGCTCAGCGCCTTCGTCATTGTCGTGGCTTTGGGCTTCAGCAGCGTGGCGCTGCGTTATTTCATCTTCAACGGCATCATCCGGCTGACGCTGCGCACCATGGCGGATGTCACCAATGGTGGTTTCCACAAGGTGCAGCGCTTCTCCACCGACTGGCACGCCAACAGCTTTGCCGGTTCGACGGTGCGCAAGATCACCCGCGGCATGTGGGCGCTGGATTCGCTCAACGACCTGCTGCTGGTGGCGCTATTGCCGTCGATCGTCATGCTGGTCGGCGCCAGCATCGTGCTCGGCAGTTACTGGCCGATCATGGGGCTGATCGTCGGCCTGGGATCGCTGATCTATATCGGCGTCACCGTGGCGCTTTCGATGGGCTTCGTGTCGCCGGCGGCAAGGCTTGCCAATGCCTGGGATACCAAGCTCGGCGGCGCGCTGGCCGATGCGATCAGCTGCAATTCGGTGGTCAAGGCATTCGGCGCCGAAAACCGCGAAGAGATCCGGCTCGGCCATGTGCTCGGCAGGTGGGACAAGCGCACGCGGCGGACATGGAAGCGCGGCACATTGAGCGGCACGATCCAGGGCTTCATGATGGTCTCCATGCAGGCCGGCATTCTGGGAACGGGCCTCGTCATGTGGCAGCAGGGGCTGGCGACGCCTGGAGATGTGACCTTCGTGCTGGCGATGTTCTTCGTCCTGCAGGGCTATTTGCGCAATGTCGGTCAGGACATCCGCAATCTGCAACGGGCCGTCAACGACATGGAAGAGCTGGTGCTGCTCGACAAGATGCCGCTCGGCATCGAAGACAGGCCGGACGCCACACCGATCAGGATTGGCAAGGGCGAGATCGTCTTCGATCACATCACCTTCCAATACGGCGCGCATCCCAGCCCGCTTTATGAGGATTTCTCGGTCGTCATCGAGCCGGGCGAGCGTGTCGGGCTGGTGGGGCATTCGGGCTCGGGCAAGACGACCTTCGTCAAGCTCATCCAGCGCCTTTACGACGTGAACTCGGGCGCAATCCGCATCGACGGGCAGAATATCGCCAGGGTCGAGCAAGCAAGCCTGCGCGGCCAGATCGCCATCGTCCAGCAGGAGCCGATCCTGTTTCACCGCACGCTGGCCGAAAACATCGCCTATTCCAGGCCGAACGCCTCGCGGCGGGAAATCGAGCAGGCGGCGAAACAGGCGAGCGCCCACGACTTCATTCTGAGCCTACCGAAGGGCTATGAGACGATGGTGGGAGAACGCGGCGTCAAACTCTCGGGCGGTGAGCGACAACGCGTCGCCATCGCCCGCGCCTTCCTGGCCGATGCGCCGATCCTGATCCTCGACGAGGCGACCTCCAGCCTCGACAGCGAGAGCGAAGTGCAGATCCAGCAGGCGATGGAACGCCTGATGGACGGCCGCACCACACTTGTCATCGCCCATCGGCTATCGACGGTGCGGGCGCTCGACCGGCTGCTGGTCTTCGACAAGGGCAAGATCGTCGAAGAGGGCGATCATCAGGCGCTGATCCGGCGCAGCGACGGCATCTATCGCCGACTGTTCGAGCGGCAGGCGCTGGAGCTGACCAAGGGTCTTGTGGCCTGAACCGAAACGCCAGGGTTTTGCTCTGGCGTTTCCTTTCTCGTGTTCAGCGAACAATGGCTGCGCTGTTCTGCAGGCAGTCAGGAAAGTGGGTCTATGGGGGTGTCCGCTCAGACCTTCATATTTAGGAAGCAGTCGAGGAAACGATTAGATCGGCAGCTCTTCTAGCCGTGATGAGGAAATTCATCAATCGACTGCGAATGAGTGTCTCTGTGGATAGCGGAGCGCTTTGATCACCGCTTGGAAAGCCGGTGTGACCTGCCGTTTACTTGGATAATAGATGTGATATCCGGAATAGGTGGGGCTCCAGTCGTCGAGCAGCAGGACCAACTGCCCATTCTGGATGTGCTGCACCACCATTTGCTCCGGCATATAGGCCAGGCCGTGGCCAGCAAGCACCGCATGAAGGATCATGTGAGCCGTGTTGAACACGAGCTGCCCTTTGACGCGGACATTGACCTCTCTGCCATCTTTGCGGAACTCCCACGGATAGACGCCGCCGTAGGTCGGAAGCCTGTGGTTGATACAGTCATGGGAGGTGAGATCCTTGGGATCGAGCGGAAGCTCCCGGCTTTCCAGATAGGTCGGTGAGGCGACCACCACCATGCGCATGTCCGGTCCGATGCGCACTGCAATCATGTCCTTGGCGATGTATCCCCCGGACCGTACGCCAGCATCATACTGCTCGGCCACGATGTCGCTGAGGCCGTAGTCGACTACGACCTCGACCTCAATGTCAGGATATTCGGGCAACAGGCGATGAATGGTCGGCCATAGGATGGATTCCGCTGCGTTTTCGTCAGAGGTCAATCGGACCTTGCCCGAAGGTTTGTCTCTAAGTTCGCTGAGCGCATCGAGCTCGTGCTTTATGCCGTCTACGTAAGGACCAACCGTGCGAAGCAAGCGCTCGCCGGCCTCGGTCGGCGCAACGCTTCGGGTCGTTCTGGTGAGCAGCCTGAGCCCCAGCCTCGCTTCCTCGCGACGGCGAGAAATGCCACGAGGTCCTGGATGTTGTCCTGCGCCATTCATGAGCTCCGTTTCTGAAATCATGCGCATATTAGCGGATTATCGTTCAGTGGGAAATCCGTTAGTTTCGTCTCGTTAGATGAGGAAAGGAATTTTAGATGAAGAAGAGAGTTTTGGGTCGCGAAGAACTGAACGTCTCGTCCATCGGCCTGGGATGCATGGGCCTTTCGTTTGGTTATGGCCCGGCGACGGATCGCGATGACGCCATTGCGCTGATCCGCGCCGCGCATGATCGCGGTGTGACTTTTTTTGATACCGCCGAGACCTATGGTGCGGCAAACGAAGAACTGCTGGGCGACGCCGCCGCTCCATTCCGCAAGGACGTAGTGCTCGCCACTAAGTTCGGCATGAAGGATGGCAACGCGCGAGCCGGAATGGACAGCCGTCCCGAACGTATTCGCTTCGTCGCAGAGCAGTCGCTCAAGCGGCTCAAGACCGACGTGATCGACCTGTTCTATCAGCATCGCGTCGATCCCAATGTCCCTATCGAGGACGTCGCCGGCGCCGTCAAGGACCTGGTGGCAGAAGGCAAGGTGAAGCACTTCGGTCTGTCCGAGGCAGGGGTCGATACCATCCGCCGTGCCAATGCCGTTCACCCCGTCACTGCCCTGCAGAGCGAATACTCCATGTGGACGCGCGAACCAGAGAACGAGATCCTGCCGACCCTTAACGAACTGGGGATTGGCTTCGTCCCCTTCAGCCCACTCGGCAAGGGGTTCCTCACCGGCAAGATCGACACCGGCACCAGCTTCGGTGACGGCGATATTCGCAGCACGCTGCCTCGGTTCACCGAAGAAGCTCGCCAGTCTAACTTGAAGCTCGTGGAACTGGTGGGGCGCATCGCCGAGCGCAAGAGTGCAACGCCGGCTCAGGTGGCCCTTGCATGGTTGCTGGCGCAAAAACCTTGGATCGTTCCGATCCCCGGCACCACCAAGCTGCATCGTCTCGCGGAGAACGTCGGCGGCGCGGACGTCGAGCTGACCGAGGAGGACAGACAGGATCTGGCAAAGGTTCTTGCTGCGGTGAAGATCCAGGGTGAACGCTACAATTTCCAGCAGCAGAGCATGATCAACCGCTGATCAATGGGCTCGCGGCCAATCGCCGCGAGCCGCCTGGTCATCTGCCAATTGCACGAACCGCGGTGCACCCACGGGCAGGCTGCCGTTGGCATAAGCGAAACTGCGGCGATTTGGGACGAGATTACATGGACGAGCAGCGCACGGTAGCAGAGCGGATCGGGAGCAGTGTATCGACACCTTCGCGTCTGCGGGAATTTCAACGACTGGCGATCCTCAGCACGCTGATGGCCTTTGCGGCGATCTCGACGGACCTCTATCTGCCCGCCATTCCCAATATGAGCGCGTCGCTCGGTGCCAGTCAGAGCACTCTGGAATGGACGGTGTCGGGCTATCTTATCGGCTTCAGCCTGGGCCAACTCTTCTGGGGGCCGATCAGCGACCGCTTCGGGCGCCGTATGCCGATAGCGATTGGGATCGTCATTTTCATTATCGGTTCGGCAGGGTGTGCCCTCGCCACGGACGGATGGCAATTGATTGGTTGGCGGATCATTCAGGCGCTTGGGGCATGTGCGAGCGTAGTGCTATCCAGAGCCATTGTCCGTGATCTCTACGGCAGAGATCGCGCGGCACGCGTTCTGTCGACCCTGATAACGGTTATGGCTATTGCACCATTGGCGGGACCAAGCCTTGGAGCCCAAATCCTTGTGTTCGGCTCGTGGCAAGTCATCTTCTGGGTGCTCGTCGTGATCGGTATGGCGACCTTGGCGGGCCTATTTACGCTGCCGGAATCTCTGGCATCAGACAACAGGAACCATGAACCCCTGACCAAAGCCTTAGCTGCTTATGGCTCACTCCTCCGAAACCGAAAGCTTGTCGGCTACGCGGGCACGGCCGGGTTCTTCTTCAGCGGCACCTTTGCCTATATAGCCAGTTCGGCTTTTGCGTTTATCGACTTCTATGGCTTGTCGCCTGAGAGCTACGCATTGCTGTTCGCAGTGGGAATCGTGGGGCTCATGATCTCAAACCAGATCAATGCCCGACTGGTCACTCGGCTGGGTAGCGACCGAATGCTGTTGATCGGTGCTATCGGTGCAGCGATTACCGGACTTGTCGTGGCCGTGGTTACCTTCACTGGTCTTGGCGGCGTATGGGGATTGGCGATATCAACCTGGCTTTTTATCGGGATGAACGGCTTCATCGTTGCCAATTCGATCTCCGGCGCATTGGCGGATTTCCCGCATCGCGCGGGAACGGTTTCGGCACTCCTCGGTGCCATCCAATACGGTAGCGGTATAGGCGGCTCAGCGGCTGTTGGCCTCTTCGCCAACGGAACGCCCGCTCCCATGGGATGCATGTTCGCCGTGGCAGGGTTGGGCTGCCTATTGTCCGTCCTTTGGATGAGCAGCACTGGCGATCATGAAGTAGGACCTTCAACCAGCAAGAATGGCAGCTAAGCAGCCTTGGGTGCTGGAAACCGGTGTTGCGGCTCTCCCAACCGTCACCAAACTGATAAGGGGGGTTGACGGTATCGTGCAAAAATCAAGAATTCTGCCCCATGCGGTTGGCCTGGAATGGCAGGGCTTTTCAGAGTGGACCGTGTGAGACGAAGCACGGGGCGCGTTCGCCCCGCCGTGTTTTATCGTTCGAAATTCGAGGTTTCTGCAGCGCTACTGCAGTTGTGTTTGTGCACAGCGTGCCAGGTTGGCCCTGACCACGAGGTGATGAAAAGGCCTGATCGCGTTGAGATAGGTGAAGCCCAAGGCATTGTGGGTATGCACAACGGTTGTCGCGATGAGCAACGTGCCTATTGGAGAATGCCGTCGGAGCAGAGATAGCCGGAAGTCCAGGTGTCGGTCATCCGTACCGCGCACAATTTCGTCCTTGGCCTCCCAGTGCACCGGGAAGAAGTCCACCCGTTCATGGCTATCCCGGGACGTCCTGACCGTATCGGAGGTTTTGATGCGAAAGGGCGTAACCATGGCGTCACGCAGCGCGATCAACGCCTTTTGCCACGAGGGTGGATTGACGAGTGTCCGCGTCGCCAGCTCGCGCATGCTCGACTGTTCCGATGCGCTCAAGTCAATGCTGTAGCTATCGAGTAAACTGGCGTTCTCGTACCAGCTCGCAATGACACTTTCCGACGGCGGCGTCGTGCTGCGTACCTGCGGTTTGCGGTCTAAACCCATGTTCATGATAATGCCACCTATTCAAGGGGCCATCAACTACGGGCGTGAAGACAAGCAAAGGTCAATGTTCGAGGCCGATTCAGGCTCAAACCAGGAGGGACTGATTGCGGCTAGCTGCATTGAGAAGGAAGTCCGCTCCGGGCCGAGAGCGGACGTCGATGCCATCGGCAGGACGCTACACCCAGGGATAGTGTGGATAACGCTGCAAAGTCGTCAAACGCGCGCCGACAGCGATTGAATTGACCAAGCCCATTGGAGTTTTATAAAATAGCTTTTTGCGAAACGCCGATTGGCCAAAATAATCATTTTAGATCAATGAGTTTTTACCGTAAGCGCTGTTTTACCCCCACCTTCCGGACTGCCGGTTGATCGTTGATGTTGTGCTCGAACGGGGCTTCGACATATGACGATTACAGGACTTACGCATAGCACCAGGGCTGATGATGTGGTGCAGCGGTTTGAGGTTTTCACCGGCGCTGGCCGCCGTCGCGAGTGGAGCGATGAGGAGAAGCACCAGATTGTCGCTGAGAGCTATGGCGGCGAGGTGTCGGTGAGTGCTGTTGCTCGACGGCATGGTTTATCGCCCGGTCAGTTGTTCACTTGGCGGCGGCAGTTGCGAAAGCAGCCAGAGCAAGCCTCATCAGCAATGTTTGTGCCAGCAGTGATCGATATCGCAGCGGAAAGGCCTTCGACCCGGCGCAAGACGATAGCGAGGAACACTCCGCATCTTTTTGCTATTGAGTTGGAGATTGATGGAGCGATACTGAAGATCGCACCTGGCACGGATGCCGCGACGATTGCAGCCGTCATTCAAGCCCTGAAGGCATCATCGTGATTTGTCCGTCAGGCGCGGTTAAAGTCATGATCGCCATGAAGCCTGTCGACTTCCGCAAAGGTGCAGAGGGGTTGGCCGCGCTGGTGAAGGCTGAGATGGGAGCCGATCCGTTCTCCGGAACAATCTACGTGTTCCGGGCCAAGCGAACCGACCGCATCAAGTTGATCTTCTGGGATGGGAGCGGCGTGTGCCTGGTGGCAAAGCGGCTTGAGGATGGCGAGTTCCAGTGGCCCCGGATGCAGGATGGCGTGATGCATCTGACATCCGCCCAGTTCTCGGCTCTATTCGAAGGGCTGGATTGGAAACGCGTGCATGCGCCGAGCGAAACGCGCACGCCTGTTCAGGCCGGATAGCAGCCGCGACGAATTGAATCAGCCGCACCAGACATCTCGTCTTGCGGGGCTGAATATGCTGTTCTTTGCCCATGACGATCAGAGCGGACGAGCTTCCGGATGACCTGAACGCGCTGAAAGCTATGGTGCTTTCGCGCGAGGCGGAGAATGCTCGCTTACGGCAGATTATCAAGGAACTGCAGCGTCATCGTTTTGGTCGCCGCGCCGAAACGCTTCCCGAGGATCAGCTTCTCCTGGGCTTGGAAGAGGCCGAACAGGTCGAGGCGGACGGACTGGAGGAGAAAGAACAGGCCTCAACCGATCTGCGCCAGACGCGGGTCGCCAAACGGCGAACGAACCGAGGCTCGCTTCCAGCTCACCTGCCAAGGATCGAGATGGTCGTTGATATCGATGATCATGCCTGCCCAGGTTGCCATCATGATTTGCATCGGATCGGAGAAGACATCAGCGAAAAGCTGGACATTGTTCCGGCCCAGTTCCGGGTACTGGTTGTTCGCCGTCCGAAGTACGGCTGCCGGGCCTGCGAGGATGTCGTCGTCCAGGCTCCGGCTCCCGCCCGATTAATCGAAGGCGGCATTCCGACCGAAGCAACTGTTGCCCAGGTTCTAGTCTCCAAATATGCCGACCACTTACCGCTCTATCGTCAGGCGCAAATCTACAAGCGGCAAGGGATCGACCTCGACCGCTCGACGCTTGCCGACTGGGTTGGCCGTGCCGCTTGGCACCTTCGTCCGGTCCATCAACGGCTGCTCGACGTGTTGAAGACATCATCCAAGCTCTTCGCGGACGAGACGACAGCACCGGTGCTCGATCCGGGGCGTGGCAAGACCAAGACCGGCCAACTCTGGGCCTATGCGCGTGATGACCGGCCGTGGCAGGGAAGTGATCCGCCGGGTGTCGTTTATATCTATGCACCGGATCGCAAGGCCGAGCGCCCGATGACTCATCTCGAAGGCTTCGTCGGAGTCCTGCAGGTCGATGGTTACAGTGGTTATCGACCGCTTGCGGCCAAAAATGCCGTGTCCCTGGCATTCTGCTGGTCTCACGTTCGACGTCGCTTCTATGAACTGGCCGCTGCCGGTCCCGCACCCATTGCCACCGAGGCGCTACGGCGTATTGCCGAACTCTACAGGACTGAAGACGACATCCGTGGCCGCGCCCAAGACGAACGCCGCGCCGTCCGACAGGAGAAGAGCCGCCCGATCACCGACAGTCTTGCTTCCTGGCTCACCGAACAGCTCGGCCTCATCAGCCAGAAGACAAAACTGGCCGAAGCAATCCGATACACCTTGTCGCGCTGGGATGGGCTGACCAGGTTCATCGATGACGGCCGCATCGAAATCGACTCCAACGCAGTCGAGCGATCTATCAGGCCAATTGCTCTCAATCGGAAAAATGCCCTCTTCGCGGGTTCCGACGCTGGGGCCGAGCACTGGGCGACCATCGCATCACTCATCGAGACGGCCAAGCTCAACGATGTCGAACCGCTCGGCTATCTCATCGATGTGCTCACCAAGATCGTCAACGGCCACCCGAACAGTCAGATCGACACTCTTCTACCATGGGCCTATCTGTCCGAGCACAACCTGAGCCGTAAAATGAAAGCACCGCGATAAACCGCTAAGCTTTCGTTCCGCTGTACACGATGATACCAATGAGAAACGAGCTAGGTCTGACTATGTTGCTGTTGGAGTTCTAAGGGTTGATGGCGGGACTGTTTAAATCATTGAAGAGAGTGCTGACTGGAAAGATAATCCGACAATCAGACGTTCAAATTATGAACGGCAGTTGCATTATGTCCTTGCGTATTAAACGCGATAGCGGAAGCGGAGGCGTCTATGTGGTGTTAGCCTCTAAAGCATCGGGCAACTATCAATATTACCCTTTCGATGCAGAAGAGTTCGACAGTTTCGTTGATGCTGCTATCGAGATCAAGAAAGCGTTACGGGCCGATGAATCGGCTGGTATCGGTCAGACCCAAGCCAGCGTCAAACCGTGACCCGGGAACACCGCTTACTTTTTACCGGATGGTGGCAAATCAAGAAAGCGGAGCCAGCGGATTGGCGAAGCGACGCAGTGCGGCTGTCTGCATCAGCCATGGAGAAACACGATTATCAAGATAATGGTATTGCTGCACAGCGCCGATGGCGTGGATTGGCAGTCTCCCCCTAAAGGCACAAGCCTGAAGACATTGAGCGAAGCCGAAGAGCAAGGCTTCATCCTGATCCGCGGGGAATTTCAGAAACGACAATTCCGTCTGACAAAGCTGGGCTCCGACTATGTCGGGCGCGATAAGCGGCGTCTGGAAGCTCGCAGGCTCTGAACCGATCCCGTCACGCTGAAACCAATGACGCACTTGCTTGGTTACGCTGGAGTTTTCACACAAGTTCGACCGATGGCCGTCATGACGCAGAAGCGCCAACCAGTCACTGTAGCTGTCGCAAAACTCCCTATCTCTGCTGGTCTTCGACAAGGGCAAGATCGTCGAAGAGGGCGACCACCAGGCGCTGATCCGCCGCAGCGACGGCATCTACCGCCAACTGTTCGAGCGGTAGGCGTTGGAGCTGACCAAGGGTCTGGTGGCCTGAACCGAAACGCCAGGGTTTTGCTCTGGCGTTTCCTTTTTGCGGGATCAACGAACGATGGCTGCGCTGTTCTGCAATTGTCATGTTTCCGCTTGATGGTCGAGATGGCGGCGGCCCCGGCGAAGCCCGCCTCGTGCAGATTGCGCCATTTGCGGACGACGGCTCGCGCTCGATGGGTGACCGATTTGGGGCCGGAAGGAGACCGTCCGATGCTAGGGCCAATAGGCCTTAAAGCGGACATTTGATTGATCTGCGCCAAAGCGGTGTAGCTTGGATCGACGTCGGCGGTCGAAGCAACTGCGCAGCCATCTCGTGCGTCGATCGCCGGAAGCCTCCTCTGTCAACCGGCGTACAAAACTTCCACGCCGAAACACATCCGAAAACACTTCTCAATCAATTGCGTGCGGAGTTTCTGGCCGTTATTCCGACGGTTTGGAGAAGCCGCGGTAGAAGCGTGTCGGCTGCAGCAGCGAACTGACGATGTTGGCGACGATCTGCCCATCCGCCTCGCTCTTCGCCTTCGCTTCCTGCCACTCGCGATCGGCCATGAACTCGGCCCATTTCTGCTCGCGCTCCGCCAGCGACCGCCATTCGAGCAGGTAGGTCAGATCGTTGCTGGAAGAACCGATCATCGTCGTCCAGAAGCCGAGTGAGCGGATGCCGAGGCGTTCCCAGATCGCCAGCGTCGCGGTCTCGAAACGCTGCTGCAGTGCCGGCAGCCTCCCCGGCAGACATGTATAGATGCGCAATTCGTGGATCATCGGATGCTCTTCATGTTGGATCAGGCAAGATCGTGCATATCGTTCAGCGCCGGAAAAAGCGAGGGGCCGCTTGCCAGCGGAATTCAAGCCATACCAAAATAGAGAATCCGGAGCCCCGTCGCTTCGGATAGGTTCTAGGCTTCAAGTCCGGAAACCGATAGGGTCCAACGATCAGGACGAACGCTTCAAACTCGTTTGGAAAAGCAAAATGGTTCGACCGGTCCGTGCGATCGTCATTGCAGTGCTCCTGTCAGTCGTCGCCGTTGCCGTTGCCTGGTCGTCGCTCGCGCTTTGGTACCGCTTGCCGTTGCCCGAGGTCGGCAGGCAAGCCAGCGCCATCTTGTTCGGGCTTTTTGGCGCCTCCGTCATCGTGGCGCTCTTTGGCAGGAGACGCATTCGTGCAGTCCTCGCGTTTGCGGCCGCGTTCGTCATTGTCCTCTTCTGGTGGAGCACGATCAAGCCGCAGGCAAATGGCGCGTGGGCTCCGGATGTTGCTCGTCAGGTCACCGGCGAATTCGACGGTGATCTGTTGACTCTGACAAATGTCCGCGATTTCGAGTGGCGCAGTGCCACCGACTTCACGGAACGATGGACGACGCGCAGTTACGACCTGAACAAGCTGAAGAGCGTCGACATGTTCATGTCGTACTGGTCAGGTCCGACCATCGCGCATGTCATAATGAGCTTCGGCTTCGACGACGGCCGTTATCTGGCGTGGTCTATCGAAGTGCGTCGCCTTTCCGGAGGTTCGTTCTCACCGCTGGCGGACCTCTTCAAAAGCAGTCCTCTGGTCATCATCGCGGCAGACGAAAGGGATGTGATCGGCCTCCGCTCCAATTTTCGCGGTGAGGACGTCCAGATCTACCGCCTGAGGGCGACGCCGGCGGCTGCGAGGCTTCTTCTGCGCGAGTACGTCTCCGACGCAAACGCGCTCGCAGCCAGGCCCGCCTTCTACAATTCGCTGACGACCAATTGCACGACGACCATCGTCAAGATGATGCGTGTGACAGGCGACGCCGTGCCGATGGACTGGCGCCTCATCGTCAACGGATACCTGCCGGAATACGCCTTTGACCGGCGCGCGCTGGACATCTCTGTTCCCTTGTCGCAACTGCGGTCGGCCGCACACATCGCGGCAAGAGCGCACGAGGACGGTCTTTCGCCGTCTTTTTCGCAGGCCATTCGCGTCGGCGTTCCGTCGCCACAGGGCGCGTTGTAACGTCTTCTATCGATGGGGTCTCGCTCGAAGAGATAGTCGAGGCTTATAAGAAGTCGCAGGAAGACTGACCCTGTGACCCAATCGAAAAGCGGATTTCCTTTGCTTCTCACTGAGAGGCTGAACCTGCGCGAACCGGTTATGGTGGGTGGCTGGGCAAGGGTTGCCGCAAACATGAAAGTGTAAATCCGAGCCTATTTGAACGTGGCGCAACTTCCGGAATTCCGACGCTTTGGCTGCACGGAATCCATGACCAGTACTATCGGATCGAGCACTGCCGAGGTAATTTCGAAAGGTTTTTATCGGCTGGCGGACAGGGAGAGTTCATTGCTGCGCCCATGGGCCACGCTTTGATGTTCAAACCAGCGCTGTGGAAGAGCCATCTTGATCAGTACATGGGCGGCATGTCGCAGAAATCCTGACATATGCAGCATTCCGGCCTTCCGTCTCCGACGCCGGTTGGACCGAGAATGAGCGAGACGTGATGGCCGATCATCGCTGGTGGTCTGAGCAAGAGCTTGGAGAAACCAGCGACACCGTATTCCCTGACTGCCTCACAGACTTGCTGAGGAAGGTATGACCGCACGGGGCCGATAGCCGGCCTCCGGTTTTGGCAGGAACGCGCCAATTGCGGTCATATAGCTGCCGCAACTTAATAATTTGCGGCAGCGTCCAACAAAGACTGGAGATTGCTGGGGGGCAAAAAACAAGCGTGACATCCAGCTAGTCCCTGGCAGTCCACATGGGAAACGTCTCTCGTTCGTCTCCCGCTTTGACTGCCTCCAGGTAACGCGGCTTCCAAACCTCGCCAATGAACACCTCCATCGTTGTGGGCAATTTTGGGCGATCCTCGTGCTCCCCATGGAACTTTACGATGCCATTGTTCAAAGCGTTAGCAGTCAGGGTGTCGTCCTGCCATTTCTCCGGCGTCCCGAACCGCGCCAGAAATTCAGCTTCCACGTCTTTGCGGGTCGTCTCGATGTATCGATACTCCACCGGACTGCCGATCTTCTTGCCAATGAGCACGGCCAGTTCGTTCATCGAGACATCTTCCGAGCCAACTTCGAGATAGACGCGGTGTCTGCCCGTCGGATTGGTCAGTTCCTTCGCTGCCAGCCATGCAATGTCATCGGTGGCCACCCAGGGCATCTTCAAATCAGGTTTACAGAACCAGGCAATTCGACCGTATTTGGCAACCGGCCTCGTCCACATTGCCACGTCGTCCATGAACCAGGCGGCGCGCAGGTGGACCAAATTGATATTGCCGAGTTCGTTGAGCTTTTCGTCCAGATCGTGGAAGCACTCGAAATGACCCGTCTTCCCCTTCACGTCCGAACCCATGGCCGTCAGGCTTACGGCCAGTTTGACGGAGGATTTTTCAAGCGCATCGACAAAGCGCTGGGCAACAGCGGGGTAGTGTCCCTCGATGTTGTTCCAATCGGTCTTCACCATCAGGAACGCAGCATCTGCATCGTGGAAAAATTGGTCAAGGTCTCCCTCTCCTGTGTCAAAGCTTCCCAGGAATGGCTCTGCTCCAAGCGCGACCAACCCGTCCAACCCTGGGCCACCTCTCGACAACGCTCTGACCTGATGCCCGGCGCTCAGCAGGGTCCGGGTCAGCTTAGCGCCAATTCGTCCCGTTGCGCCGACGACAGAAATTCGCATGACAGTCTCCATTCGATTGTTGACCGCCCGATAATAGACTATGGCAGTCCGCAAGAATTTGGAGATAATGCCAAATGATCTCCAAATTGGGCCAATCCGCAAAACTGCTGCGTTCCTGCTACGACGACTTCGATCCAGACTGGTCGGATCGCCTGGCTGTCGCTGTCCGCCTCGACTTCAGTGACTATGAAGCTGAGGTGCCCCAGCACCAGCACAAGCAAGGGCAGCTCATTTTGGCCTTGCACGGGGCAGTCACATGCAGGACGGAGAATGGCCTCTGGATTGTCCCACCGGACTGCGGAGTCTGGATACCCGGCGGCATACCGCATAGCAACCTGGTCACGTCCAACGCACGCCTGTCCTATCTGTTCGTTCAACCCGACGCGGCGACGCTGCCGCAGGAGTGCTGCACTTTGTCTGTGTCGCCGATGCTCCGCGAGATGATCCTCCGACTGGCGGATGTATCGGTCAACTCTGCTCCGGACGATCATGTTGGCCGTCTGGTGCGGGTCTTGTTGGACGAACTCACGCAGATGCCGATACAGGGCCTGGAGTTGCCCGCTTCCAGCCATCCCAAAATCAACGCGATCACCGCTGCCCTGATGGCGGAGCCGAGCGACCGTCGCACCCTGGTCGATTGGGCGGCACACGTTGCCATGAGTGAGCGATCCCTGAAGCGGCTGATGGTCCAGGAAACGGGGCTGACCTTCGGCCGATGGCGGCGGCAACTGCACCTGGTCATCGCATTGCGCGAACTGGCCAGCGGCGCGACGGTCCAGAGGGTGTCGAGCGACTTGGGATACGAATCTGCTACCGCCTTTATCGTCATGTTCAAGAAGGCATTGGGCACAACGCCAACGCGCTACTTCGCGAGCTGATTTGCCGAATGGCCAATTTCGGCAACGCTGGCCGGCCTTTGCGGCACGTGCCATGACCGCTTCGGGCCGACAGCAGACCAAAGGCGTTGGCAAGGCCACAAGCGGAAGTTGACGTGTGATCCATCCAGGATCGTGATCCGCCAGATCGATTATTAAACTGGGGCTGAAAGTGATCGCCTACGACATCGAGCAACTGGACGGCAAGGTTAGAGGCGCTTTCCTTCAAGGCGTTAATTCCGGAAAAACTGGAGTGATCGTTCTCGGCGGCTCCAGCGGCAGAGTCGATACGGCAAGGGCGGGATTGTTGGCAGAAGTCGGGGCTCGCACACTGGCGTTGCAATGGTTTGGAGGAGCTAATCAATCGCCAGGAATCTGCGAAATACCCCTTGAGACTTTCATCGACGGAACGGACCTTCTGGTGTCCAGAGGATGTGAACGAATAGTTATGGTTGGAACCTCGAAGGGCGCTGAAGCAGCCCTGCTTGCTTCGACCATTGATCAGCGTATCAACGCAGTCATAGCAATTAGTCCTAGTTCTGTGGTTTGGGGCAACATTGGCGCGGGCGTTGACAGAATAGCTTGGCCTGAGCGTTCATCTTGGTCGTTTGGTAGAGCCCCACTAGACTTCGTTCCCGCCGATATCAACTGGCAGAAGGAATACCGGGATGGACTCGTTTCCTATCGGTCATTTTTTGAAAGATGCCTCACAAACGATCTTCAAGCGAATAGACGAGCACGAATTCCAGTCGAAAATTCAGCCGCTGATTTGATCCTTGTCGCTGGCGGTAGCGATGCGCTCTGGCCATCGGACGATTTTGCTCGGGAGATAGTTCAGTCCAGGCATGCGCATGGCAGATCGGCAACGCTGATCTTTGATCAAGATGCTGGGCATCGCATTCTATTTCCCGGCGAGACGACGCCACGATCAACCCTCCACGCACACGGCGGAACTGACGAAGCCGATGCAAGGCTTGGGCAGAAGGCATGGCGAGCTATAGCCGCGATGCTATAGGTTTGTCGGTATCGCGCCAGTAGGCGACATCTGGATGATACACTGTAATCACCGATGTGGCTGTCTATAGGTCCCACTTCGGTCCGTCTGTTGACAGGACGATTTCCACCGGATCACCACACACTTCAACAAGCGGCCCATCGGTCTCATTCCAGCGGAATAGGTTGAGATGCCACCCACCGGGTATCATGCGAGACCTGTCGATGATGCCGTCTGCGCCTGCTGCTCGCGCAATATTGACAGCCCGCCACGACGCCGGTTCGCGTCCTTCCGACAATGCTGTTCGCCAAGATTCGTTAGATTACTCGCGATCTATCCCGAGGCGTTTACAAGCCTCTTCATCATGCTGGTCGAGTACCATCGCGTCGACGACCCTCAGCGGAACGACAACGCGCGGATATCCGTCCTCGCGCATGTAGCCAGCTATAGCGCGTATGGACCACTCCAATGCGGCGCTCGTGTAAAGGGTCCGCTCGCCA
This sequence comes from Rhizobium sp. NZLR10, assembly GCF_019685125.1. Lineage (NCBI taxonomy): Bacteria > Pseudomonadati > Pseudomonadota > Alphaproteobacteria > Hyphomicrobiales > Rhizobiaceae > Rhizobium > Rhizobium sp. NZLR10. The sequence continues at coordinate 166,351 of NZ_JABDWE010000013.1, read as the reverse complement.
GGACGATGATAGCGCCCTGCACTGTTCGGTCCCGGCGGGTCCAACACTTGGTGAACTCTATCCGTCACAACAGAGCGGTAGAATGTACCGGAAATTTCCTTGAATACATCACGGGCTTCGGCCATCGCGGTAGGTCTTTCGCGCGGGGATCATTTTTACGTCTATGAAAGATGCATGACACTGGCGTGACGTCCGCTCAGGGCCGACAATAGCCTTCGGCCGCCAAAAGCGGTCAAAGGACACCTCGTCTCAAATCGAAGCTTACGCCCCCGCCGGCCTTTCCGAAGCAATTCACGAGAACGACTTCACGCCTCGTGAAAGTGTCCTCATCGCTCCTCCATTCCTTGAAAGCGATCCTCACTGCATACAGTCGAGGGGGATCGGAATGCGGGGCTCCGAGGCTCTGCGTCTCAGGCGAATAATCGCCGGGAACGGTCACCAAGACTTCGCAACAGTCGGGATTGATCGCCAGGAAATTGGACACGGACGTATAGCGCCACGGATTGCTCGCCGTCCGCTGATGACCGATTTCATGAGCGATTCCGGCTTGGACATAACGGTCTGCGGCACCGGCGATGAGGGCCTCATGTGTTACACTTTTGCAGCGTATCTCTTCTTCGGCCGAAAGAGCCTTGGCAGAGAAGCTGGCTGCATTATCAAAAGGTGCTGTCAACCACCCATAGCCCAAGTCTATGATTGCTCCGCTGGACAAGAACAGAGCGATAAGGAAGGCTGTGGCCAGGACGATCTTCGAAGTCGATGGTCTGCCCGTCATTAAGTTTATCTCCAAACGGTCATCGGCGTTATTGGTTGGATGCCGATTTGATCACATCGGACATTAAGTCAGCAATGGGCCGAGAGCGGACATCCATGGAAAACCAAAAGTGCCATCAGGCATTTGCAGCGATGCGGCTCAGAATAAATTGATCATCGTTGGCACCGCGCCGGTCACGAATGCCCTATGAGGTGTTCGACGAGGCGGGGCGCTTCTTCGGTGATTGCCAATATGATGCCTGACTTGCGTGTGGAGGCGAAATCCAGTCCGGCAAAGTAGAGGCCCGGCAAGACGCCCACCCCATCGGCGTGAACGGGCTGCCCGGCGGCATCCAGCGCACCGGGAAGTCTCATAAAGCTGAAATCGCCCTTGAAGCCCGTGCACCACACCAGGCTGGTGATGCCGGATAGGGAGAGATCGAGCGAATTGATGGCCGGGTCCGGCCGACGCCACGCGACCGTCTCCGCCGGGTCGGGCTGCGAAACCGGTGCGTCGATCCCGGTGCGGCCGATATAGTCGTCAATATGGCGTTTGGCATTGTCAGAGGCTTCATCCGCAAAACGAACATTCGTTTCGAGATCGTCGGCGAAAGAGAGGCGGCCGCCACCCGCAACCCCGGTCAATCGCCCGAGAAGCACGATACCCTGTGCGCCAAGCCCTTGAAGGCTGATCGTGTGTTCCGATCCGAGCACACCACGCGGCGGGATGCGTCCCGCAAGCCGAATGACCTCCTCTCGCCGCACGTCGAGAAGCCCGCTTTCGAGGAGCCAGATCATGATGTCGCGACCCCGATAGCGGCGTGGAAGCCGCCCGACGCGACTGGTCGCAAGGAAGACCGTCCGGCCCGCTTCCGCCAGCTCCTCCACGATCTGGGCGCCCGATTGGCCGCTTCCGACCACCAGCACTGCTCCGCCGGGCAGATCGGCAGCGCTGCGATAGCCGGAAGCGTCGATCTGGCAAAGGTCAGGCGGCAATGCATCTGGCGGGATCGGGCGCACGGGACAATTCAGGTTGCCGCTTGCGACGATCACCTTCCGCGCCCGAAGCGTGCCCTGCGAGGTGGTCAGCCGATAGACGCCATCCTCCCGCGCGAGTTCGCTCACCGCGGTATCCGCTTCGATCGGCAGCCCGTTGCGGCCGGCGAAGTCTTCAAGGAGAGCGACGAACTGATCGCGCGTGAAAACACCATAGGGATCCGGACCCTCATAGCGGTCGCCAGGCATGACGGTCTGCACGTTGGGCGTATTCATCCGAAAGGACTCCCAGCGCTGCGTGCGCCAGGTCTCGCCTATGCGACCCCGCTCCAGGACGCTATGACGCAGGCCCCGCCGTGCCAGCCAATAGCTGACACCGAGGCCCGCCCAGCCGGCGCCGATGACGACGACATCAAGAACATCGGCACTCCCATTCTTCTGCCACGATGATCTCACGAGCGGCATCCCCCAGCCATCCCCGCGCGGCATTAAGCCTTGTTCACGACAATGAGTCCAGCGTCGCCGATCTCCGTCCGACTGGCCCCGGCCGTGCCTCGTGCTGATGCCACGCATGGCATCGCAGACCTCAGCCATTTCCCATCTGGTAGCCAAATGACCGCGTCGCGCCGACTGCAGTCACGGCGCAGAAGCACGAGGATCAGTCATCGTGGCTGCCGCGTCGACGCGATCGATCCGGCAAATTGCCCGATCAGGCAGGAACATAGGTCAATCTGATCGCCTCCTCGCCGATCCGATCGCTGGCGACAAGGCGGAGCGACGGCCGGGGGCCGGTGAAGAACGGCTTGCCGCGGCCGAGCACGACGGGGTGGAAATAGAGCCGATACTCATCGATAAGGCCGAGGTCGGTCAGGCTTCCCGCCAGCTCCGGCCCGGCGACTTGGATCTCCCCGGTAAGTCCGGCCTTCAGCCCGCGGATCGCCGCCTCGACGTCATCCGCGATAAGCGTGGCATTGGGGCCGACCGACTGCAGCGAGCGCGACACGATCCATTTCGGCTGGCTCCGCCACGCCATGGCGAAGTCGCGTAAATCCGGGGTCCATTCAGGATCGTCATCGTCCCAGTAGCGCATGACCTCGTACATGCGGCGGCCGTAGAGGCTACCGCTCAGGCCGCGCACCTGCTCGATCCAATGGCGAAAGAGGGTGGCGTCGGGCGCAAATTCCTGGTGGTCGACATAGCCATCCAGCGACAGGTTCATTCCGAAGACGAGCTTCGCCATGTCATATTCTCCATCCCGGGTTCTTCAGGATAGCTTACGCCACTGATAGGGGTAAGTGAGCTAGGCATAAATTGCACGATTTACCGGTATTGTGGAGCAAGCGCCGCAAGAACCTGACGAGCACTAACGTCCGCACGCCACGTTGATGCGCGGCGCGACGAAGGCCGATGATCATCGTAGTGCTGGCGCCCCACTTTATCTTACCAATCAGGATTGACATTCTTCGCGTTGACTGCTTCTGCGAACTTTTCATTCTAGCGATCTATAGATGTACTGTCATCCAGGATCGTAGTTGCAATAATCAGGACAATGTATACTTTGCGAGCATCGCGGGGAGAGGTAAATGGCAGCAGAAAATTCCGGAACTTTAGCGGTGCTGATTGATGGCGACAATGCTTCGCCGAAGATCGTCGTCGGCCTCATGGCGGAGATCGCCAACTGCGGAACGGCCAGCGTCAAACGCATCTACGGCGACTGGACGGGTCCGAACCTAAAGGGCTGGAAGGAATGCCTGCTCGAATATTCAATCCAGCCTATTCAGCAATTCGCCTATACGACCGGAAAAAACGCGACCGACGGCGCAATGATCATCGACGCCATGGACTTGTTGTATACTGGTCGTTTCTCGGGCTTCTGTATCATCTCCAGTGACAGCGATTTTGCGCGACTGGCGGCGAGAATCCGGGAACAATGCGTCACTGTCTATGGGTTCGGTGGGAGGAAGACGCCTCGTTCCTTCATCACGGCCTGTAATAAATTCGTCTATTTCGACGTCCTCAATGCTCAGGCTGCAGAAGTCGACGAAGCAGCGGCCCCCGCCCAAAAAACCACAGTCCAGGCCAAACCTACGGCTACGAAGGCGCCGTCTAAAAAGGCTGGATTGGATAAAGCGACAAGAGACATGTTGACCAAAGCGATCACCGCAACTTCTGATCAAGACGGTCGAGCAAATCTAGCTGAAGTGGGAGGGCATCTGGTGAAGCAAGCGCCTGACTTCAAACCACGCAAGTACGGCTTCCCCAAGTTGAAGGATCTCGTGAGGTCGTCAGGTATCGTCGATGTAGAGCACGCACCGAATAACCCGAAAACAATCCTAGTTCGCCTTAAGAAGGCGTAAGCCAGCAATAGACGTGAGACCGGGATTGCCCCGCCAGCCGATCGGGCAACGCGTCGCGGACCAGGGAACAAAGTTATCTGGCGAAAGTAAGGGTGCTGAGCCGTGCAGAGGCAAAGCATTGAAGTGCTGCCTCCCAAGCTACTTCAGCATCTCTGCACGGCTCACCGAACAGTAACCCGGCCGCGGCTGAAATTGTTCCCGCTCGCTCTTTTCGCCCAGATCCAGAATCGCCTAAACCTGTCATTGTGGCTGTCGCAAAACTCCCTATCCTGCGATGTTGCAGACGGCGGTAAAATCATTGCCGGTTTGATCTCGCAACGGGAAAGGCAACCATAGCGACATGGAGGAAAAGAAACGCTGGACCAACCATAGTCAGATGTCCGATCCAATCCATCACAGGCCTTTGATGGCGGATTTGCCGAACGGGGTCGGGCGATTGAATGAAATTATTCAAGGCGTGCTCGTTCACGCCGATTGGGCAGCAGAATACGGTCTCGACCAAACAAGGTTGGACGCATCGGCGAGAAAAACATTGCCGATCGCGCAACGCTTCGACGATGTGTTCGCCAGAGATCCTCAGCCGCTCCACTGCCGGCGTCCCGCAGAGAGACGATCCACCGGCACGTGTCGCGATTTTGCACTCGCATTGTCTTCGATCCTTCGCAGCAAAACTGTTCCCGCACGCGTGCGCTGTGGCTTCGCCTCCTACTTCTCGGCAGGATGGGAGGATCATTGGGTTTGTGAATATTGGAGCGCGGCAACCAGACGCTGGCATTTGAGCGACGCGCAAATCGACCGGATGCTGAAAGAGAAAAAACAGATCAAGTTCGACCCAGCCGACGTACCGCGTGACTTTTTCATGCCCGCAGGAGAGGCCTGGCTGAAATGCCGTCGAGAGACGGTCGATCCTCAGGCATTTGGCCACGGTGAGGTGAATGGCCTGTGGTTTGTGAAGATCAATGTCATCAGAGATCACTACGTGCTGAATGGCCGAGAAACCTCCAATTGGGATCGGTGGCGCGAAGCAGATTCTTCTCAAAGGCTGATACGTCCGCAAGACCTGCCGCTGCTGGACAAACTCGCCCGTGATCCCGCGCAGGATTTGATCGAGGTTTTGCCGGACTGGCTGTCATGAGATGCCTGAAGCCGGCTAGGCTTAAAGTCTTTTCGCGCGGTTTAGTGGGATTCATTCCCGCTGCTTGTGGTTGGATCCTCGGTCAAGCGAACTTCAATAACGGAAATCATGCTTGGAAAAAGCTTATCTGATAATCTTCGAATTCACCTGATCTCTCCGGCTGAACAAGCTCTACGACGAATGTACGATCAGGAAATTGCCACCCAAGCTTTGCGATGTAGATTTCGCGCAGGCGTTCGCCCAGGATCGCCAGCTTGTCGCCGGCTACATCCGTGCATGCCGAGTGCTGAATGTCAGCGATGTGAAAATGATTCATCACCCATTCGATAGACTGGCGCGTTGCCTCAGGATTTCGTTCAAAGGATCGCAAGCCCTCCAAATTGAAACCGTCAACGAGAATGTATTTTTCAAACGCGACGAAGCGGGGCCAGAATATCTCTGAATAGCCTACTGCGAGCGAGAAATTTCCGCTGTTGGCGGTCCAGTCCCGGAGGCTGATCCCTCGACCATCATTCCAGGCTGCGAGTTCTGATTTCATACTATCTGGAATGTTCGCCAATCGTGCCCTCCCGGTCATGTAAACGTGCCGAGACCAGAAGAGCCTAACTCGTCGTTTCTTTCAAGGAACGGTGGGAACTCTTGGCGTCCGGTTGCGCCGGAAGCTGCCCACCCCGCCCCGAACCATCGTCATCTTCACTGCGGCCGGCGCTATGCCGTTGGTCAGTGATCTCAAGGAAGGGTCGGCGCGCGCATGTAGCGGGCTGTCGCGTAGACGACCGTCGCTATGATGGCAAGGAGGAAACCAAGACTGGTGGTGACGGTACCGAGGCCGAGGCCGCCATATTCCATCGGCTGGGACAGGAGGTCGCCGAAGGACGCGCCGAGCGGGCGGGTCAGGATGTAAGCCAGCCAGAAGGCGGTAGTGGCATCCAGCCTGAACTTGTAATAGGCCACCGCGATCACCACGATGATGCCGCCAAACAGAAGGCCCGTATTCAGGTAGCCCAGTTCGAAGCGTTCCGCGACCTGGTCGCCGACCGATGTGCCGAGGGCAAAGGTGAACAGGATGGCGAGCCAATAGAAACTCTCGCGCCGTGGTGTCAGGATCGAGTGGATGGAGAGCGTGCGGTCCACCCCGTACCAAATGGCGAAGGTGACGGCGAGCGCAATGCTGAAGCCCACCGTGGTGGTCATCAGCGAGACCCCGAAATTGTCAACGAGGTTATCGGTGACAAGGGTACCCACGACGCTGATCAGGACGACCGTCAGCCAATACGACCACGGAACATACTTGCCCTGGTAGAACTGGATGGCGAGCGCGCAGAGAAACACGCAGGCCATGAAAATCGACGTGGCGGTAAGGCCATAGCCGAGGTTGACGTTGAGAAAGTCTGCTGCGGTCTCCCCCATGGTGACCGCCAGCAGCTTGATCAGCCAGAAGTCGACCGTGACCTCGGGGACGCGGCTGGCAGATTGACTGAATGATGTGCTCATCTTGGTATCTCCTGAGGTCACGGGCGCGGCTTACTTGCCAAGAAGCTTCATGGCGTCCATCAGGAACTGGTCGGCACGCTTGTCGTCATCGGCATTGCAGCGCTCGACCGCCTTGGTTTCCAGCTCGTCGGCCTTCTTCATCACATCGGCCGACACCTTGGCGGTCCCCTTGGCCGCGCGGTATTCCTTCAATACGTCCTCGCACGGGCGCGAGGCTGCATTGGCCTGCGCGACGAAGGCTGCGGAGCCGAGCGTGAGGGCGGTGAAGATCAGTTTGGCGGAACGGTTCATGGTGTTTGTCTCCATTGGTTTGTCGTGCACCTGTCGGGGTACGCTCAAAGCATGGGGCGCAAGGCTTAGGAGAAACTTAGAGCCGCCGGATCAGGCGAGAGGCCATTCGAGAACGACCCGCAGGCCGCGTCCTGCAGGATTGTCCATCAGCCGGATGGTGCCACCGTTGCGGCCGGCCAGATTGCGGGCGATCGCAAGGCCGAGGCCGCTTCCATCTGTTTTAGACGGATCGATACGGTAGAAGCGGTCGAACACGCGCTCGCGCAGTTCGGCTGCAATCCCCGGCCCGTTGTCGGTCACGGAGAGAACCGCGTGATCGTTGCGTGTCAGCACGGCAAGATCCACTTGCCCGTGGTCCGGCGTGTATCGCAGCGCATTGTCAACGACGATATCGAGGATGGCGGCCAGTTCCACGGGGTCGCTCCTGACCACGCAGGGAACCGATTGCACCATGCCGAGATCGATCGCTTTTGCGTCGGCCGCTGCCAGGAACCGGCTCAGGCACTCTTGAAGCGCTTCGCCAAGATGGACTGTGGCCGCCTCGCGGCCGGCCCCCTCGCCGCTCTCGCTGCGAGCCAACCTGAGAAGCTGGGTAGACACCTGTGTCGCCCTGCGCACGCCGGCCTCCAGGTCGGCGACGGCCGCGTCGCGCTCCTCCGGCTGCCCTGCCTGCCTGAGATTATCGATCTGGAGGGAAAGTGCCGTGATCGGTGTCCTGAGCTCATGGGCCGCATCTGCAAGAAAGGCACGCTGTTGCTCCAGCGTGGCGCGGACGCGGTCAAACGCGCGGTTGATCGCCAGCACCAGCGGACGCACCTCCACAGGGGCGTCCTTGACCGAAAGAGGGTCAATGTCCTCCACGACGCGGCTTTCCACCCGGCCGGCCAGGATATGGAGACGCTCCATGATCGCACCCACCAGCCAATAGGCGGCAAGCCATGACAGGGGTATGGCCAGCAGGAACGGCCATGCGGTGTTCCAGGCGGCGTCCGCCGCAAGCTCATCGCGCTCGGCCGTGCGCTGGGCGACCATGACGGTACGGGCTGGATCGCCCTTATCGGTAAAAAGCCGCCACTCCTCCCCATTCGCCAGAAAGGTGGAGAATCCGCCAGAGGCGGGTGGTGGGAAAACCACACGCGGATCGTTCGTTCGGGTCGCTCGCGCATCCGCGAAAGTGATCCTGACAGCCACAATCTCATCGCTGGAGGCTCCCGCGCTCGCCAGAGGTTCAAGACCGCTGCCATCGCCGACCACATGAGCGATCTGCTGGAGCTGGAAGTCCAGGATGCTCCACGCCTCAAGACGTGCGCTGTAATAGGAAAAGGCTGCGGCAAAGGCCGCAAGAGCCGTTAAAAGCGCGGAAAAGACGAGAATGAACGAGCGGCGGAGCGACATGTCAGGCCTTCGGGATCATCCAGCCGGCGCCGCGCACATTGCGGATAACATCCTTATGGAAGCGCTTGCGGATATAATGGATCAGAACGTCAATCGCGTTGCTCTCGATTTCCTCGCCCCAGCCGTAGATACGCTCTTCAAGCTGACTGCGCGAGAGGATCAGACCCGGTCGCTCTGCAAGTGCCCGCAGCAGCGCGAATTCCCGCGCAGACAGGGTTTCCGTTACTTCCCTGAACGTGACAAAATGCGTTGCGAGATCCAGCGTCACCTCTCCCGCCTGAATTAGCGACTGGGTATGCCCGGCCTTGCGGCGCATCACCGCCCGGATACGGGCCAACAGCTCATCGAGCTCGAAAGGTTTCAGCACATAGTCGTCGGCGCCGAGGTCAAGGCCCCTCACACGGCTTGGCAGATCGTCGCGTGCCGTGAGGATTAGTATGGGGACGCCTTTCCCTGCCTTGCGGATCGATTCCAGCACCTGCATGCCATCGATCTGGGGCAGTCCGAGATCCAGCAGGACAACGCCGTATTCCGCGAGGCCGACGGCTTCCAGCGCAGTCTTTCCGTCCGTCACCCAGTCCACGGACATGGCACGCCGCTCCAACCCTTTCAGCAGGGCTTCGGCAATCATCCGGTCATCTTCGACAAGCAACAATCTCATCTATCAAACGTAAGCGGTCTGGTGAAATTTGTCTTCTGCTGACTTGGGCAGACGACAAGCATGAAAACCATAAAGATCGAATTTTCCAGCAGTGCCTTCTGCCGAGGACAGCGGCCTTTATTGTGATCTGTGTTTGGCACACACCATTTTGAGCGAGTTCTATCTGGTTTGAGCGAGTTCTATCTGGCACAAATAGAACGTCGCAAAAGTCAGCGTTTCGCGATCGACTTTGACATCTCGCGGACAACGACGTTTGGACGAGGCCGTCATCGATCGGCTGGCGGCGTCCGGTTCGCCGGAAGCTGCCCACCCGCCCCTCACCTTACCAATCCGTAAGTTGTCGCCCAACTGCCCGCTCAGCTAGATTACCCCCACACCTGCCGGGAATGATCGGGCTGATGCGGATCCTGCTTATCGAGGACGATCGGAAGACGTCCGATTATATCGCCAAGGGCCTTTCCGAGGCAGGCCATGTCTGCGACGTGCTCGGCGACGGCCGCGATGGGCTGTTTCAGGCGCAGCGCGAAGCCTATGACGTCGTCGTCGTCGATCGCATGCTGCCGGGGCTCGACGGGCTGGCGATCGTCCGCTCGCTGCGGGCGGCCAAGGTCGGCACATCGGCGCTGTTCCTGACGTCGATCGGCGGCGTCGACGATCGGGTCGAGGGGCTGGAGGCGGGCGGCGACGATTATCTCACCAAACCCTTTGCCTTCTCCGAGCTTCTGGCGCGCGTCAATGCGCTTGGCCGCCGGCCGCCGGTGCAGGAGCAGAGGACGGTGCTGAAGGTTGCCGATCTCGAGCTCGATCTGATCCGCCGCGAAGCCCGCCGCGCCGGCCAGGTGGTCGAGCTGCAGCCGCGCGAGTTCACCCTGCTCGAGGCGCAGAAGGCTGGCGCGCCTCTGATTCCTCGCCGGGGCAGATCATCGAATATGCCGAGCCGGAATTGAAGTGTTGGATGCCGATGCCCTCGGCCAATCTCGCTCGCATCTCGATGCCCTCCCCCTGGGAAGGCGACGACGCCCAGCAGCTCGATGGGTCGGGGATTTAAGAGATAACACTCATCGATAAAGTCTTCAGCCCGCGCGGATCACCGCGCGGCGTCATCCGCGAGAAGTGTGGCTGACTGACTGCAACGAGCGCGACACGGCCCACTTCGGCCAGCGCTGCCATGAGTTTCAGGTGTTGACATCTATGCAGAGGTTGATGGCTGTTGACCGCTTATTCTGAGTCTACTGTGAATAGCGCACCCACCATAATGAGACTTCGTGTCGCCCTTTTCCGTAATCGAAATAATCCACCGGCAGACCAGCCGCTATCTTAGCATCCGACATCGCCATTCGTTCCGCCATGCATGAGTTATCAAGCATTGCCGAGCGCAATGGCGGGGCCGTCGTGCAATATCTCGGCGATTCCATTTTCGTCATGTGGAATGCCCCGGTCGACGATATCAGCCATGCCGAACATGGTTGGCGATGCGCACTGGCGATGAAAGCGGCGGTCGACGGCTTGAACGAAGCCAATCTCAGCAATGGCCGCCCCGAGCTCCTGACGCGATTCGGATTGCACACCGGCCCGGCCGTCGTCGGCAGCTTCGGGGCGATTTCGCGTCAGCAGTACACGGCGATGGGCGATACGATCAATGTGGCATCACGGCTGGAAGGCATGAACAAGGATCTGAACACATCGATCCTGACAAGCGCCGCCACCCGCGCCGCCGTCGCCGACCGCTTCGACTTTCGCCCCTTCGGCCTGGCCCCGGTCAAGGGACGCGCCGAGAAGGTCGACATATGGGAGCTTGTCGGGGAAATCAGCGACGAGAGCAGATCCTGCGATCGATGAATGACGGCGCAGGTCGAAGCCGATTCAAGATTCACTTTGGAGAGGTAGATGATGGCACGAGTCTTAAGCGATGATCTTCGATTGCGAGTGTTGAAATATGCGGAATTGTGTAGCAACGGAAAGGTGCCCATCATTCCAGCTTCTCGAAGAACCGCCACGGCCGGTTAAGTCCACTAGCTTGCTCCCCCGAAAATCTAAACTCTCGAAGAGGATTTCCATGCAAAGTTCGCGCAAGGACCTGCTGATCGCACTGGCTCTGATAGCTGCGGGCTTCGTAGGCTTTTTTCTTTTTCTCTATCTCACAGGACACGATCCGGACGAGCGTCCATTGACCCTGATCGAATGGGTGATCGGTGGCATCCTGATCGTGCCGGGGTTTGGATATCTCGTGAAGTGGAGACGGGCGAAGGATGGCTAGAGCAATTCCAGAAAAAGCGCGAAGCGGTTTTCCGTCCGGAATTGCGTAAAAACAAAAATTTAGAGCGGTTCTGCGCTTCCGTGAAAAGCTGAACCGCTCTTGCTGCTCAGTTGAGCTCCTGCGCGAGTCCGACAAGAAGCCCCTCAGGCCCGCGGATGTAGCAAAGCCGATAGGACTCCTGATACTGAACGACTTCGCCCACTAGCTCCGCGCCCCGCGCACGCAGTCGTCCAAGCGTCTCGTCGACGTCGTCGACGGTGAACATGGCACGGAGGTAGCCAAGCGCGTTAACCGGGGCATCGCGGTGATCGGCGACGACAGTCGGCCGCAGGAAGCGGGAGAGTTCTAGCCGGCTGTGTCCGTCCGGCGTGCGCATCATTGCGATCTCGACATGCTGATCTCCCAGTCCGGTGACGCGCCCGGCCCACTCTCCCTCAATCGTGGCCCGCCCTTCGAGTTCGAGGCCCAGTTCGCGAAAGAAATCAATCGCCACGTCGAGGTCTTCGACGACGATCCCTACGTTGTCCATCCGCTTGAGCGCCATGCTTGTACTCTCCCCCTTGTCGTTCGATTTCCTTCCAGGACGTGCATGGGCCATCGCTCCCGACATCGCTATCAGAATCTTTAGGGAAAATGTCTGGAAGGATCGATCGGGCGCGCACTCTGCAATTCCGAACAATAAAAAAGGCCGGGCGAAACGCACCGACCTTCTCAACATCGCTCTTCACACCAGTGCCAGTACATCCGTGGTCAAGGGCAGATTAACGACTTCGGCGTCGCGAACGCTCCTGTGGAGCACTCACCAGCGATGCCGATGGGCAGTATGTAGCCGCTGATTGTGTTCAATTCAAGTCCACAGCGTCAAGTTATGCCGGACTAGGTCCTGTTGACAAAGTTCTCCATCATCGAATTCCAGCGAGAGCGTGGGAAACGGGTCGGCGCGCAGAGCTTCGAGACGCTCGGTCGTGCGGCGACCTGACGCAGAGCGCGCATGTGCCTTCGTTCGGCGTAGTCCGCCCCGAACAGCAAGAAGTCACGGACGAACGCATTCATCTTGCCGAGCACACGCTGGATCGTGCGGCCCGAAATCTTGCAGACGCCGTCCTCGTCGACGACGAGGACGCGGAGATGATGATAATCGCCTCCGGGCTTCACGAGCCTCGTCATGATGCTCCCGGTGCTCTCCCAGTCGCCGCTGTTCGAAACCGCGGTCTGTGCCGCCTCCTCGATGAGCTTGCTGACGACGGTTCCGTACCGGGCGGAGCGGTTACAGCTATCGATCGCCGTCGTCCGTCCGCCGGGCAGCGAAGCCGCCGCATACCAGTCCGCCGCCCGGATCTACGTCGGCGGCCGCCGCTTCGAATCCGGCAGGGTTGTCGACTTCTCGAAGGAAAAGCCCCAGTCGGCGCTTGAACGAAGTTTGTTGGAATGCGTTTACCGCGGTATTCATGAAAGGAAAATCCCATGAACAAGCTCATGATGACCGCAGCCGCAGCTACCCTCGGCGTCGTTCCCTCGTTCGTCCCGGCAGCAGAGGCTGCCAGCCAGCCCAAGCAACCGAAGCATGCCGCTCAGCAGGTCGTAAATACACCGAAGACCCGTCTTGGAACCCTGTCTTGCGAAGTCGCAGGTGGCGTCGGCATGGTCCTCGGTTCGAGCAAGGCGATCGACTGCAGCTTCAAGCAGAAGACCGGCAAGGTTGAGCACTACACCGGTACGATCGGAAAGCTCGGCCTTGATATCGGCGTAACCGGCAAATCGTACCTTAGCTGGGTCGTCGTCAATACTGCCCCTACGCGCGTAGGCGACGGCGCCCTTGCGGGTACCTATGTCGGCGCGTCAGCCAGTGCGTCCGTCGGCGTCGGCCTCGGTGCCAACGCGCTGGTGGGAGGAAATGCGAAAAACTACGCATTGCAACCACTCAGCGGTGAAGCCGGAACCGGCCTGAATGTGGCTGCAGGCGTCTCCCGTCTCCAGCTTAAGGCTGCGCGGCAGCGCTAGGAATTGCCTAAAACGCGAATCTAGGAGTTGCGTGAAGCGGCCAAGGGTGCTTGCCTCCTTTAGCCCATAGCGGACATGGGCTAAAGCACTTTTCTCTCATTTTCCAATGACATCATCTATAATTGCGCCGAATCGCCGGGATACCAGCATATGACAAGTTCAGCCCGCTCCGCCGAAGGTCGCGCCCGCTTTGAAAATGTGCAACGGGCGGTCCGCCTATCGGCAAGACTTAGCGCGATCGGCTTCGACGATCTTCCCGGCCTGCGCTCCGCCTTTGAAGAGCTAGTAGGAAAGCCAGTGGGCGATCGGTTCATGGTGATCCCTCCTTTCTCGACCGACTGCGGCTTGAACATAAGCGTGGGAGCCAACGTCTTCATCAACCAGGGTTGCCACTTCATGGATATGGGCGGCATCGCTATCGGCGATGACGTAATGATAGGGCCGAAGGTAACCATTGTTTCCGCGGGACACCCTGTGTCTCCTTCGAAGCGTCGAAACGGTATCACTGCGGCACCTGTCATCATTGGCAAGAATGTCTGGATCGGCGCTGCGGCTACCATCCTCCAAGGCGTCACCATTGGTGAGAATGCCGTAATTGCAGCCGGTGCAGTGGTTAGTCGAAGCGTCCCGGCGAACTCTATGGTAGCCGGGGTGCCAGCCCGAGTGATCAAGCATCTGTAGTCGAGCCTCTCGCCATGTCCGACATTGGCCCAAACCGGGCTTCCTTCTCAATGCAGCTGGCCGCAATCAGTCCCTCGTGGTTTGAGTGTGAATAGGCCTCGAACATTGACCCTTTACTTGTCTTCACGCCCGTAGTTGATGGCCCCTTGAATAGGTGGCATCATCATGAGCATGGGTTTAGACCGCAAACAGCAGGTACGCGGGACGACGCCGCCGTCAGTAGAGCAGCAGAAACCTCGAATTTCGAACGATAAAACACGGCGGCGCGAACCCGCCCCGTGCTTCTTCTCACACAGTCCACTCTGAAAAGCCCTGCCATTCCAGGCCAACCGCATCGGGCAGAATTCTTGATTTTTGCACGATACCGTCAACCCCCCTTATCAGTTTGGCGACGGTTGAGAGAGAGCTGAACGACCATCGCCTCGCTCGTCGAGACCTGCAAACTCAACGGCGTTGATCCGCTGGCCTATCGGACCGCCACGCTCACCGCCATCGTCAACGGCCACAGACAGAGCCGGATCGATCAACTGCTGCCAGATTCCTGTCGCAGGACCGCTGAAGATCATGAGGTTGCGGCAGGACGCCCGCGGTCATGCGTGCCGCCATACCTTGATTGCGGAAATCACCAGGATCACAGCAAGGGCAGGCAGCAGCACGACACTCGGGACGATGCCGAGGAGCTGTCCGCCGATAAACGCGCCAAGGATCGATCCAAGGGCCATGACGAGCAGGAACATACGGTTGCTTCTGATGACGGCAAAGCTTTGGTCACGGCTGTAGCGGGTAAAGCCGACGACCATCGTCGGCAGGCTGACAGCCAGGGAAAGGCTACCTGCGAGCTTGATGTCTGCGCCGAAGAGAAGAATGAGGGTTGGAATCAGAAGCTCGCCGCCCGCGACCCCGAGCAGGGATGCCACGATACCAATCACGAGCCCCGCGACCACGCCTGCTATGATCTGCGCAGTCCCCGTCACAAGGGCCGACCCGGCTGAGATGTCGTGACCTAACACCAGCACGCCCGCGATCATGAGCAGCAAGATGGCGATCACCTTGTAGAGCGTCTCGGACTTCAGTCGCGTCGCCCAGCCCGCGCCGAGCCAGGCACCCGCGAGACTTCCGGCCAGGAGGTTGACGATGATTGGCCAATGCGCCGCAATCTGGTCGAAAGGAACCGTCGCCGCCCGAAATGGCAGAGCGAATGCTACGACGACTAGGCTCATGGCCTTGTTGAGGATCACCGCCTCCAACGCTGCAAAGCCGAACGGAGCGATCAGAAGGGGCAGACGGAATTCTGCTCCTCCAAGTCCGATCAGGCCACCAAGGGTGCCGATAGCCGCTCCGCAGATAAACGCCGCTGGCCGATTGCTGGAAAGGTCCTTCAAGGCGGGATCGGCCATGGCGTTATGTTCTCAAGGAAATCACGGGCCATGACCTATGACCCGGAAGCCGCGCATCGACAAGGGTAGCATGGCGCGTGTCACCGCGAGTGGCGCATGGCAAACCTGCGAACCATGCGGCGCCCAGAACATGAGTTTCTCGGTCAACCTGCCTATGTCGCCGAGTGCGCTCTTCACGTCATCCGTCTCTGTACATATGTAAGTATCCTGACTTTTGCGGCGAGAATTGTTGTGATTTTCATCGCAAAAATGGCACTGGATGAATTCAGTGCCAGATAACCTTGAAAGCCACACCCCATGACGACCGTGATCCGCCCCATCGCTTCGCCGGACGAGGCACAATGGCTGCCGCTCTGGCAAGGCTATCTGCGCTTCTACCGCCACCGCCTGCCGGAGGAACTCACGTCGCTCGCCTTTTCGCGCCTGGTCGATCCCGGATGCCAGCCGCATGGGCTGGTGGCCGAGCGCGACGGCGCTCTGATCGGGTTTGCCCATTATCTGTTCCATCCATCGACCTGGGCAGCCAACGACGTCTGCTATCTCGAGGATTTGTTCGTTTCGCCTGAGGCGCGCGGCAGTGGCGCCGGGCGGGCCCTGATCAAGGCGGTCTACGACTACGCCGATGCGTCCGGCGCGGCCACCGTCTATTGGATGACGCAGGAGTTCAACGCCGATGGTCGTGCGCTCTACGATACGCTGGCGCGACGCACCTCTTTCATCCGCTACGAACGCTGACAGAGCCGTGCCGGATGCCGGCGGGCGTCAGCGAGGTGAAATCGACAGCGATGCCGATATTCATGCCTGGGCGCTCGCGCGGGATGATCGGATTGCATGTCCTGTCGAAGCTGTTCCGGGACGCGGGTGGGCTGTGGCTCTACCGACGTGATCCCGGCCAAATCGTCGAATACGACCGGGATGCTGGCCCTGAACACGTACCAAGCTTGCGAGGAACCTGACCATGACATGTCATATCTGCACCGCCTGCGGCACTCAGTTCGGCGAAAGCACGGAGCCACCCTCTGCCTGTCCCGTTTGCGAAGATGATCGACAGTTCGTGCCGCCATCAGGTCAGGCATGGACGAACATGGCGGTCATCGGCTCGACCCATAAAATACTCTGGACCGAGGAAGCCAAGGGCCTTCACTCTCTTCAGATGTCACCAGAGTTCGGGATCGGCCAGCGAGCCTTCCTCATCGAAGGCCCCGACGGCAATATTCTGTGGGACTGCCTCAGCCTGCTGGACGAGACCAGCATCACGAAAATTGCTGCCATGGGCGGCCTTGCGGCCATCGCGATTTCGCACCCGCATTTCTATTCGTCGATGATGGCGTGGAGTGAAGCCCTTGGCGACGTGCCTGTCTATGTCCACGCCGATGATAGCCAATGGGTGCGGAGATCAGGGCCGGCACTCAGCCCATGGACGGGCGAAATCTTCGAATTGAACCAGGCGACCCTGGTCCGCTGCGGCGGCCATTTCGCCGGCAGTTCGGTGCTCTATTGCCCCTGGCTGGAAGACGGACGGGGTGCGCTGTTTGCTGGTGACACAATGCAGGTAACCCTCGATCGCAGATATGTCAGCTTCATGCGCAGTTATCCGAACCTCATACCGTTAAATGCGCGCGCGGTGAAAGGCATAGGAGAAGCGGTGCGTCCCTTCCGGTTCGAGGCGATCTATGGAGGATTTTCAGGCAGGACGATCAAACGCGAAGGATCGCATGTCGTGGAGCGATCAATCGCGAGATACATCCGGGCGATCGAGGCCGACCCACAACAGGACTAGGCCGTGAACCCATAAGTCTTGATGACCGCCCTGGGTGGAACCCGTCATGCAAATCGACTAGTCGTAGTCCATGCTTAAGTTTGTAGAACAACAGCTCGGCCAAGGTTGGGTCGCCGAGCCAAATGCGCCAGAGCCTCAGGTTTCAGTTGCAGGCCCCTCGGTCAACGTCTGTTTCCGCTCGTATAGGCCCGTGCAAGACAGAAAACCGTCGGGTATTCTCAGGGCTTTGAACCTATTTTCGAAGGCCGGTCCGAAGTTTGATGAGACATGGGGCACTCTAAGCTTCATTGGTTGCAGCCGGTGGCGCTGGGACGACACCAACGATCATGAATGGTATAAGGTAGATGGCCATGGTCGCTACAGTGGCATAGCCCCGCGTTGGGGCGAGTTCTATGAGTTAGTTGGCCACGACACGATCCGCGATGCCGTGCCTTGGGAGACAATCCGGGCAGACACCGCTAACTCCCGACATTTCCTCTATTATTTTCGCGACGAAACGCTTGAGTTCATGGCCGAGGAGTGGTCTTTCATCCCTAGCCTGACGGTCTAATTTTGCGTTCGTTTGGAGCTGAGACTTTCCTGTAGTAGCGGAACCTGATTCAGATTCCAGGATGAGCCGCTATGATCTAACCGACGTTGAATGGCGCGTAGTTGCGCGGATTTTACGAGCTTGGGTTTAAGCGCCATCTCTCTCGCTCATTGAGCAAGCCGCCCCAAGGCTGCCACCATGACGGACGGCAACTTCGCGCAGTAGCGCGTTATATCTACACGATTATGCATCCGTTTCTTCAGGCTGGACTACGGAGACCATCACCGTCGTCCAGATAGCGAGCCTTCAAGTTATTGGCGACCGATAGATAATAGTTTCGAGCAGTGGCGTTCATTTGGCGCTCCCCTAGCTCGCGCAGCGCTTTCATCTTGACTGTCATCGCCGCGCGGTTGCCGGGCTCGAGGTCGAGCAGATAGTCCGCTTGCTCTGCAGCCCACTGAAACTCACCGGCTGCGAGCGCCGCTTCAGCACTTTCCAGCATTTTGGCGGAGCCGCCCGACATCGCTACGAGTTTTCCCGCTCGCTCTTTCGCAGGAAGGGGCCAAATATTGGTTGGGTTACCATCGAACCAGCCTGCATTGTGGCAATAAATGCCACGGATCGACCACGGCACGGTCCCATAGAATTCCTGCAGGTAGGGATGCTGCGCTAGCTCTTCAGGCAACTTGATTTGCTGTACCAGCTCATCAGGGGTCATACCCTTGGCAATGCCTTCCATCGTCTTTTCGTACACGAACTTGATGGCATCCCGATAAGCCGTCAGTGCGTTGCGAGCATCGGCCGCATTCTCGATCACACCCATGTGGCCCGGTACAATAAAATCCGCTTCGAGCGAGAGCAGCTTGTCCAAGCTCTCGATCCACTTATCTGCCGGGCGCGTCGGCAGGCCGCGCAACGGAGCGATATTCGGAAAAGTCTTCAGCAAGACATCGCCGGCGATGAGTACCTTTTGCTCCGGGAGCCATACCGAAATGTTGTCGTCCGCTTCCCCAGGGGTCAAAATCGGTTGAAGTGCGATACCTGCGATAGTGATAGGTTTCTCATCACCATCGAACGTATTGGTCGGCGGCAAAAAACCTTGGCGGGTATGAGGCATCGTCCTGCCGTATTCCAACTGCGTGCCCGCGTTGATGAAGTCCTCGGCCGGAAGATGCATGCCGAAGGCATCGCCTCCATCGCGCTGACCGCGACCCATGCTGGGTGTCGCAGAACGCAAAAGCTCGTGGCTATAAATTCCTGGGTTTTCATTGCCCGCGAACACAGTCGCACCGCCCGTATGGTCGGGGTGATTATGGGTATAGATGATCGCCTTGACGGGACGAACGAGGTGAGAACCAAACGCCTCTACGATGGCCGTCGCATCAACAGGATTGGCGGCGGTGTCGACGATAATCGAACCTCCCCGGCCGGCAATCAAGGTGACGTTGCTCGCCGAGTAGCCGATGGCGGCATATACCCCGTCGGTGACGTGGACGACGCGTGGCCGAAATTCCTCCGAATGGGCAATCAGCTTCTCCCTACCAATGAACTCGTCTTGAGAGCCGGTTTGGAGTGTAGGTTTAATGGTCATGGCATCCCGTTTCCGTCTGTCGTCGCGAAGGCATCTTACTAATCGGGGGCCTGAGGTCGAGAACTTCATGGCCGCAATTGAACCTATAGAGCCTTTGGAAACATATACCCTGCGGGATAATTCCACGGCAGGAGGCCCTGACTGAGCAGGGCCCCCGCACCTTACCAATCCGTAAGTTGTGGCCAAGCCGGCGCCTCGGCTAAATTGCCCGCTCCAGGCATGTCGGGAACGATCGGGCCGATGCGAATCCTGCTTATCGAGGACGATACCAAGACGTCCGACTATATCGCCAAGGGCCTTTCCGAGGCAGGCCACGTCTGTGACGTGGTCGGCGACGGCCGCGATGGGCTGTTTCAGGCGCAGCGCGAGGCCTATGACGTCATCGTCGTCGATCGCATGCTGCCGGGGCTCGATGGGCTGGCGATCGTTCGCTCGCTCCGGGCTGCCAAGATCGGCACATCGGCGCTGTTCCTGACGTCGATCGGCGGCGTCGACGACCGGGTCGAAGGGCTGGAGGCGGGCGGCGACGATTATCTCACCAAGCCTTTCGCCTTCTCCGAGCTGATGGCGCGCGTCAATGCGCTTGGCCGCCGGCCGCCGGTGCAGGAGCAGAAGACGGTGCTGAAGGTTGCCGATCTCGAGCTCGATCTGATCCGCCGCGAAGCCCGCCGCGCCGGCCAAGTGATCGAGCTGCAGCCGCGTGAGTTCGTCCTGCTCGAAGTGCTGATGCGCGGCGAAGGCCGGGTCATCACCAAGACGATGCTTTTGGAGCGGGTCTGGGATTTCCACTTCGATCCGAAGACCAGCGTCGTCGAGACCCATATCAGCCGCTTGAGGGCCAAGGTCGACAGACCGTTCCAAGCCCAGCTTCTGCACACGGTCCGCAACACCGGATACAGCCTGCATGCGCCGCGTTAGAACATGATGGCTCCCAACCCCACAGGATTTTTGGCATCGTTCTCCAGCCTGCGCCGGAGCACGCCGTTCCGGCTTGCCGTCACCTTCGGCTTGCTCTTCGTCGTCACCTTCTTCTTGAGCGGCGCGATCATCTATCACATGCTGGACCTTGGCCTCTCCCGCGATCTCGAACAGTCGCTCACCGAGATGAATTCGCTGATCGTTTCGACCTACGAGCCCGGTGACACCGGGGATCTCGTCAACACGCTGAACAATTATGCGAGCTTCCAGTCGACCTCCGACGGGCTTTATTCGCTGACCGACCATGCCGGCAAGAAGCTCGCCGGCAATTTCGCCGCACCGCCCATCCCGAACGGCGTCTATACCGTCAGCTCGGGCGATGTCGGGCTGAAGGGGCATGAACGCTACCGGATGCAGGTGTCGACGATCGGCCCCTACAGCCTGGTGGTCGGCGACAACTTCAACGATGTCGACGAGATGCTGAGGATCGTGCTTGAAAGTTTCGAATGGGCCGCGGCGATCGTCGTGGCGACGGCGATCGGCGGCGGCGCCTTTCTCGCCGTTCGCGCCCAGGCGCGGCTGGACAGGGTGGCCAACACCATGAACGACGTGTCCCACGGCGCGCTCGACGCCCGCATTCCGATCAGCGGCAACGGCGACGATCTGGATACGGTGGCGATCCAGATCAACGCGGCGCTGGTGCGGCTGCAGACCTTGGTCGAGAGCATGCGGCAGGTGAGCACCGATATCGCCCATGATCTGAAAACGCCGCTGAACCGGCTGCGGCTGACGCTCGATGCCGCGGTGGCGGGCAATGACCGGCAGGCGGATGTGTCGGTCCTTCTCGACGAAGCGAGAAACGAGAGCGACCGGATCAACGCCACTTTCGAGGCGCTGCTGCGCATTTCCCAGATCGAGGCCGGCGCCCGCAAGGAGCGTTTCCAGCCGACCGATCTCGATGCCGTGCTTGCGGTGATTTCCGAGGTCTATGTCGACGTCGCCGAAGATGCGCAGAAGTCGCTGCGGATAACGGCGCGCGCTCCCGCCATCATCCGCGGCGACCGCGATCTGCTGACCCAGATGATCGCCAACCTGGTGGAGAATGCGATCAACCACTGCCCGGCTGGAACGGTGATCACGGTTTCGCTGCGCCGTGAGCACGATCGCGCCATCCTCTCGGTCGCCGATACCGGCCCCGGCATTCCCGCCGGCGAAAGGGACAAGGTCTTCCGACGGCTCTATCGGCTGGACAAGAGCCGGACGACGCCCGGAAGCGGGCTCGGGCTCAGCCTCGTCAAGGCGATCGCCGAGCTGCATGCGGCCGAGATCACCATGGGAGACAGTCAACCCGGCCTCATCGTCTCGATCGCCTTCCCCCTACTCTCGGGAGAACGATCCTGACCGCTCATCCCGGCGAGCGATCCTGACCTTTCATCCCGGGTGAGCGGTCCCGACCGCTCACCCTCGACACCGCGAGGCGGCTGAAGCGGGCTGCAAAGCGGCGTATTTCGGCAGCAGTGCGATAGGGCAGAACGCTCCACGGCCGGCGGCGGCCAAGCCGGTAGGCCGAAAGCCCTGACTGGATCTGCGAGCTGGCATCCGCCCTCTGGCTGACCGGCAGCGGATCGACGAAGCAGGCGCTTAAGCCCTCGTCGAATTCCAGGTCGAAGGCGAGATCATAGGGCAGCCGCATCGGCAGCAGCGCGCCGACCATCCAGCCGGCCGCCTTGCGGTTGATCAGATAGGCGCCGGAGCCCTTCTCGCGGGTCAGCGCGATGGCGAGCGAGCGCGATGCCGTCAGCGGCGCCACTTGGTGCTTGCGCCCGGTGTTGACGGTGGAGAGACGCAGGATGTCCCAGCGCTCCTTATGCTGAAGGGCAGCCTCCACCACATCGGCGAGGTCATCGTCGAAATCGAGGTCGTCTTCCAGAATGAGGGCGAATTCGGCATCGCCGGAGAGGAAGCGCCAGGCGCATTCGACGTGGCTGAGATAGCAGCCGATCTCGAAAAGGTTCGGCCGGCGGCCATGCCGGCTCAGATAGGAGGCTTCGTCGAAATCCGGATGCGGCAGGCTGAGCGTTGCGCCATCCACCGCCGCCACCCGCTCGAAGGCAAGGCCGATGCCGGAAAGCAGGCGCTCCATGCGAAACCGCCGCAATGGCGCCCGGTCGAGATTGATCAGATAGGTGTTGACCCGCAGACTGACCGGATGGATCGCCGGCATCAGGGCGGCAGGTGTAGCGCGCATGTTCATGAGAAATCTGGCCTTCGACTTGGCAATGACTGCGCCAAACCTGCGCTCGAAATCTCACCGGCACCTCGCCGGGGCTATACATTTTCGTAAGGTGGCAAGGGTTCGAGTGTGGGGCGGCTGACGTGCGGGCGCCTGCACCCGGACGAGACATCCGGCGGCGGTTCCCAGACGGCAGACTTTGCTAAGCGACAAGAAGACGGTTGCCGCGATCCGGATCGCCGATCCTCAATCGGATTTGCAGCCCTTGGAAATCCCGCCGATTCAAGACAGACTCGTCCCGCTCTAACTCTTGGGGACAATCTGATGGAAAACCACGAGCCGTTTTTACGCGAGGCGATTGCCCTCTCGAAATCCGCGATGGACCGAGGCGACGAACCATTCGGCTCGGTGCTGGTGAAGGACGGCGAGATCATCCTGCGCGCCGAAAACAGCGTCTTCACCGGCCACGATATGACGAACCACGCCGAGATGAACCTGGTTAAATCTGCGGCGCAGCACTACGACACCGGTTTTCTCGCCGACTGCACGCTCTACACCAGCACGGAGCCGTGCGCGATGTGCTCCGGGGCGATTTACTGGTCGGGCATCGGGCGTATGGTGTTTGCGTGCTCCGAAGCCCGGCTTGGCGAGATCGCCGGGATCGGATTGAACGTGCCGAGCCGGGCGATCCTGCAAACCGGCGCGCGCATCGTCACCGTGGTTGGCCCGACGAACCTCGAAGACGAAGCCGCCGAAGTGCATCAGGAATTCTGGCCGAAGCATCTGGGCAAGGTTTAGCCTCAGCTGGAAGTTTGGCGAAACCGCGCCCCCAACCTCCGCCTGGGATCCATGTCCGCCGCTGACGGATGCCGCCGTGGATCCTCGGGTCAAGCCCGAGGAGGACGGAGTGTGGGGTGAGCTTTGGGGCAAATAGCATCGGGAATGGCGGGAGAGGCAACGTAAAGACTGCGGTTCACATCCAACGCCGACGCGCCATCCGTTGCGCAGGCCGGGAGTTTGGCGAAAACACATCCCCAATCTCCGTCATCCCAGGCCTTGAGCCTGGGATCCATGCCCGCCGCCGACGGAGCCCGCCGTGGATCCTCGGGTCAAGCCCGAGGAGGACGGAGCGTGGGGTGAGCTTTGGGATAAATACACTGTTGTGTCAGGACATGGGCGGCAATGAGCCGAAGCGGTCAGTGAAGAAGGGGAAAATCTTGGCCGAGAATGATTATGATGCCTTCGCGGCGGCTTATGACGCGGATAATGAGGTCAATGCCTGGAATGCCTATTACGAGCGGCCGGCCATTCTTGCCTTGGTCGGCGAGGTCGCCGGGCTTTCGGTGCTCGATGCGGGATGCGGCGGCGGGGCGCATGCGGCAGAGCTGATTGCGCGCGGGGCAGATGTCACCGGGATCGATTGCAGCGCCGGCATGCTGCAGATCGCGCAACGTCGCCTCGAGGGGCGGGCGCGCCTGCTACAGGCGGATCTGAGCGTTGCATTGCCGTTCGAGGATCAGGCGTTCGAGCTGATCCTCGCCTCGCTGGTGCTGCATTATCTGCCGGACTGGTCGGGGCCGCTCATGGAATTCAACCGGCTGCTGCCGCAAGGCGGCCGCCTGGTTTTCTCGACACACCATCCCTTCATGGATCACCCGTCGAGCGGCCGCGACAATTATTTCGAGACCTACAGTTTTGACGAGACCTGGCAGCGCGGCGAAAAGCAGATCGCCATGCGCTTCTGGCATCGGCCGCTGCACGCCATGTTCGACGCACTCAAAACGGCTGGATTTCAGATCGACATCGTCAGCGAGCCGCAGCCAGATCCTGGCGCCCGGACGCTATTCCCTGAGGCCTATCGGAGCCTGACGATGACGCCGCGGTTCCTGTTCTTTTCGGTGGTGAAAACATGACGATGTGGATGATAAAAATTTTCCCTCCGCTCGGGAACAACAGCCTCCGCCAATCGTAAGTATGATGGGCCGTGCGGAGGTGCGTCATAACACAGCCATGCACTTCGATACTCTGTGCGGCCCACTCCTGCCCCACCCCCAGTGATCCTCACCCCACCTCGCCCAGATGGCGTTGGACCCACTTTGTCTCTTCCGATGCGGTGCGGCCGAAATGGCGTTTGAAGTCGCGGCTGAATTGGGCCGGGCTGGCGTAGCCGACGGAGGCTGCGACCTCGGCGATCGTGCGCGTCTGGCGGGCGATCATCAACCGTGCTTCGTGGAGGCGGATCGCTTTGACATATTGCATCGGGCTGCTGCCGGTCAGTTCCTTGAAGTGGACATGGTAGGAGGGAATGCTCATGCCCACCTCCTTGGCCAGATCGGCGACCGCGATCTCGCAGCCAAAGTTTTCCCGCAACCAGGCGAGGCTCCGGATGATCTTTCCGGATCTGCCTTTTTGCTGCAGCGCCGCGATCATCGCGCCGCCTTGCGGCCCGACCAGCACCCGGTAGTGCAGTTCACGCAGCAGGCCGGCGCCGAGCACGGCGACGTCGGCGGGGCTGCGAAGCGCCGTCAGCAGCCGCAGCAGGACATCCTCGATATCGCCAGCCATCCGGCTCGACACCAGACTTTTCGGCGCGTCGCTTCTCAGTTCGGCGTGTTTTTCCACCTGCAGGGCGATCTCGGCCGCCATCTGCATGTCGAACTCGACATAGACGGCCAGCAACGGTCGCTCGGCGCTGGCCGTCGACTTCATCCGGAAGGGAACGGGCAGCGACACCGCCAGATAATGGTCCTCATCGTAAGCGAAGACTTCCCCTTCGAGGATGCCCTGCTTGCTGCCCTGCAGGACGAAAACCGCGCCTGGCTTGTAGAGCACCGGCACGTCGTCGAGCACCGCTTCGGTCCGCAAGATGCGGACGGAGCCAAGCGCCATCGGATTGTAACCATGGCGGGGCGCGAGCGCTGCGGCCAGCTCGACCATTTCTCGCCGCCTCGACGGGTTTCGATCGTTGATAGGATTTGGCAACATATTCAAACAATCCGCCATCGAAGCACCGATCGCTTCATATTATTTGTCAAACACCCGCAATCAAGGAGTGTTTGCAGATCATGTCGAAAAAGACCTTCTTCATCACCGGCGCCAATTCCGGCTTCGGGCTGGCCATTGCGACGGCGGCGGTCGCGGCCGGCCACAGGGTGATTGGCACCGTTCGCTCGGAGGCCTCACGCGCAGCGCTCGCCGCAGCCCTGCCTGCCCTGCGGCCGGTCCTCTGCGATGTCACCGAGTTCGACCGTATCGCTGACGTGGTCGGCCAGGCGGAGGACGCGCATGGGCCGGTCGACGTGCTGATCAACAATGCCGGCTACGGCCATGAGGGCGTGCTCGAGGAGTCGCCGATCGAAGAGATGCGGCGTCAGTTCGAGGTGAATGTCTTCGGCGCGGTGGCGGTGGCCAAGGCGTTTCTTCCGAGGTTCCGCGCCCGACGCAAGGGGTTCATCGTCAACGTCACCTCGATGGGCGGGATGATCACCATGCCCGGCATCGGCTATTACTGCGGCAGCAAGTTTGCGCTGCAAGGCATATCGGAGGTGATGCGCTCGGAAATGGCGCCGTTCGATGTGCATGTGACGACGCTCTGCCCCGGCTCGTTCCGAACCGACTGGGCCGGTCGATCGATGGTCCGCACGGAGCGGACGATCGCCGATTACGATGGCCTGTTCGATCCGATCCGCCAGGCGCGGCAGGCGGTCAGCGGCAAGCAGCTCGGCGATCCCGCCAAACTGGCCGCCGCCGTCCTGGCGCTGGTGGAATCCGACACGCCACCGCCGCAACTTCTGCTCGGCAGCGATGCGCTGAAGCATGTGACGGGCAGGATCGCCCGCCTCAGCCAGGAGATCGAAGCATGGAAGCCTGTCACCCTCTCGACCGATGGGTGACAGGAAGGAAGGCGGCAAGTGCACCCGGCGCCCCGGATATTTGGGCCAAGACTTACGACGCCTTGCGCTTTGCGAAGCCGAATGTCTTTCGCAGACTGCTGTCGACCGCGTTTGCCGGCATGAACCGGCGCAGCCGGCTGAGAAGCGTCGCCTGGCCACCGGCCGGTTGACGCATTTTGTATGGACCGTTGATTGCGGCGAGGATTTTCTCGGCGACTGCCAGTGGCGACGGCGCGGTTTTGATCTGGGCCTGTACCGCCTTGATGGTCGCGTCGGCCTGCGTGGCGTAAGCGCCCAGGGGCGCTGCGGTTTGGGCCGCGTTTACATCGAGCTTGGTGTTGGTAAAGGTCGGTTCAACCAGCACGACGCGCACGTTGAACTCTCGGATCTCATGGTCCAGCGACTCCGACAGTCCTTCGAGTGCATGCTTGCTGCTGGCATATAATCCCATGAACGGGGCCGGCAGGAAGCCGAGGACCGAGCTGATATTGATGATCAGACCGCTCCGAGCGGCGCGCATGGAGGGCAAGGCCGCGCGGATCATGCGCAGAGGGCCGAAAACATTGGTATCGAAGACCGCTTGAGCTTCGGCAGGCGACGTGTTCTCGACCGGGCCGACCAGCGAAACGCCGGCATTGTTGATCAGGATGTCGATCCTGCCTGCCTCGGACAAAACCCATTGAACGAAATCGGAGACCGAGGCGTCATCGGTCACGTCGGCAGTCCCATAACGCACGCCGGGAATGGCATTGACGCGCTGCGGGTTACGCACGCCGCCAAACACCTGGAAGCCGTTTTGGGCAAGAAGACGGGCCGAGCTTCGCCTATTCCGGAGGATGCCCCGGTGATGACGACAACTTTATTTTGAGACATGGATGCTCCTGGTTGGGCGCGAGTGGTTGATTGCGGGCTTCGCTAGAAAGGTCGGACTTTTCACCCTGTCGGCAAAGGACAGCAGAACCTGGCATCCAAGCGCGTAAGATTTCGATCGACATCTATCTACACTTTAGATGTCAATCGAAATATAAAATCAAGCACTTTTTGCTTTACGGAGATTTTTTTCGGTGATCACGCCTCCGGACGCGCCGGGGCATAACGCCGAGCCCGTGCGGCCCGCCGAGGTGACCAAGCAGCACGAGCCTCACGAACTCAGGATTTCGGAGCGGCAGTCCCGGCTCGGTTTCGAGCGACCATTTCGTCGTGGGTCAGGCTCGTGCCTGCCGCGAAGAATTCCTTGATCAGGGCGTCGCGATGATCGGCTGCGCGGGATCGATCCGCCGATCGCAGCGCCTCTTCCAGCTCACTTGCTGCAAGCTCGGTGCAATAGGCTGGGTTGCCGGGCTGCTGACGCCAGGACTCCGCCAGCCCTCCTGCATCCAGCGCATTAAAGCCGGTGGCCTCAACCAGCTCCATGGCAGTCGCCTTGGCTTCCGGAGCATCGCCTGCAACCGGAATGGCGATGCGTCCATCCGTGCCGTCAGGCCGCCCCTTCTCCGAGAGCGTTGCCGCCAGTACGGCATTCCACGCCTTGACGACGGGTCGGCCGATTTGCCCGCTCACCCAAACGCTTTCGGGCATCCCGCCATCGACGTCCGCGATCGCACCGTCGCGAAACGGATAATAGTTTGACGTATCGATCACCACGACCTCTTTGGGCACGTCATTGAAGAGCCCACCGAGATCGCGACAGCTTGCGAATGGGATCGAAAGAACCACCACCTCGACGCCCCGGACGGCTTCTTCCTTCGAAACGGCGGCCGCTCCGATATCGCCGGCAAGATCGCGGATGGTGTCCGGCCCCTTCGAATTGGCGAGCTTGACCTCATGGCCGCCGGCGGCGAATTTTCTCGCCAGCGTCGCGCCGATATTTCCAGCGCCGATGATCCCGATCTTCATGGGATGTCCTTTCTCTGATGTGGAGGAACGCCCGGCTCAATCGCGGGCGGGGCGAGCGAATGCGTGCAGCGTGTCGCGCAGATCGGCCAGCCCCTCGTCCGCGAGCTGGCAGGCGGTTTTGATCTTGTCGGTGACGGCCCAAAGTTCCTCGCGCAGGGATTCACCGGCTTTGGTCAGATGGATGAGCACCCGCCGCTCGTCATGGTGATCGCGCGTCCGGGTCACCGTGCCGGCCGATTCCAGACGCTTCAGCAGCGGCGTGATCGTTCCGGTGTCCATATCGAGCTTTAAACCCAACTCTCCAACGGCGCGGGGCGTACCGCTATAAAGTTCAAGCATCACCAGGTATTGCGGGAATGTCAGGCCGAGCGGCTGCAAAAATGGCTTGTGAAGGCGCGCCATCCGATTGGCGGCGCCATAAAGCGCAAACGAAAGTTGGGTGCCGACCGCGCGGCGGGATGCGATCTCGTTGTTCGACATGGCTTCATCTAGTGTGCATTTATCTAGTGTGCTAGATAATGGCTTTATCGGAAAGAACAAGGCCGGCAGCGCTAAATTACGCGCTGATCCCTTTCGGTGACGTCGCGCGGTCTGACGTGCCGAGCGCTGTCAGGATGAAGCGGATTTGGGCATGGACGCTGACTGCGGTCGCCTCACCCTCCTGAACGCGCTGCTCGACCAGAACCGGATGGAAGAACGGCAGGAAGGCGGTGATGATGCCGCGCGCGGCTTCGTCGGCGTCTTCAACCTTGAACTCGCCTGTCTGCACACCCTCGCGGACAAGCGCTTTGAGGATTGCCAGGATCTGCTCATTATGGGCGTTGATGGTTGCCCAACTTCCATCCGCGGCGGCGACGAGCAACTGGTGCATGGGTCTATCCTCCACCAGCCTTCTCGCGCTGTGCCCATGAATGGCGGTCAAGAGATCCGCCAGCTTTTTGCTCGCCGGCGCATCGGTTTGTGCGATTGCCAGAGCGATTTCAGCAACCTCTTTGACCACCAGCCCGCAGACGGAACTGTTGATTGCCGTCCTCGAGGGAAAGAAGCGATAGATATTGGCGCGGCTCATGCCGAGTTCGGCGGCGATGTCGGCGACCGACGTCTTATGATAGCCGATCCGCCGAAAATACCTTTCCGCCACTTCGAGTATCCGCGTCCGCGACTGCTCGAGGTCAGTTGCTGTCGGATCCGCAAAAGTCATGACCGCCTCCGGAGATATCACTCGGCAGCCATTGCCGTCGGTGACTCCACCGCCTTCGGTGAATTTTCATGGCTCTCGTTTTTTGTCGGCTTGATGCGGAACCAGATGGCGTAGAGAGCGGGAAGGAAGAGCAGGATCATCACCGTGCCGACCGCCGTTCCGCCGATCAGCGTGTAGGCCATCGACCCCCAGAACACCGAGTGCGTGAGAGGAATGAAGGCAAGCACGGCGGCAAGGGCGGTCAGGATCACCGGTCGCGTCCGCTGCACCGTCGCTTCGATGACGGCGTGATAATCGTCGAGACCGGCTGCCTTATTGTCCTTGATCTGTTCGGTCAGGATCAAGGTGTTGCGCATCAGGATGCCGGCCAGCCCGATCAATCCGAGAATGGCATTGAAGCCGAAGGGCTTGTCGAAGAGCAGCAGAACCGGAACCGCTCCGGCAAGACCGAGAGGCCCCGTCAGCATGACCATGGTCATCGTCGCCAGGCTACGGACCTGCAGCACGATAACGATCAGCATGGCGGCAATCATCATCGGGAAGATTTTCACCAGGGCGTCGTTGGCCTTGGTTGATTCCTCGATGTTGCCGCCCATCTCGATCCGATATCCGACAGGAAGCGAGGCAATCAGCGGCTGAAGCGCCTTCATGACCTGCTCCGAGACTTCAGGCGGCTGCGACGCCTCGCTGATATCGGAACGGATGGTGATGACAGGCGTACGATCGCGGCGTTTCAGGATCGGTTCTTCAAACCGGATTTCCGAGTGGCCGATCTGATCGAGCGGAACCTGTCGCCCATCCCGGCTCATCAGCGAGAAGTCTGCCAATCTGGACGGATCGAGCCGGTTGCCGCCGGCACTGCGGGCAACGACAGGCACGTTGCGGATATTCTCGCGAACCTCGGTGATCGGAACTCCGCTCAGCAGCAATTGCAGCTGTTGGGCCGCCTCGGCCGGCGACAGGCCGATCAGGTTCAGCCGATCCTGATCGGGAACGAAGCGCAACACCGGCGTGCGGTTGCCCCAATCGCGGTTTGCCTGGCGCACATCCGGCACGCTCTTCATGATATCGAGGGCTTTGTCGGAGATCTGGTACAGTTGCTGCGGATCCGGGCCGGTGATCCGGAATTCGACCGGAAACGGCGTGTAAGGACCGAAGACCAGCTGCGTGACGCGGACATAGGCTTCAGGGGCGAGCCCGTCCGAAACGGCGGCGCGCAGGCGAAGCTTCAAGTCCTCGCGTGTGTGAGCGTCAGGGGTCAGCACGACGATCTTGGCGAAGGACGGGTCCGGCAATTCCGGCGCCATGGCAAAGAAGAAGCGGGGAGCGCCCTGACCGACATAGCTGGTGACGGTCTTTGCCTCCGGCTGCTTCTGCAGCCAGTCTTCAAGCTTCTCAACCGTTGAAGTCGTCGTCTCGATGCTGGTGCCTTCGGGCATGCGGACTTCGACGAGGACTTCGGGACGGTCCGAGGTCGGGAAGAACTGCTTTTTCACCGATCCCATTCCAACGACGGAGGCCCCCATGGCGATGGCGACCACCACACAGGTGACGAACTTGTGGCGCACGGTGAACTCGATAACCCGCCGCAGGCGCCGGTAGTTCGGGGTGTTGTAGATGGCGTGATGGCCACCTTCGACCGGCTTGATCGCCGGCAGCATCTTGACGCCGAGATAGGGCGTGAAGGTTACCGCGACAATCCAGGAGACGATCAGGGCAAAGCCGACGACCCAGAAGATGTTGCCGGCATATTCGCCGGCGGTCGACCGGGCAAAGCCGACCGGCATCAACCCTATGATCGTCACCAGCGTGCCCGACAGCATCGGGGCCGCGGTATGGCTCCAGGCATAGGCTGCCGCCTTGATGCGATCCATCCCCTCCTCCATCTTCACCACCATCACCTCGATGGCGATGATGGCGTCGTCGACCAGGAGGCCAAGCGCCAGGATGAGCGCACCAAGGGTGATGCGATCGAAGAACCGGCCGGTTTCCAGCATGATGAGGAAGACGACGGCAAGGGTGAGCGGAACGGCCAGGGCGACGACGATGCCGACACGCCAGCCGAGCGCAATCAGGCTGACGAACAACACGACGCCGAGCGCCATGGCGAATTTCAGCATGAACTCGCCGACGGCTTCGTCGATGTTGACGGCCTGGTCGCTGACCTTGGCGAGCGTCATGCCGAGCGGCAAGGTCTTTGCGATGGCGACGGATCTTTCTTCCAGCGCCTTGCCGAGGTCCAGACCGTTCCAGCCCTGTTGCATCACCGCGGCGAGCATGATGGCGGGTTCGCCGTCATGGCGAATGAGATAGGTGGCCGGATCTTGATAACCGCGCCGCACTTCGGCAAAATCCGAGAGCTTCAAGGTGCGTCCGGCCGCAGCGATCGGCGTGTCTGATATCGCCTGGATGCTGTCATAGGCGCCGTCGAAGCGAATGAACACCTGGGGCCCACGCGTATCGATCGATCCGGCCGGCGTCAGGGTGTTTTGCCGCTGCAAGGCGGCCGCGATGTCCTGTGCCGAAATGCCGAGGGTGGCGAGCTTGGCATAGGAGAACTCGACGAAGATCTGTTCGGGCCGCTCTCCGAGGATGTTGATCTTCTTGACGCCAGGCACATGCAGGAGATCCTGGCGGATCACCTCGGCCTGGCGCACAAGCTCGCGCATCGGCATGCCCTTGGCCTTCAGCGCATAAAGCCCGAAGCTGACATCGGAATACTCGTCGTTGACAAAGGGACCGAGCACGCCCCTGGGCAGGTTGCGGGCCTCGTCTCCAAGCTTCTTTCGAGCCTGATAGAATTCCTCCTCGACGGCCGTGGCCGGCGTACTGTCCTTCAAGGTGACGGTCAAAAAGGCGTAGCCGGGCCGCGTTGTCGTCTCGACACGATCGTACCAGGTGAGTTCCTGGAGACGTTTTTCGAGCGGCTCGGCGACCAGATCCTGCATTTCGCGCGCTGTCGCGCCCGGCCACACCGTTGCCACGGTCAGGGTCTTGATGGTGAAGGACGGGTCCTCGGCGCGCCCAAGCTTGACGAAGGCATAGGCCCCGGCGGCGGCGAGCAGTACGATGAAGAACAGGGTGACGGCCCGCTCGCGAACGGCGAGCGCGGAAAGATTGAAGTTCATCAGTTTGCCGCCTCTGCCTGTTCCACCTTGGCGCGCACGCTGGCGCCGTCCTGCAGCAGATGGGCGCCGAGAGCGACGACCGGCTCGCCTGATTTGACGCTGGAAACCACCGCCACCTCCTCACCCATCTGTTCGATTTTCACCTGCCGGAAGTGGACGGTCGACGATGTCTGATCGAAGACCCAGACGCCGGTGCGGCTGCCATCGTCCAACACGGCGCCGACCGGCACCGCGGCATGCGATTGGCCGCTGCTGTTGGCGATCCTGATCGTCACCGTCGCGCCCAGCGGCGCTGACGCTGCAGCGCCATCCAGAACCCAGCGTGCCTCATAGGTGCGGGTTTGCGGATCGGCAGCGTCGGAGATCTGGCGCAGCCGCGCCTTGCCCTGTCGGCTTTCGTTTCCGTAGAGACTGGCATCGGCTATCTCGCCGAGCTGCGGCCTGAGGAATTCCGGAAGCCAGACCAGCGCTTCACGCGGGCCGGCCTGTGCGAGCCGGGCCACGGTTTGGCCCGCGGTCACGACCTGCCCCGGCTCGCCCAGCGTTTCGACAACCGTTCCATCGGTATCGGCAACCAGGACGGAATAGGCAGTCTCGTTTTCCGCCACCTTGGCGTCCGCCTCCGCCGCGGCAAGCTGCGCGGTGGCGGTGTCAAGCGCTGCCTTTGCCTGCTCGTAGCGCTGCGGCGTCGCGGCCAATCCGTTTTTCACCAAAGCGGCGTAGCGTCTCTCGTCTGCCTGCGCTTGGGTCAGCACGGCCTCAGCGGCAGCGACCGCGTTTCGTCTCGCCGTCAGGGCGAGCCGCAGATCGGTTTCGTCGATGCGCATCAGCGGCTGACCGGCCTTGACCTGCACGCCGACGTCCACATAACGCTGGACGATCTTGCCGGGCACCCGAAATCCAAGATTGCTCTGCACCCGCGCGGCGATGGTGCCGGTGAAGCTGCGCTCGGCTGTCTCCGGCGTCGTTGCTTCAACCAGCTTGACGAAAGGCGGTGCGGTGCGGGGATCGGCAGCTTGTGCGCTTCCTTGCGAGGACGCCCCGACAAAGAAGTATGCCATGGCGCCGGCAGCTGCCAGCAGGCCGAACGAGGCGAGGAGAATTTTGCGGTTCATGTCGGTAAGCCTTCTTGACCTGCGCAGTGATTAATTTAGATTGCGATCTAACTCTAATTCTGGTATAGATGTCAAATGAAATCTAATTGGAGATCGATATGAGAGTCAGTCGCGCTCAGGCCGAGGCCAATCGTGAGACGGTGATCGATGTCGCAAGCCGGCTCTTCCGCGAGCATGGCTTCGACGGCATCGGCCTGAAGGACCTGATGAAAGGAGCCGGCCTCACCCAAGGCGGGTTCTACAAGCAGTTCGAATCGAAGGATGATCTTGTGGCGCTGGCATCCGGGCGAGCGATGGAGAGCGCGGTGCGCAGATGGTCGAGGGTTGCCGCCGGAAGTCCCAATCCGCTTGAAGCGGTTGTCGATCTCTATCTCTCGCCCGGCCACCGGGAGGAGAAAGGCGATGGTTGTCCCTTGGCGGCGCTCGGCGCCGATGCGGCCCGCCAGAGCGAAGAGGTCCGCGCTCCATTCCAGAACGGCATCGAAGCTCATCTTCAGATTCTCGACGAGTTGATCCCCGCGTCGGACGGCGCAAAACCCTATGACAAAGCCATGGTCATCCTGTCGCTGATGGTGGGCGCCGTCACCATCTCGCGCGTCATGACCGATCAAGGCATGTCGGAGCGTGTGCTCGAAACCGCGACCGATGCGGTCAAACGGATCGCCGGCGAGACAGCGGCGGAATGACATCCCGGTTCTTCGGCTCAGACGTTATTCCAAGCCTTGCAGAGCGCCAGGGTCGCGAACCACTCGCCGATGCGGGGGCGGGCAGCCAATGACGGCGCTCGGTCGTATGGGGAACGTAAAAAGCCCCGCCAACATGGCGAGGCTCTCCGACTGCTGATCTGGCCGACAGTTCATAGAACTTTGCGCCGATACCGAACTTGAGCTCGTGCTGGTCGAGGTCGACATCAACACCCAGAATATCTTTTTGCCGAAGTCGTTGAAGCGATATTCGCCACAGACGAAGATATTGTCGGTGAAGGCAAAGTCGACGCCAGCGCCGACGGTGTAGCCGTTGAACGTTTCCGTTTCCTTGTCGAGGCCCGGCAGGTCGACGTAACCGCGTGGCAGTCCAGCGAGCTGCGCCGAAGACGAGTGCCTTGTCGAAAGCGCAAGCAACACGACAACCAACAGCGCCGGCCCAATCGG
The DNA here is from genome assembly GCF_019685125.1 of Rhizobium sp. NZLR10. Taxonomy (NCBI): domain Bacteria; kingdom Pseudomonadati; phylum Pseudomonadota; class Alphaproteobacteria; order Hyphomicrobiales; family Rhizobiaceae; genus Rhizobium; species Rhizobium sp. NZLR10. The sequence goes on along the minus strand of NZ_JABDWE010000013.1, from coordinate 131,498 downwards.
TTTAACAACTATCGTTTTCCGCTTGACTGCCTACCTACTGGAAGGTAGAAGCAACCCATGATCAATCTTCTCACGACATCCGATGAGATCCTTGCCTCGGCGCGGGCGCTGATTACCACCGGCGGATATAACGGCTTCAGCTATGCCGATATTGCCGAGGTCGTCGGCATCCGCAAGGCCAGCATCCATCATCATTTTCCCAGCAAGACCGATCTGGTGCGCACACTTATCCAGCGATATCGGGACGATGCCGAGATGGGGGTGGCGGCTCTGGAGCGGAACGTGCAGGACCCGCTCGCGCTCCTCAAAACCTATGCGGGCCATTGGGCCAAGTGCATCGACGATGCCAGCCGGCCGTTTTGCGTCTGCGCGCTGCTGGCGAGCGAACTGCCGGCGTTGCCGCCCGAGGTCGCCGAGGAGGTCAAGGGGTTTTTCCGCTTTCTCTCGGCCTGGCTGACTTCGGTCATGGAACGCGGCGCCAAGACCGGGGCTTTGAGCCTGTCCAGCGAACCCCGCGTCGAGGCCGAAGTGTTCATGGCATCCGTCCATGGCGCCATGCTTTCCGCACGGGCTTACGGGACGCCGGAGGTGTTTCCCACCATTCTGGCCCCGACCCTGCAGCGGCTGTCTCCGACCGTCGCTCGATAAGGTTCCGGGCGGAATGGCCGCCCGGAGTGACAATTCCGGCCTACAAAACTACCAACTAGTAGGAAGAACAAGATGAAAACGAACTTTCTCCCCGCCCTTATGCTCAGCCTCTCGGCGATCTCGTCGGTGGCTCTATCGGCCATGCCTGTCTTCGCTGAGGACCAGAAGGCCGAGCAGATTCACGTCAGAGGCAGCATCGTCAATTACAGCGGCTCGACCCTCACGGTGAAGACGCGCGAAGGGGCGAGCGTCGATGTCACCCTCGCCGACGGCTGGAAACTTGCGGGCGTCGCCAAGGCTGAGGTCACCGACATCAAGCCGGGTGATTTCGTCGGCATCGCCTCGCTGCCGAAAGAGGGCGGCGGTGACGGCGCGCTTGAGGTGCTGATCTTCCCGCCGGCCATGAAAGGCGCCGGTGAAGGCAGCTACGGCTGGGATCTCAAGCCGGACAGCAGCATGACCAATGCCACCGTCGCCGACGCCGTCAAGGGCGTCGACGGCCGGACGGTCACCGTCTCTTATCACGGCAAGGAAAAGAAGATTTCCATTCCGGACGGCACGCCGGTCGTCACCATCGCTCCGGCAACCAAGGATGATCTTGTTGCCGGCGCCGTCGTCTTCGTGCCCGCCGAGAAGGCCGCCGCCGGCACCATCGCCCATCAGGTGCTTGTCGGCAGGAATGGCGTGGTTCCGCCGATGTGAGCCACGCCGTCGCCGGTCGGCCCGGCCGCCCCGGGTCGATCGGCGACCAACAATCCCAAACTCAGGAAAGAACTCATGATGACCTACGATCAAACCACCGTCGCCGCTGGCGACAGGGAACAATGGCTGACGCGGTATTATTTCACCCGCGCAGCGTTTTCTCTCCTCTGGGTCGCAGCCGCCCTGACTGCCGGCCGCCAGTCCTTCTCGGTGGCGGCAGCGCTGCTGATCCTCTACCCGGCCTGGGATGCCGCCGCCAATTTCGTCGATGCTGCTCGACATGGCGGCCTGGCAAATAACCGCAGCCAGGCGATCAACGTCGCCGTCAGCGCAGTGACAACGGCCGCCGTGATCGCCGCGCTGACCATGAGCATGAACTCAGTCCTCGCCGTCTTCGGCCTGTGGGCGATCTTTTCCGGTCTGCTGCAGCTCGGAACGGCCGTTCGCCGCTGGAAGACCAACGGCGGCCAATGGTCGATGATCCTCAGCGGCGGCCAGTCGGCCGTCGCCGGCGCCTTCTTCATCGCCCAGGCGCAAATGCCGGAACCACCATCCATCGCCAACATCGCCGGCTACGCCGGCCTCGGCGCCTTCTATTTCCTGGTCTCGGCGGTATGGCTGGCTGTGACGCAGATGCGGCGGAGATAGCAGGACGCCTCGGCTGTCCGGTTCGCGCCGGCGGTTAAAACAAAGACCAGGCGCGGAGCCACGGCGTCAACAGGACGTGGACCCAAAGCCATCAATCGCCTCCGCCGCCACAACAATCGCTGCGGCAGAATTCAGCGCAGTTGTTCGGCCAGATCGGCAACGCGTTTGTCGAAAGCAGGCCCTCAACCTCCGTCATCCCAGGCCTTGAGCCTGGGATCCATGCCGCAGCTCGTGGAGGCCAGCGTGGATCCTCGGGTCAAGCCCGAGGAGGACGGAGGGTGGGGTAAGCTCTCCGGTAAACACAGGATGGCGGACAGAGGAAGCGGCGGATTTTGCTTGGGTCATGCAAAGGCGTCCGCGCTTACGCCGCCAGTCCGTAATCATAAGCCTTGCCCCTCTCCGTTCCCCGCCCGCTCTACCATGCACGTCCCCTCTCCCCATTTTTCGGGAGTTCGAAGGACGGGTCGAGCCACGCCGCGCCAACCGGACCGCCTTGGGCCGGCAGCAGCCACAATTGCCAGTTGCCTTGCCAAGCTCGCGGTCAGCGACAGGCTTTCGCGTCTTATGCTATCTGGTTGTTCCAGAGCGATCAGCGGAAAAGTTCGATTCGAAAGTGGAACGGAATGGGCAAACCGGCGACAGAAGCGTCAAAACGCAGCGAGATCCCGCAGCCCTCACGCGACCTCACGCACCCGAGCATCCCCTCTCAGTTGTCTGCAAAACGCGGGAGCAGCGCCGATGCTCGACTTTGATCCGCTGTATTCGACCCCGCGGATTGAGGCTGTCAAACAGTTCATCGATCAGCACTATTCGCTTGCCGGGCCGGTCTCTTGCCGAATGCTGCAACGCGGCCTGAACGATGTTTATCTTGTCGTTGGGAGCAACGGCGAGCGTTATGTCTTCCGACTTTCCCATCAGCGGGCGCGGGGTCCGGCCGACGTCAGAACCGAAACGGCTTTCCTCACACATCTCACGCAATCGGCCGTTCCGGTCGCAGCACCGATCCCGACACGCGATGGCGCCCTGTCCCTGCAGGGATATGCGCCGGAGGGTGCGCGCGAGGGGGTGCTCTTCCGGGAGATCGAGGGCCGCAAGCCGCAGGCGGCGGATGCCGGCGATGCCGCCGCCAACGGCAAAACCCTTGCTCTGATGCACAATGCAGCCGAGACATTTTCTCCGGACGGAGCACTCTATCGGCTTGACCTCGAACACCTGCTGTTTCGGCCGCTCGCGCGAATACGCGACAGCGGCATTGTCGAAGACGCCGACGTCCGTAGCGATCTCGAACAGATCGCGGCGCGGACCGCAAAGGCGATCGAAGCCTTCGGAGATCTGACCTGGACCTATTGTCATGGCGATTGTCACGGCTTCAACTCGCGGATCAACGACGCTGGCGAAGCGGTATTTTTCGACTTCGACGACGGCGGCCCGGGGTACCTCGCCTACGACCTCTCAGTCTTTTTGTGGGCGCAAGTCTCCTTCGGCCGGAGCTCGACCGCCATGTGGAACGCCTTCATCGACGGCTATCGCGCCGTCCGGCCGATCACGCCGGACGATTTTGAGGCAGCCCTTCGCTTCGTGATCGTCCGCCACTTCTGGCTGATGGGCGAATATGCCAGCCGGGCACAGGAATGGGGAAGCGAGACCGTCGGCTGGATCGCGCGGGAAGCGGATTTTCTGAAGACCTGGGAGACAGAGCAATTTGTCGATCGTCTGTTCTGAAAGAGGTTCTCGGCCTGGTCAGCAACGATATTGCCAAGTTCCTCGGCTTCAACTAAATTAAGAGCGCACACATCAGGGTTGAGGGTATAACTCAGTCCGTTGCACGCTATCAGCGGCCGAGTGCGGGTGGGCTCTTCGAGCTAAGCAACTTCTGGATCAACGAAAAGATCTCAGGAGTTTACGTGTCAAAACAGTTACAGAAATTGAGAAACGAAGCGTCCGTCCGTCAGGCCGGTTGCTGCTGGTATTGTGATTGCAAGATGATCAATAGCACTGCAGCTTCAATCCGCCGGTGCACAGCTGAGCACTTGGTGCCGCAATCATGCGGCGGCAAAGATAACGTTGGGAACGTGGTGGCTGCCTGCTGGTTTTGCAACCAAATCCGCCACAGGCAGAGGCAGGTGCTAGCACCCGAGAAATACCGCAAGTTCGTCCAGAGGAGGCGCGCTATAGGCAAATGGCACGGGTTCTCATAGCAAGCGTCGCCCGCTCGCAAATGTTGCGCTCGATCGGCGAGGCGTTTGTCGAAAACGCGCCCCCAACCTCCGTCATCCCAGGCCTTGAGCCTGGGATCCATGCCCCAGCTGATGGAGGCCGGCGTGGATCCTCGGGTCAAGCCCGAGGAGGACGGAGGTGGGGTAAACTCTCTGGCAAACTCAGCGACGGCGGACGGAGGAAGGGGCCAATTTTGCTTCGGTCCGCAATCATCGTCATGCCGCCAATCCGACGCTCAACCACAAGCCTCACCCCCTCCATCACCCACCCCTCGCCCCGCGCAACGCGATCAACCCCCGCCGCAGCCACAGCAATTGCTGCGGCGGCATCTGGCGCAGGTGTTCGTAGTCCATCACCGTGACGTTATAGACCGTGCTCCTGACCTGCGGGCCGTCCTGGCAGCGCAGCAGGATGCCCTGCAGGGCCATCATGCGGTTACTGGCTTTGCGGGCGCGGTCGGCGAGGCTTTCGGTCACTTCGCCTTCGTGGCCTTTGACAGTGAAGAGCGATTGGGCGCGCGGGCTCGGGGCCGGGATGCCGGTGGTCTTGTGGTAGCGGGCCATGGCCTCGGCATAGTCGTCGCCGGCCTGGCGCTGCTCGGCGCTGATCAAGCCGTCGAGGAACATGCGGCCGAGGGTATAACCGGCAAACGGGCTCTTGACCGTCTCGTCATCGACCGTCCGGCCGAAGCCGTGGATGCGGCGGCGGGCTGATATGGCGACGCTGATATTGTCCTTCTCGGTCTCGAAAGGCTTGATCTTGCCGCAGGGAAAACGCTCGACATTCTCCTTGCGCGGCCGGCCGGCGCCCTTGTTTGCCCGTTGTGTCCTAGCCTTGGCTGCTTTGCCACCCATGCTGATTGTCCTTCCTATCGAATGATGCCGTTGCGCAGTGCGGCGGCGACCAGGGCGGTATCCTTGAAGATGCCGAGTCTCGCCTTGGCGTTGGCGATGTGGGTATTCACCGTGATGTGGGAGATGCCGAGAATGGTGCCGATCTCGGCGGCGGTCTTTCCGGCCGCCATCCAGCCGATGATTTCGGTCTCGCGTGGGGTGATCTTGCTCATGGCGCCGGCCCATCGATGAACGGCACGCGCGGCATCGTCACTTCGGCGCCGGAAAACGTCACCCGCCGGACGCGGTCGGGATGGCGGATCGGCGCGGCCGGCGCGGCATCGGCCTCCGGCGGCTTCTGCCTTGTGTCCTGCCTGGCGTCCTGCCTGGCGGGGAACCTGTCGCGGTTGCGGTGCGCCATGTTGATGACGGTGTTCTTCTTCGAGCCGAACAGCTCGGCGATCGCCCTTGCCGAGCGCCCTTCGTTCCAAAGCTGCGCCGCCTTGGCGATCCGGTCTTCCGTCCAGAATAATTCTCTCACCCTGCTGCCTCCTGCGCGTCGTGTGCCGCCCTTGCGATGATCGGGTTGTCGGGAAACATTTTCGCCAGCTCGCGCTTGGCGCTGCGGCTGCCATTGGCGGCAGCGCTCAGCAGTTGCATCTTGTAGGCGGCGACTTTCGGCTTCGGCGTCTCGGGCGCCCGTTCGATGCGCGGGCGGCTTTGCGCTTCCATCGCCGCCTGCTGATGACGGCATTCCTCGGCAAAACTGGCGCTGCTCGGGGCAAAGGCGCGGTTGTGATCCCTCACCTTTCCCGAGATGAAGCCTCTGGCGGCCCGCCAGACCGCCTCATCTGCAATGCCGTCGATGGCGACGAGATAGGCGCGGATCTGCATGTCGGGATCAGTGCCGGCGGATGCCGGGAAACCCGAAAGCATCCCCGCTATGATCTTCACCGGAGAGGAAATCTCTTGCGGCATCGACTGTCGTCCTTCTCGTGCTGCTGTTGATCGACCCGGCTTCCCTCGCCTTCTCCTTGAGGTACCAGTCGCATTTGATCGCCTGCCAGCCGCGGAAGATCTGCATCTCGGCGGCGCCGGCCGGATCGCCGGTCAGCAGATATTCCCTGGCCTGCATCCGGGCGGCATAGGCCGTCAGCGGCTTCCTCAGCGTGCGCTTGCGATGCTCGATGACGGCTGCCGCCAGCTCCTCCCCCAGCACCGGGCTGAGAATGTCCATGATGTCCTTGCCCATTGTTTCCTTCGCCATCCCGTTTTCCTTCCTCCCGCCGATCTCAAATCCGAAGCCGCCGCTGCCCGCCGGCAAAATTGACCGGCGTGCCCGGCTTGATGCGGTGGGGAAACCGCCGGATCTCCGCGCCGGCATGATCCTGCTGCGCGGTATCGCCCTTCTCGGCGCTTCGAAGCCGGTGGATCTCGATTTCCACAGACGGCACCGACATGCCGAGGATGGCTGAGATTTCGATATAATCCCTGCCGGTGCGGAAGAGCTCGAGCGCGTTCATGCCGGTGTGATCCTTCGTGTTCATTTCGAGCGCAGCGTGCCGTTGCCGCCAAAGCGGGTGCTGCCAGGTGCTTCGTTTGAATTCATCGACGCCGGGCCGCTGCCCGGGGAATGGATGCCGGCGTCGCCGAGGGAGGGCAACGACGCCGGCCACCGATAGCCGTCAGGGAGGAGTGAGGCTGTCGGGATCTGGGAGCGGTGAAGAGCGGGGCTGCCACATCTCTTTCGGGGCGGTCTGCCGGCCGCAATTCTCGCAATGGCGCTCGATCACCTCGGCGATCGACAGCGCCTTGCCGCAGAGCGGGCAGCCGGTATAGCGCAGGCTGCGGCGCTTCATCGGGCCGATTGCTGCCGGGGTGGAGGCGTTGATGTTTTCGCTGTTTGTCATGCACATTAGGGTATATTTAATACCCGATATGTCAAGCGCAATAGGGCATGACATATACCCTAAACTAGGGTATTTTTTATATCATGTTGAAAGATCAGGAACAATTTGAGCGCGAAGAACGCGCAAAGCGGCTGGTCATGGCCAGGAAAAACGCCGGCTTTGCCGGGCCGAAAGCGATCGTCGATCGGTTCGGCTGGAATGCCAATGTCTACAAGGCGCATGAGTCCGGCCGCAACGGCTTCGGCATCGCCGATGCGAAGAAATATGCCCGCGCCTTCAAGGTCAATCTCAACTGGCTGCAGTTCGGCGCCGGCAATGCGCTCGATCCGGATGAGCTGCCGGTCTCCGTCGCCGACGTGCCGAAGATCTCCTGGGTCAGCGCCGGCCAGCTGAGCGAGCAGGCGCCGATCACCGACTTTTCGGAATTCCCGACGGTCGCCGCCCTCGATCTGCCCGACGGCGAATGGATCGCGCTCGAAGTCGAAGGCAATTCGATGAACAAGATCTCGCCGCCGGGCTCGATCATCTTCGTCAATCTTCGCGACAAGCGCCTGGCGCCGAACGCGCTCTATGTCGTCGCAGACGAAACCGGTGCTGCTACCTACAAGCGTTATCGCCCGAACGACGACCCGCCCTTCCAGCCCGCTTCCTACGAGGATGTGTCGCCGCCGGAATTCCAGGGCGCCGTCACCATCGTCGGCCGCGTCCGCCGGTCGATCATCGAGATGTAGGGACCGATGCTCGGCAGCAATACTGCAAATCAGCCCTATTCATCAAGGAAACCAAGATGATCCGCCCTTCCTCGCGCGCCGGCCGAATCTGGTTCTATATCGTTACATTCGCGGTGTTTCTGCTGGCCTTCAGCGCCGCCCGCGAGATGTACGGCCTGTAGGATTTCGCTCCGATCTCCCCGATCCGGCGACCAGGATCTATCAGGGTCTCGGGCATTCCTCCTGAAACCAAAAATTGTGGAAGCTCCGAATGCCGCGCTTGCATCTCTTGTCACCGCCAGCAGGATCGATCGCATGGCTGCGGGGAACCTGTCCTTCGGCACTCCCTCCTCCACCGATCGTAAACTCCGATCATCTCGTCGGTGATTTCGATCTCGTTGCGCATGGCCGGCGTCCGTTTTTCTCGCTGCATCAGACTCCAAGATAGGCTTTGATTTCTATCTCTCTGTCTTAGCTCCTGAAGGCTGGTGAGGGAGGGTTCCGGCCAAAGCTTCCCCCTACCCCATGAGCAAAGCCCATGAAGCCGGGAGAGCATTGGCCAGGTCCTGAAGGCCGGAGCCGGGATGGGACACGTGCCAGAGGGGCCATTCGCTTCGCCCTCGTCCTGATTTTCTGACAGCGCACTTAAGGACTTTCGCTTCCCGCGCCGCTGGGCTTCGTCAGCTCGGGAGTTGCACCCGGTCGCCCAATCACTGGCGACAGACATACGCCTATGATTCGTACCTCGTCAATCTGTAGGGTATTTTTTATACCTGATACCATTGACGCAATCGGGTATGATATATACCTTCTTCTCACAAACCGATCAGAGGCGCGTGTGGGGACAGGCGATGCAGCACATCCGCAATATCGAGACCGAGGAGAGCAAACGTGACGCCCGCTGGAATGGCGCGTGGGGGATGAACGACTGCAGCGCCTATATGGCGATCGAGGCGCAGCGCATGGGCGCCCTCGGCTTTGCCTTCCTGCGCCGTCCCGAACATTCGATCCGCGGCCCCTCCTGGCTGCGCGGCGCTGCGGCCTCGGTCGAGGAGCATTACCGCTATGCCCGCGAGATCATGGGCATGACCGATCACGATCAGCTTTACGCCTGAGGAGAACGGAGATGCCTGCCGATTGCATCATCAAGGCGTTTTCCGGCTGCTCCTGCTTGAGCCGTGAATGCGTGGAAAAGCCCCTCACCCCGGCGCCGGTAACCTTCATCTCCCGGCGCAAGCAGGCCATCGCCTGCCTTACCTTCGGCTTCCTCGCCGCGATCATCACGGCCGCCTGGATGGAGACGCAGTTCAAGCACCAGGATCGCACCGATCAGGAACAGGTCTCATGGAAGTGAGCCAGGACTTTGCCCGATATCACCGATCACGAGCTGTACTTGATGTCGCTCGCCTTGGCCGCAGTGATGAAGGCCCGCCGCACCTGCTCGGGCTCGGCGGCATCGTTGAAGACGTCAAGCACAAGCCGCTCAGCAACCTTGGCCGCCGCCGTCTGGTCGGGCCAGTCATTCAGCAAAGTGTTGCCGGCCTGGACGACATTATAGACCGTCCTCACCTTGCCATTGATGGTGATCTTCACCGGTTTGAAGCTTCGTCGCTTGCTCATGGCGCAGTATCTCACACGGAACTCGACTCAACGAATCACTTTGGGACTCGTTCCGGTTGATTCGAAAACCGGCGCATCAAAGCTGATTCGGGCAATGCCGATGCCGCGCGCTGCTGTTCAATCGCGTCGTTATAATTTTCCTGCAGAAAAATTATAACTGGAGAGAAGAGCGAGCTGGTGAAGGCCTTCTGCGGCAAGGGACCGATCTAAACCCTACCTTCCAAACGAGATCGTGATATGCTCGGAGTCCAATTTGGAGAAACAACTATGTTGAAAAATCATATAGTTGGACTGGCGGTTGGCGCGCTTGCGGTTTTTTTGACCGACGCAGTCGCGACCGCCGATCCGCTCCCCAAAGGTTTTGAACGCCACAAGTTCAACGGATCTGTCAGACCGGAGGCCAAGGACGGCGTGACCCGGTTTCAGATATTCGACCGTCAATGTTCCAATGTCGACTATGGAGATGGACGCGGCGAAAATGATTGTCGCAATGGCAACGTCCGCTCGACGATTCGCTATACGCGAGACATGAAGGCTGGCGAAAGCGTCGAATACACGTTTGATTTCCGGCTCGATCCGACTTTTGCCTACGAAGGCTGGCACAACAACTCCGCAAATGGCTTTTATCCCGATGGCCGGGACAGCCATTTGCGTTTCGCCTCCTGGGAAGGGCCGGCAGTCCACAATTTCATCTACATGCTGAAAGCCGACACGCGCAACGGCGTGAACTTTCTCGCCCACCAGTGCCAAAAACCGGGAGATTTCGGCAAATGGGCGACATTCTCGCTGAAAATCCGATGGGCAAGCGATGAGAGCGGATGGGTTACGGCAAGCTGCGACAACAAGGTGATCTACGCCGCCGAAGGCGAAGCAACCAACCAGGCTCCGAATTGCTGGGAAGCGAACGAGTGCGAGCCGCAATCACACCGCGACCCGAAATCATTCAACTTCATTCTCGGCCCGGTGATGATGGGTTGGGGTCATGACTGGAAGACCTATGACAATCATACGTCCCAGTTTGACGTGGTGCAGCGCGATGGTATCGGCATCGATGTCCGCAATGTCAGTGTGACCCGCGGTGTCAGCGACTATTCCGCCGCACAGGCCGTTTTGCTCAAGACGTTGCAGCAGCAACTGGCTCATTTGGGCTGCAAGCCAGGGAATGTTGAGGGCAAGCCTGACAAGGCAACACGGCAAGCCGCGCTCTCTTGCCGCAAGTTCAAGAGCGGTTCGCTTCCCCAAGCGCTCAACCTCACGACGCTGCAGGCCTTCGCTGACGCCTATGCCAGGCCGGAGACCGCAAGTCTGCCTTCAGGCAACGCCGCGGCCGGTAGCGAAAACGTTTCGTCCAAACCGAGGACCTATATCAAGCTGGGCGAAATGCTTGCCATGACGACGGGCAAGGACACCAAGGTGAATTCCGACTTCTTTGGCAAGATCAAAGGCGCCAAGAAAGGGCAGAACGAGCTGGACTTCATTGTCCTGGGTCAGTTCGACTACACTGACAACACGTTCAGCCAGCTGTCATTTCTTCTGCAAGACAAGCTCTCCAAGGCCGAAGTGAATGCGGCGGCCAAGTGCGGCTATGGGACGATCAGATTTCCAGACGGCTCTGATCATGTGGAGATCCGCATGCAACGTTCAGGAAACACGTTCTCGTCCCCGCCAAGAACTGACTGCTTGATTCAAGCGCTCGGCAAACGACCGGCATCGCAGGTTCCCTACCTCACCACGGGGTTTGCCGATCTGGCTAAATCAATGGTTTCCGACGGCAGTTGGAAGAAACTCAGGCATGAAGGTTTGAAGATATTTGTGAAACGTGTTGCCGATGGTGAGATCACAGTCGGCGGCTGAGATCGCAGCAAACATGCTGGGGATTTTTGCAGACATCAGCGAGAAACGAAAAACCCCGCCGGAGCGGGGGTTCTATCTGGTCGGAGTGAGAGGATTCGAACCTCCGACCCCCACGTCCCGAACGTGGTGCGCTACCAGACTGCGCTACACTCCGTGACCAGCGGCGCTTCTATAGAACAGCCTATCTGGTTGCACAAGCACCAAATTCCAAAAAGCCGGTGGATTTTTTGACGGGTTGATGACAGGGCGGGCGGTGCGCCGCTGCTGCAAAAAGACACACTCGGAGCAAATCGTCGGGAAGTGCCACAGGGGCAATTTTCTTTTGCCGGGTTCCGCGCTAAAGGGCTCGACGGGACAGGCGAAAGCGCGCGTAAAGAGCGGATTCGCAGCCACTGCGCTAGAGATCAGGGACGACACGATGAAACTCCGCACCATCACCGCGGCCGGGCTTGCAATTGGGCTTGCCGGATGCACCACCATACCTTCCGCCGGCAATCCGATCGAGGCCCGCTGGGTCGGCAAATCGGCCGGCATCTTCTTTGCCGCCTACGGGCCGCCGCTCAGCGACCGCGAGGAAGGCGCAACTACCGTCTATACCTGGCGCGGCGGCTACAAGACCGTGCGCATTCCGGCTAAATATGCCGAAGGCGCCGACGGCAAGCGCGGCAAGCAGATCGCGTCGGCCCGCACCTCCTATCTGCGCTGCCAGACCGAAATCACCACCAGCTCGGACTACACGATCCGCGACGTCCGCACCGTCGCCGACATTCCCGGCGTCAACGGCCCGTCCTATTGCGCCGAGTTCCTGGCGCCCGAACAGAAGTAACGGTCGACCTTAAGAGACGAGCAAACAGGCGGCCGATGTGCCGCCTGTTTTGTATTGGCTGAAAAAACGAAGACCTGCGGGTGATCGTCGGTTCACTGTGGGCGTCGAAGGATGTGGCCCTGGTTGTGCTCTTCGGTGCTCTCGGCTACATTTTGCGCAAGGCTCCGCCTTGATGTTGCTGACACTCATTCTGCCGGCGATCCGAAAGGGCCGCAAAGCGGCATTCGATGCGAGCGAGGACTGGACTAAGCGATGACAGTCGCTCGAACGAAGCCGGCGAGCCATCCGTTGCGAGGCGTCCTGGCGCTGGACGATTTCGAGGCCAAAGCGCGGCGCCATCTGCCGCGCCCGCTGTTCGGCTACATTGCCGGCGCGAGTGAGACCAACGCATCCCTGCGGATGAACAGGGATGCGTTTCAGACATACGCTTTCAAGCCGAGAGTGCTCATCGACGTTTCGGCGCGCAGCAGCGAAACATCGATCTTCGGAACCAGATATGCGGGGCCTTTCGGCATCGCGCCGATGGGGATCAGCGCCTTGATGGCCTATCGCGGCGACCTGGTTCTGGCATCGGCAGCGGCGCAGGCAGGCATTCCGATGATCATGAGCGGCTCGTCGCTGATCCGGATGGAGGAGGTGGCGAAAGCCAATCCCGATGCCTGGTTCCAAGCCTATCTGCCTGGCGCGCCGGATCGAATTGACGCCCTGGTAGACCGTGTTGCGGCTGCCGGTTTTAAAACCATCCTGCTGACGGTCGATACCGCAACGCTGGCAAACCGTGAGAACAACATCAGGGCGGGGTTTTCGACGCCGCTGCGTCCCAGTCTTCGGCTGCTCTGGGAGGGCCTGTCACACCCGCGCTGGAGCCTTGGCACATTTCTTCCCACACTCGCAAACCACGGCATGCCGCATTTCGAGAATTCCTACGCCGAGCGGGGTGCGCCGATCATCTCCTCCAAGGTGATGCGTGACTTCGCCAAGCGGGATCATCTGAACTGGTCGCACTTGCAGCGCATCCGCAGCAGATGGAGCGGGAACCTGGTGGTCAAGGGCATTCTGCACGAAGACGATGCCGTCAAGGCGGTGGAGGCCGGCGCCAACGGCATCATCGTCTCGAACCATGGCGGCCGGCAACTGGATGGCGCAATGTCGCCATTGCAAGCGCTGCCGGGAATCGTCGAAAAGACCGGACAGTCCGCGACCATCATGATCGATGGCGGCATAAGGCGGGGAACCGATATTCTCAAGGCGCTGGCGTTGGGCGCGAAGTTCACATTCGTTGGAAGACCGTTTCTTTACGCGGCCGCAGTTGCCGGACAGGCGGGCGCCGAGCGCGCAATCGAGATCCTTCAGACGGAAATTCAGCAGAACATGGCGCTGCTCGGCATTACCTCGCTTGCCGAGCTCAATGAACAGCACGTTCTGCGACATCACGGCTAAAGAGAAGTGCGCCTCAAATCGGTGCGCCCGCCAAGCAGCGCGCGGGCAGGTCGACAGATTTGTTGATCCAACGGCACACCTGCGACCAAACCCCGTCTCAAAAAGGGGCTTGCCGCACTCAACCGTCCGGCGTATCTATTGGCCGTCGCGAAAAGCGGCTGCTTCCCTTGATCCGCTCAGTGGCGGAGTAAACAGGTGGACGAATTGTCGTCCAGGCGGTCGAGCACACGCCATCCATGCGCCAGCGCATGGTTCGGCCAGCATTTCCCAGAAACCAAACGCCTGACACAGCGTCAGACTTCATCGTGAGCCATCGGCGTCCCCGAGCAATTCCACTGGTTTGTCCAGGTATTGCCCGGCGACCAAGGCTGGAGCCGTTTTTCGCCTTGATGAAGGCGGGAACCGCTCCGGCGGTGCTGCAGGCTCGCGTCGACCCGGAACGCACCATGACCAGATCCCTTATCGTCATCTTCACCGCCATTGTCCTCGATGCCGTCGGCATCGGGCTGATTTTCCCGATCCTGCCGTCGCTGCTGCGCGATATCACCCATGCCGAAAACGTCGCGCCCATGATCGGCACGATGACCGCGCTCTATGCGGTGATGCAGTTCATCTTCGCGCCGGTGCTCGGCGCCCTCAGCGACCGGCTGGGCCGCCGGCCGGTGCTGTTGATTTCGCTGGCGGGCGCCGCCGTCAACTACCTGTTCCTGGCGTTTGCGCCCAATCTTTGGATGCTGTTCCTCGGCCGGGCGATCGCCGGGCTGACCAGCGCCAACATTTCGGTGGCCTCAGCCTATATCACCGACATTTCGCCCGAGGAGAAGCGCGCCCGCCGCTTCGGGCTTTTCAACGCGATGTTCGGCCTCGGCTTCATCATCGGCCCGGTCGCCGGCGGCGTGCTCGGCGACCATTGGCTGCGGCTGCCGTTCATTGCGGCGGCGGTGCTCAATGGCGCAAACCTGCTGCTCGCCCTGTTCATCCTGCCGGAATCGCGCCCGGGCAGCCGCGAGACAATCGACCTTTCCTCGCTCAATCCGCTGAAACCGCTGCGCGCGGTGCTGGAGGTCAAAAGCCTGCTGCCGCTCGTCATCCTGTTCTTCATCTTCAGCGCCACCGGCGAGGCCTACGGCACCTGCTGGGCGCTGTGGGGACAGGATGCCTTCCAGTGGAACGGGCTTTCGATCGGCCTTTCCCTCGGCGCCTTCGGCATCTGCCAGACCCTTGCCCAGGCCTTTCTGCCCGGACCGGCCGTCAAGCTTTTCGGCGAACGCGCGGCGATCCTGACGGGTGTCGCCGGCGTCTCAATCGCGCTCACCGTCATGGCCTTTGCCGGAAGCGGCTGGATGATCTTCGCGATCATGCCGATCTTCGCGCTCGGCGGCATCGGCGTGCCGGCGCTGCAGTCGCTGGCCACCCGGCAGGTCGACGAGAACAGCCAGGGCCAGTTCCAGGGCGTGCTCGCCTCGGCCGTCAGCCTCGCCTCGATCGTGGCGCCGCTCGCCTTCTCCAGCCTCTATTTCCTCACCCGGGAGGAATGGCCAGGCGCCATCTGGCTATCGGTCGTCATCGTCTACGCGCTCACCGTGCCGCTGGTTCTCGGCTTGCGGCTGAAGACGGCGGAGCGGGCGGCGGTTTGGTGACATGAACGCGGTGCTTGCGGCCATGGGTCCTCGGGTCAAGCCCGAGGACGACGGAGGGTGGGGGAACGCATGCGAGAAATATCAACGTGTGCGGCGGTCTATTGGAATTGCCGCCTATCATTTACGCGATTGCCGCGCAAAACCGCTCGCGCATTTTACTGGAATTCCTCCGGACGTCTCCCCTCTTGCCGCTCGTTGTCCCCGCTCTCCGTCATACTCGGGCTTGACCCGAGTATCGGGCTTGACCCGAGTATCGGGCTTGACCCGAGTATCGGGCTTGACCCGAGTATCGGGCTTGACCCGAGTATCGGGCCTGACCCGAGGATCCGGCTTGACCCCAGTATCCACAACCAAGCACTCTGCGGGCATGGCGGGATATGTCTACATCATCACCAATCAGAAAAACGGCACGCTCTATATCGGCGTGACATCCGATCTGGAGCGCCGCATCTATGAACATCGCGAAGGGCTGACGAAGGGCTTTGCCTGGAAATATGGGTGCACACGCCTCGTCTGGTACGAGGAACATTGGGATATCGGCAGCGCGATCCAGCGTGAGAAGTCGTTGAAACGCTGGTACCGGCAATGGAAGATCGATCTGGTCGAGGCGATGAATCCTGAGTGGAGCGACCTCTATCTTACGCTGTGGTAACGCCAACGCAGTGCTTGCGGCCATGGGTCCTCGGGTCAAGCCCGAGGACGACGGAGGGTGGGGGAGCGAGCGCGACAAATAGCGAAGTATGCCGCGGTCTATTGGAATTGCCGCCTATTAATTTTACGCGATTACCGCGCAAGACCGCTCGCGCATTTTACTAGAATTCCTCCGGACGTATCCCCTCTTGCCGCTCGTTGTCCCCGCTCTCCGTCATACTCGGGCTTGACCCGAGTATCCACGCCGCAAGCACTCCGCTTGAATTTGTTCGGCGATCGCTATTGTCAGTGTGAGCGCAACGCAGCGCTTGCAGCATGGGTCCTCGGGTCAAGCCCGATACTCGGGTCAAGCCCGATACTCGGGTCAAGCCCGATACTCGGGTCAAGCCCGAGTATGACGGAGGGTGGTGGAGCCTATGGGGCAAGGGCCGCAAACGCGTGATGTTTTGTTAGAATTGCCGTCGTGCCGTCGTTGTTTACGCAATTCCCATTTTGCTGGAATTCCCTCCAGACGTCTCGCCTCTTGCCCCGCGTGCCCCACCCTCCGTCATACTCGGGCTTGACCCGAGTATCGGGCTTGACCCGAGTATCGGGCTTGACCCGAGTATCGATGCCGCAAGCATTTCGCTTGAATTTGTTCGGCGCCTGACGCCGGCCAAGCCCCGCCTACGCCGCCTCGCCCGCCTGCACCGCACCCTCCGCCAGCTTGCGCGCCGCGACGAAATCGACCTTGCCGGAGCCGAGGACCGGCACCTTGCCGATGGTGACCTCGGCCGGCACCATCATGTCCATGGCGCCCTTCGACTTGGCGAAGGCGAGGAATTCTGTGCGGGTGGCATTGGGGGCGTCGGTCAGCAGCACCAGGCGCTCGCCCTTCTTGGCGTCCGGCAGCGAGGAGACGACCGAGAGGGCGCCGGGCCAGAGTTCGGCGGCGAGCGTTTCGACGGCGGCGAGCGAGATCATTTCGCCGGCGATCTTGGCGAAGCGTTTGGCGCGGCCGCGGATCTTGACGAAGCCGTCCTCGTCGATGGTGACGATGTCGCCGGTATCGTGCCAGCCATCGGCGAGCGGCTCGAGCACGCCGGGCTTTTCGGCGCGGAGATAACCGGCCATGACATTGGCGCCGCGCACATGCAGCCTGCCGCCCTCGTCGATGCCGGGCACCGGTTCGAGCTTCCAATCCATGCCCGGCAGGATTTTGCCGACGGTGCCGGATTTGTTGTACATCGGCGTGTTGATCGAAATCACCGGCGCCGTCTCGGTGACGCCGTAACCTTCGAGAATGCGCAGGCCGAATTTTTCCATATAGGTCTGGCGGGTCGAGGCCTTCACCGGCTCGGCGCCGGAAAAGATATAGCGGATCGAGCGGAAGTCGTAGGGATGCGCCGTCCTGGCATAACCGTTGAGGAAGGTATCGGTGCCGAAGATGATCGTGGCGTTGGAGACATAGATCAGCTCCGGCACGATGCGATAATGCAGCGGCGACGGATAGAAATAGACCGGCACGCCGGAGATCAGCGGCAGCACGGTGCCGGCCGTCAGCCCGAAGGAATGGAACACCGGCAGGATGTTGAACACCTTGTCGCCGCTGTGGAAATCGATGCGGGCGGCGGCCTGGGCGGCGTTCGACAGGATGTTGCGGTGGGTGAGCACCACGCCCTTCGGCGTGCCCTCCGAGCCCGAGGTGAAGAGGATGACGGCTGGATCATCCGGCTGGCGCTTGACCAGCGGCCGCCCCTTGCGCAGCAGCCCGCGGATCTTGTCGAGAAGGCCGACTTCGGCTCTCAGATCATCGAGCCAGACGATCGTCACCTGCTTTTCCATCTCTTCGATCACCGGGCCTAGCTTGGCCTGGGTGACGAAGGCGCGCGAGGTCAGCACGTGCCTGATCTCGGCGGCCTTGCAGGCGGAGAGAATATTGGCGGCACCCGCGGTAAAATTCAGCATCGCCGGCACCTTGCCGGCGCTCATCACGCCGAGAATGGTGGCGGCGGCGCCATTGGCATTCGGCAGCATGACGCCGAGGTTGTTTTCCGGGAAGCGCGCGCGGAATTTGGCGCCGAGCACGGCCGCCCCGGTCAAGAGCTTGCCATAGGTCAGCCGGCCGGTGACCGGATCCTCGACGGCGAGCTTTTTCATGCCGAATTCGTGGCCGGCCTCGATGACGCGGCCAAGAACGGTCGATGAGGTGTCGGCAGTCTGGAACATCAGGTTCGACATCACCTGATAAAGTGCTGCACCCGCCGCGGCGCGGCGCTTGCGGCCCTTCAGCTCCGGCGGCACTTCGAGCTTCACCGGCTCGAGAATGGTGACCTTGACCTTGGGAAACAACCGGCGGCGGATCTTGCCGTTGTCGAGATAGGAGAGATAACTCTTCTCCAGCCCGTCGATCCTGACCGGCACGACCATCGAGCCGGTCTTGTCGGCGACCATGGCGGCGCCATCATAGACCTTCATCAAGGTGCCGGTCACCGTCAGCCGGCCCTCGGGGAAGATGCCGATCGGGTTGCCGTCCTGCACCACCTTGATCAGCGAACGCGTCGCCATCGGCTTGGTCGGGTCGAGCGGCAGGAACTTGCACATTTTCAGGAAGGGGCGCACCCACCAGGCCTGGGCGATCTTGTAATCGACGGCGAAGGTCGGCTCCTCCTCGGTGATGGCAAGCGCCAGCGCACCATCGAGCAGGCTGACATGGTTCAGCGCAATGATCGGCGCGCGGCCGGCCTTCTTGATATTCTCCAGGCCCTCGACCTCGAGGCGCATGAAGGCGCGGAACAGGATCGAGATGAAATCGCGGAAGGGATTGGTCGGCAGCGTCTTCAGCATCAGCCAGGCGACGGCGAAATTGATGATGCCGAGGCCGATCAGGATCTGAGGAATGGAGGCGCCGAGCGCCTGGATGGCGGCGACGAGGCCGAGGCCGACGGTGATGAACAGCGCCGACAGCACATTGGCGGCGCCGATGACGCGGGCGCGGCGGTCCTCATGCGCCCAGGTCTGCAGCGCGGCGAAGGTGGGAACGGCGATGAAGGCGCCCGAAATCGCCATGCCGGCGAGATCGATGGCGACGCGGATGGTATTTTGACCGGCAAAGAAATCGGCAATCGTCGTTGCGTGGACAGCCGATGCCAGGCCCCAGAGGTTCCAGGCGAGGTCGAGGCTGAAGAGGCCGAGCAGCGCCGTTCCCACCGGGGCCGGCAGCAGCACGATGCGGCCTGACGACATCCAGGCGGCAATGCCCGAGCCGACGGCGACGGCGATGGCAAAAACGGTGAGATAGGCGGGAACGACCAGTTCGGAGCCGCCGAGCAGCTCGGTCACCATGGTCGGCAGGATCGACAGCACGAAAGCGCCGACCAGCCAGAACCAGCAGTTCATCAGCGCCGAACGCCACAGCCGCTTATCCCTACGGATTTCCATCACCAGCGTGTAGCTGGAGCGGATGACATTGCGGTCGATCTGCAGATCCGGCGCCTTCGAGCCGGTGGGAGGGACCATCCGGCTGGCCAGCCAGCAGAGCACCGACAGCCCCATCATCATCGAGCCGAACAGCAGCACATTGTCGCCGCTCGAGAAGGCGAGCGCGGCGATGATGGTGCCGGCGAGGATGGCGATGAAGGTGCCGCCCTCGATCCAGGCATTGGCCTTCGGCAGGTCGCGGCGTTCGAGGTGATCGGGCAGGATGCCGTATTTGATCGGACCGAACAGCGCCGAGATGACGCCGAAGCCGAAGAGGGCCGCCATCAGCACAAAGATCGAGGAAAAGCCGAGGCCGACCACGGCAAGCGCGGCAATGCCGATCTCGCAGCGTTTCAGCAGTTCGGCGATCTTCGCCTTGTCGTGTTTGTCGGCCAGCTCGCCGCCGAGCGCCGACAACAGCAGGAAGGGCACGATGAGGATGACGCCGGCAAGCGTCACCAGGGCGGCGCCCTCGCTGGCCGACATCTTGAAGAGAATGAGGAACACCAAAGTGTTCTTCAGAAAATTGTCGTTGAACGCGGTCAGGAACTGGGTCCAGAACAGCGGCGCGAATTTCCTGGATGTCATCAGCTTGTTTTGCACGGGCGCTTTCCTCTATCGGCTGGCAGAGAAGGCCACAGAGTTGTTACGCAATGGTTGAGTGCGAAAACAACTCTGCGCTGTGGTTAACGAAGGTCAATCTTCGTCGCTACGATTGAATTTGACGAGCAGTTTTTCGGTGCGGGCATCCTCGACCTTGCGGATCAACTTTTCGGATTCGGCATTGTCGCGCAGCGTCTTGGTGATGTTCACCGTGGTCTGCACCAGCATCAATATGCCCATGGCGAGATAACCTTTGCCCCAGAGATCGAGCGGCATCATGTACAGGCCGAGCGCCAGCATGAAGGCGGCCGAGCCGAAGGAGATGTAGGAGAAGCTGACCCAGCTGGAGGAGTGTTTCTGGAAACTGTCGTTCATGATCGTAATCCCTATGTTCGATGGATTGGATGGTTGGATGGATGCGGTTTCAAGCGGCCGGGGTGATGCGGCTCTTCAGCCGGGCCAGCACGTCATCGGCGGATGAGTGGAGGGCGGCGCCGCAGCCGGCATTGGCAAGCTTTTCGATGATACCGGCCGGGCGGATCGAGCCTTCCATCTCCTTCAGCGCGGCCGCCGTCAGCTCGTTCTGGCTCTGGCGGATGCGCAGGCGGGCCAGCGTCTCCTCGGCGTCGTCGAGCGTCGCAAGGCCCGGACCGGCGACGACGACATCGAGCTTCTGCGCCTCCTGCGTCGCCCGGGCCAGCCGCTCGCCGCGCTGCAGCGCCTGCAGCCGCGCCTCGGAGGCCCGGACGATCGCCTTCAATTTGTCGATTGATGTGGTGAACTGGGCCTGCGCCTGTTCCGAGGCATCACGCTCGGCTTCGAGAAAAGCGATCGCCTCGGCCGCTTCGCGGGCCAGCCCGTCATTGCCCTTGGTGAGCGCCGCACAGGCACGGATCTCGAGATCGGCGATGCGGGCGACGATCGTTGCGTGCTGTGCCTTCTCCTGCTCGTTCTGGGCGATGGCGACGGCAACGCTGCGGCGCGCCGACTGGATCTGTTGGGCGGCATCACGGATCTGCTGGGACAGCAGCGGCACGGCGTGGCGATCGGCAAACGCCTGTTCGGCATCATGCGCCCTGCCCCGCAACAGAATCGAAATCAGTTTGAACATTTGCTTCCTCCGGTTTATGAACGTTGTTCACGAGTGCTGTTATGGCAGAATCATGAACAACGTTCAAGATAAATTTTGAACGACGTTCAAAAAAATCGAAGTGGAATGGTGAATGGCCGGCAGACGAGAAGAAAAACGCGAGGACCTGAAGGCGCGGCTGATCGAGGCGGCGCGCGACCGCATCGCCCGCGACGGGCTGACCAACCTCAGAGCCCGCGACATCACCCAGGACGCCGGCTGCGCACTCGGCGGCCTCTACACGGTGTTTGCAGATCTCGGCGAACTGGTGATCCACGTCAACTCGGCGACGCTGAAGGCGCTGGAGGCCAGGCTGACCCTGCCCGAGGCCAGGGATAAAAGCCCGACCGACCGCCTGCGCAACCTCGCCCAGGGCTACCTCGCCTTCGCCGTCGAGCACCGCAATCTCTGGAAAGCCCTGTTCGACCACTCCCCCCCCGACACCAGCCCGACGCCGCAATGGCACCTCGACGAACACCTCTTCCTGATGGACGTGATCGCCGAACCGCTGGCCGAACTGCAGCCCGACATGCCCCCCGAAGACCGCGCCATCCGCGCCCGCACCCTGTTCGGCGCCGTGCACGGCGTGGTCAGCATCAGCCTGGAGGGCCGCTTCGTCGGATTGCCGCTGGCGCGGCTGGCACGCGAGGTGGACGAGCTGGTGCAGACCATTGCAGCCGGGGCGGGGCGGCGGCGGTGATGGCGGGTGAGTGCGGCCGGCGTGGGTTTGGCAAGAGTCCTCCTCCCCTCCGTCGTCCTCGGGCTTGACCCGAGGACCCATGCCCGGAGCGGAAACTCCTCCCCAAAATGCCCCTCACCCTAACCCTCTCCCCGTAAACGGGGCGAGGGGACGTGTTACGCGAGACGTTGGAGAGAAACGGAAAGGCCGCGGCATATCCCCTTCGCCCCGCGAGCGGGGAGAAGGCGGCGGCAGCCGGATGAGGGGCTGGGCCTCGCCAATCTTCCGCGCCGGATGTCGCGCCTGCCAAAACCACTACCCATCTTACCGAGCGGGGAATTTCGCGGCCTCAACCCATTCCATATCGTCAAAATATCCCGATCGGTAAATTCCCCTGGACGCCCGCCGAAATTCCATTATATTTTCCCGATCGGGAAAATCACGTGTCGAAACAGATTAAAACTCCAGCCGATATCGGCGCCCTGGTTCGAAGCACGCGCAAGGGGCAAAACCTGCGGCAGGACGAGCTTGCCGGCGTCGCCGGCGTCGGGCTTCGGTTTATCGTCGATCTCGAAGCCGGCAAACCCACGGCGCAGATCGGCAAAGTCCTGCAGGTTCTGCAAACGCTCGGCTGCTCCATCGACATTCTGGCGCCCGGCGAGCGCAGACGATGACGGACAGGATCCTCAACGTCTGGTGGGGCGGCCGCATTGTCGGTCAATTCACGCAGGACCGACACGGCGATATCGGCTTTGCCTATGCCGAAGGCTGGCTCGGCGATGATGATGCGCTGCCGCTCTCGGCCTCTCTCCCGAAACGACCGGAGCGATTTTCCCGCCGGGAATGCCGGCCGTTTTTCGGCGGCCTGTTGCCCGAGGAAAGCCAGCGGATAGCCGCCGCGCAAGCCCTGGGCGTTTCTCCCGCCAATGACTTTGCGCTTCTCGATCACCTTGGCGGCGATGTCGCCGGTGCATTGCAACTGCTTGCCGAGGGCCAGGAGCCCGCGGAAACCGCGACGACTGCAGATCGCCAATCCGCGCCTTTGGACGAAGCCGGCATCGTTCGGGTGCTGGAGGCGCTTCCCGTGCGCCCTTTGCTGGCCGGCGAGGAAGGCTTGAGACTGTCGCTCGCCGGCGCGCAATCCAAGGTGCCGGTTGTTCTGATCGACGGCCGGATCGGCCTTCCCCTGCCTGGCCAGGCGACCACTCATATTCTGAAGCCACCAATAGCGCGCTTCAAGGCGACGACCGAAAACGAAGCTTTCGTGATGAGGCTCGCAGCCGCCATCGAGCTGGATGTCGCAGCGGTCGAACCGCGACATGTGCGGGAACGCCCGTTTCTTCTGGTCGAACGATATGACCGCGTCCGCGACGCCGGCGGCCTGGTTCGCCGCATCCATCAGGAGGATTTCTGCCAGGCGCTCGGCGTACCGTCGGAAACGAAATATGCGAGCGAAGGCGGGCCGACCTTCAAGGATTGTTTCGAATTGCTGAGACGGATTTCGGCAAGACCGGCGGTCGATGTTCTGAAGCTGCTGGACGCTGCCATCTTCAACCTGATCGCCGGAAATGCCGATGCCCACGGCAAGAACTTCTCCATCCTTTACGATAGCCAAGGCCCGCGGCTGGCAAAACTCTACGACCTCCTCTCCACCGTGATTTATCCGGAGCTGTCGCCAAAGCTGGCAATGAGAATCGGCAAACGTGCCACGCTCGCCGAGATGGATGCGGAGGGCTGGCAGGTCTTTGCGCGAGAAGCCGGCGTTGGCACTCCGCTGCTGCGCCGCCGGGTAAACGAAGTTTGCGACAAGGTGATAACGCTGACCGGCAAGGTCGCGGACGAGCTTGCAGACATATCGCCCGATCGAGACCCAATCGATGAGATCGCCGGCTTGATAGCAGGCCGGGCCGCAGCAATGAGGTTGACCTCGAAAGATTGAGGAAAGCAAGGAATTGCCGCCCGATGTCGCGGCTCTTGCCGATCGCTCACCTCAATCTCCGTCGTTCTCGGGCTTGACCCGAGGACCCACGGCCAAGCACTCTATGCCCCCACACGCCATCACCGCCAACGGAGACATCATGAGCCGCATCTTCATCACCGGTTCCACCGATGGCCTCGGCCTCGCCGCCGCCCGCACCCTCATCAGCGAAGGCCACGACGTCGTCCTGCACGCCCGCTCCCGCGAACGCGCCACCACCCTCGCCGAGATTTCGCCCAGCGCCCTCGGCATCGTCATCGGCGATCTCGCCAGCGCCGCCGAAACCCGCTCGATCGCCGAGCAGGTCAACGCCATCGGCCGCATGGACGCCATCATCCACAATGCCGGCATCTACCTCGAGCGCAGCCGCGGCGAAACCTCGGAAGGCCACGCCAAGACGCTGGCGGTCAACACGCTCGCCCCCTATCTCCTCACCGCCTGGATCACCCGGCCCCACCGCCTGATCTATCTCACCAGCGGCATGCACCGCAGCGGCACGGGCGCCCTTGACGATATCGACTGGAAGAAGCGGCCATGGGGCGCCAGCCAGGCCTATTCGGAAAGCAAGCTCTACATCGCCACCCTTTCCGCCGCCGTCGCCCGCCACTGGCCGGATGTCTTCAGCAATGCGGTCGATCCCGGCTGGGTGCCGACAAAAATGGGCGGCGCCGGCGCGCCCGATGACCTCGAAATGGGGCATCTGACCCAGACATGGCTCGCGAAGAGCGATGCGGGAGCCGCGAAGGTGAGCGGCGGGTATTGGTATCATCGGCAGCAGCGGGAGGCGGCGGCGGAGGTCAGCGATACGGGGTTTCAGCATGCGCTAATGGAGAAGCTTGCGGAGCTCACTGGTGTTCAGCTGTTTGGAGCGCGCGGGTAAGGCTACTGAAAGCGCTGTTTCACATAGTCTGTAATCGAATTTCCTGTAAGTTCCGCGGTAGCATTTCCGCCACGGACATAGAAGCGCTGTTGGTTGCCGTCCTTCACAAAAGCCGGCTTGGGTCCAACCTCGCAACGCACAGCTAACACGCGCTCCCCGTCTTGCTCATCAAAATGCAAATGAACGTATGGAAGAAACACGTCCCCTATCCTATCCTTGATAAGATTGACCAAGTGCAATCCCATTTTATCTTCATTGGGAAACCCGTCCGAAGAAATCCCAATAATCGTCCCATCATCAGACACGCCAATTAGCAAAGTACCGCCTTTAGCGTTAAGAAAGCCGCAAATCGTTTTAAGAACGGAGAGATGCATTTTTTCATCCGCCTGCCCTGTGTGAAGATTGACCCTTAGCGTTGATTTGAATTCCACTGCGCCGGACTCGCCGCCAGAAATTAGGGTTGCGACGGGAACTTGGATGGGAGCAGAAGGTTTCGTTCCTTGTGTCAGGAGCTCCCAAGCCTCCCGCACGACTTGCGCCATTTTCAACCGACGAGCGATTAGAAACTCATTGTAGGGCATCTCCCACCAATGAGGAGGCAGGGCGTGGAGCTTGTTAATGCGCTCTCGCTCGGCCGGCACCATACCGGCAATTAGCGTCGGAACGTATTCCGAAGGCGCTTTCTTTCCAATCTTAATATTAGTGGGCCATTCAACAGCTGCAAAGTTCGCGATCTGATTGATCATTTTCAAATCAGATAGTCCGTTTTCCTCAAGGTATCCCCGTGGAAACAGGTGGTGCTGTTCCAGCGACGCCCTCGAGCCCTGAACCGCAGGATCTACAACAGCGTTGATCTTGAGTGTGCCGAAAAGTATCGGTGCATCAAGCATGATAAGCGCTGCTTGATACGCAAAAAGAGACGGACTTCGCGAGGCAGAAGTGGCGAGTTGACTGGGCAGGGTTATATCCCAGTAATCATTCGTCAGTGTGGTGGCGCATATATCTCGTAATCTTGCGACGAACACATCTCCACTTGGGAGATCGCGAAGCATTCCGAGATCGGCCTCGAAGCGTGTTTCTGGTGAGTTTGTGAAACGCCCTGTCATGGCCGCCATGAAGAAGAATTCAGCTATCACCTGACGCATGTCGGTCCGATGGACCGAATAGTCGCGAATTCCCATGAGATAGAGGACGTAACTAAAGATGATCGCGGCTTCCGAACTGATCATCTTCTGACCCCGGTAGCCAGCCAGCTTGAGCGCGTTAAGAAAATGATGCCAGTTTCCAACACTCAAAACTGTCTTTTGAGCATCGCGCATCAATGCAAACTGATATTCACGCTTTTCAGAACTATCTTGCCCAGTCCCGGCATCTCTTCCGCGTAATGCTCCGTAGACATTTTCCAGGCGCGCCCGCTTCAGAGCCAGCCCGACAGTTGCTCTAAGCATTTGATCTGGAGATGGTTTTATGAAGTGATTGAATGGTGATGATTGTCCATCACTGGGCATTGATGCTTTCAACGAAAATTCTTCAAGTTCCTTTCTTCCCTTCTCCCAGAACACTGACATGAGCGTCATAATAAAGTCGGCTTGATTTAGAGATTTACCTTTTCCATTTATCCGCACAAATACTTCGGCTATGGTCTCTTCATCTACCGACGACGGTAGTGTTAGAGCAACAAAACTATAATTCAAAAGATTCCTTAGGTGGTCAATTGCCGCCTCTATCTTCTCTTGGTCGCTCTCGGAAAGCTCGCGAATTTCTAACAGCTCAGCAATGAACGTTTTTCGATAGGCACTTGGCCTAAACTCCGCTCCCCAGAGAACCGAAATATCCGGAATGTATGCTCGGTCCTTCTTAATAGCCGCATCGGCAACATCAAATCGCTCGGACAACGGGTTGAATGCGATCTGAATTCTTTCCTTCTTGAAACTTGAGCGAAGAACTTCGCCTCCCTTAACTACAGCGTAGAGCGAGGTCAGGCGCTGTTGCCCATCCACGATTGCAAGCTCTGGCACAGCCTGCTTCGCGTCGGTACCAATGCTCCGGAGACCATTCTCCGCCCCGGTTTTCCAGAATAGAAGGAAGCCAGCAGGATAGCCGCGATAAAGTGAATCGAATAGGTCCCGAACGTTTACGTTCGGCCAGACAAATGGACGTTGCAACTCAGGCAGGCCGATCTTTCCTCTGTCTATATCCTCAATAAGTGAAGAGATAGGAATATTGCTCGTGGTGAATATCGGCATGGTGGCCCCAATCGGTAAGTAACGCAGCCGAAACGAGATGATTCGCGCGATGATTGCAAGAGGAGTGGCGTGTTCAGGCTATGGAGCTGGTGCAGACGATTGCGACGAGGGGCGACACTGGCGACTTATCGGGGGTTACCGCGTTCCTGCTCAATGTTTGCCAGCAGGCTTTTCTTTGCTAGTAGCTGTCGTTTTGTGGATAGGCAGCCAAGTTACCCTAGTTTTTCGCCGAAATTTCCCTCAATAGCAATTCGGCCTGAGCGAGCACCGTCTGCACTGCCTCCTGCTCCAAATCCGGCGGATAGCCGAACCGCTTCAGAATACGCTTCACTAGAATCCGCATCTTCGCTCTAGCGCTTGCCTTGTGCTGCCAGTCGACTGTGACCGAGCCGCGCATCTGCTCCACGAGCTCGTGGGCAATTATGCGCAGTTGCTCGCTGCCCATCGCTTCGACCGCGCTCTCGTTGCCTGCTAAGGCATCATAGAAGGCAATCTCTTCCGGCGTCAGTCCAAGCTCTTCGCCACGAGCAGAGGCGGCCTGCATTTCCTTTGCCAAGGCAATCAGTTCTTGGATCATCTCCACCGTGGAGATGGCATTGGCATGGTACCGGGCAACGGCTTCCTCGAGTCTTCGGGAGAAGGTTTTCGCCTCGACCACGTTGGACTTCGAACGGCTCTTGATCTCACCGTTCAGCAGTTTTTTCAGCGCCTCCAGGGCGAGGTTCTTTTTCTCCATCTTCTGGACATCGGCAAGGAACTGGTCAGAAAGGACAGAGATATCAGGGCTGTCGAGGCCCGCAGCTTTCAAGATGTCGATGATCTCGGCATTGGCCACAGCCTGATTGAGAAGCTGCTCGACAGCCAGCGATTTCGCTCTGTCAGAGATCTTGCCAGTAGCCGTCGTCTTGACGAGGGCTGCCCTGACAGCTTGGAAGTATCCCACTTCATCCCTGATCTCGGCAGCGTCATCGCTGGCGGATGCAAGGGCATAGGCCTTGCTCAATTCCAGAACAGCATCCTGATATCGCCGGTGGGACTGCTTCTTAGCTTCCTGACTCTCGACTTTCGCGGCTTCCGCCTGCTGCCACTTCAGGATCCAGTCAATGCCATCTGCGAGGGCTCTGAGGCGCTCGAAGGGCTTGCCCGATATGCCGAGACTATAATCGTGACCGGCGAACATACCCCGGACGATCTCGTATTTCTCCAGGAGGAGCGCGACCGCCTCTTCCTCATCGATCCCCGTCTTGTCGCGGTCGGACTGAGAATACTGGGCAAGCGCCTTTTTCAGGTTGGTGGCGATGCCGATGTAATCCACGACCAGACCACCCGGCTTTTCCTTGAACACACGATTGACGCGGGCGATCGCTTGCATGAGCCCGTGGCCTCGCATCGGCTTGTCGACATACATTGTGTGCATGCAGGGCGCATCGAACCCCGTCAGCCACATGTCGCGCACGATGACGAGCTTCAGCGGATCCTCAACTTTCCTGGCCCGCTTGGCGAGATCGTCGCGCCGCCGCTTGTTTCCGATATGCGGTTGCCAGTCGAGCGGGTCGGAGGCCGAGCCGGTCATGACAATCTTGATAGCGCCCTTGTCGTCATCATCGGAATGCCATTCGGGACGGAGAGCGACAATCTCCTTATAGAGATCAACGCAGATGCGGCGGCTCATACAGACCGCCATGGCCTTGCCCGGCAGGCCTTCGATCCGCTTTTCCAGATGTGCAACGAGGTCTGCGGCAACTTGCTTGAGGCGTTTGTCCGCGCCCACCAGCCGCTCAACCGTGGTCCACTGGGCCTTCTGCTTCTCTTGCTCGGTCAGGGTATCATCTTCAAGCATCGCCTCGATCGCAGCGTCGATCTTTGGCTTTTCATCCTCATTCAGCTCTATCCGGGCAAGGCGGCTTTCATAGTAGATCGGGACAGTTGCGCCGTCCTCGACTGCGCGGCTGATGTCATAAATGTCGATGTATTCGCCGAAGATGCGTTGGGTGTCCACATCACCATCTTCGATCGGCGTTCCGGTGAAGCCCATAAAGGAGGCGTTGGGCAAGGCCTGACGAATGTAGTGGGCGTAGCCGTAGCGACGCCTGCCGGTCTCTCGATTGAGCTTTGAATCGAAACCGTACTGGCTGCGGTGTGCCTCATCAGCCATGACGATGACATTGCGTCTATCCGTCAGCAGGGGGAAGACCTCTTCGCCCGCTTCCGGCGTGAACTTCTGGACGGTGGTAAAGATCACGCCACCGGATGCCCGGTCCAAAAGTTTCCGGAGCTCATCACGGCTGTTCGCCTGTTCCGGTGTCTGGCGGATGAGGTCCTTGCACAGGCTGAAGGTCCCGAAAAGCTGGTCGTCCAGATCGTTGCGGTCGGTCAGCACGATCAGCGTGGGATTTTCCAGATCGCGAGACCGGACGATCAGGCCGCCGAGGAAGGCCATCAGCAGGCTTTTGCCCGAACCCTGTGTGTGCCAGATGACGCCGATCTTCCGGTCACCCTCCGGCTTCACGGCTTTGATAGCGCTGGTGATTGCCTTCCGCGCCCCGTGGAACTGGTGGTAACCGGCAATTATCTTGAAAGGGCCGTCGCCTTGATCTCCGAAAACAGTGAAATCACGGATCAGCGCGAGAAAGTGCTCCTTATCGAACACGCCGCGCAGCAGCGTGTCCATCTCATAGGGGCCATGAGGCGTGAAATCGCCGTCGGCTCCTGTCACCGAACGCCAAGGCATGAAGCGCTCTTCATCCGCCGTCAGTGAGCCGATCCGTGCCAGCATCCCATCAGACGCTATCATGACGGCATTGGTGCGAAAGAGCGACGGGATTTGCTCCTTGTAGGTTTGAAGTTGCTGGTAGGCCTGATCAATGGTGGCGTTCTCGCTAGCAGCGTTCTTCAGCTCGATGATGCCGAGCGGCAGGCCGTTGACGAAAACCATCACGTCCGGCCGTCGTGTATGCTTGCCCTCGGCGACAGTGAACTGGTTGGTGACGAGAAATTCGTTGTTCTCCGGATGCTCGAAATCGATCAGCCAGACTTTGTCCCCCTTCACCTCGCCATCGCCGATGCCGAATTCCACATCGACGCCTTCGGCAATCAGGCGATGAATGCGGCGGTTCTCTTCCACCAGCAACGGCGTTTCCGTGATGGAAAGCTGGCGGATTGCCTGTTCGCGAGCGTCAGCGGGGATGTTCGGGTTCAAACGCTCGAGGGCTGCCGAGAGGATGTCGGCTAAAAGCAGGTCGCCATACGCCAAACGGGCCGGGGCACTGCCATCTGGTGAGATAACGGTGCTCGGCTGGTAGATGTAGCCAAGGTCTTGGAACGTGGAGAGCACGACTTCTTCGACTAGCCCTTCGGAGAAGCCGCCTCCGCTACTGACGTTCTGCACAAAGTCGTAGGCGACCATCCTCTCAACCCCTACTGTCAAATCTCCAGCCCTCTACCGCTAAATTGAGGAATAGAAATTCATAATTTCCCTCAGTACATGATCACGCCGGTCTTCGGGAATCTCGACTGCTGCCATCATTTGGCGAAGCCTTGTTCGAACCCTTGCGCTTTTGAATGATGATTTTTGCCAATCTACTGATGCTTCATTCTCAAATCGATAATCGAGTTTGTCTGCCGCATTCTGCCGCATGGCGTCATCATATTCTGGCAATAGCTGATCCAAGATATTCTTGACGCGGCTGACACGGTCAGCATCGCTCTCGACGGGTGCCAAATTGATTGGCGCGAGCACATACGCCGCTTTGTGCTGCTCGCGCTCTCGGCGCTCTCGTTTCTCTTCCTCCAGCAGCCTTTCCAGCCAGTCATTGCAGTAGAGTGATGCCCCTTGGGCGTCTGGAAATAGACTACCGTTGTGAATATTCATCTTGCGCAGCATATCCAGGCATCCCAAGCGGTCGACGTTCGGAATATGAATCTTGCAGATGTATTGCTTGATCTGATTTGCCAGATCATCCGTGAGCTCGTATTCCCGCACCCTCTCCTCGGTCGAGGCATCAACTCCTTCGAGAGTGCGAGTAACCGGCTCCGACACAATGATCTCTTCATCCATAAGGCGATCAATGATGAAGGCCGCAAGATTGTCCTCGCCACTTGGTGTCAGTGTGAAGAGCCCAGCCTGGTTCACCAAGCGTGTGTTGTTATGTCCCCTTGGCTCGCGGAACAGCCTGTCCTCTACGAACTCGTCTTTAAGGGCTGTCATGTTGATGCAGAAGACCGCCCTGGATGGATTATCTTCTGGGTCATCGGCGCGATTGAAGGCAAAATACAGGGCTACAAACGGCGAGCGCGTCCAATCAAGCAGAGGGGTATATAGCCCATGATGCTGTCCAATAGCCCACTTTTCGATTTCAGCATGGTCATCGTCAAACATACTGAGGTCATATCCCCGCCCGCGCATCGACAACTCGAACTGTTCGAGCAACCATTGGCGTTTCGCCACCGGAATTGCACCACCATTAAACTGGCGAGCGAGGGTAGAAGCCAAGGGCCAGTCAGAACCGCGTTGACCACGATAAATCATTTCCCTGGATGCGCGCCGATGATCCGGATCGCGCATTACATCGATAAATTTTTCCCAGCTTTCAACCCGGCAAGAAGGAACCAGTCCATCAATGCTCGACGTGTCTTGCTGAAAGTAAGGCCAAAGAGGTAGGGAATCCAAATGCTGACGAAGAGCGTCGGGGTCTTTTCGCTGCGAAGGCATCATTGGCTCGCCTCAATCACATCCTCAGCATCTGACAGGCGGATTTCGCCAGACATGAGCTTAGAGAGGAGAAGGTCGCGCGTGGCGGCGAGGGTGCGGCTTTCGAAGAGTCTGTTCACGAGCAAATCTATAAGGGGGGTGACCAGTGACTCGAAAGCCGCCTCCACAGGCGTCGGCGCGACGGCTATTTCCAGGCGCTTCATGTCTTCTTTAGTGACATGCCCAAGGCCCGTTGTCTGCTTGTTACGGGCCAGTTCGGCAAACTGTAA
This sequence comes from Rhizobium sp. NZLR10, assembly GCF_019685125.1. NCBI lineage: Bacteria > Pseudomonadati > Pseudomonadota > Alphaproteobacteria > Hyphomicrobiales > Rhizobiaceae > Rhizobium > Rhizobium sp. NZLR10. The sequence goes on along the minus strand of NZ_JABDWE010000013.1, from coordinate 99,845 downwards.
CATCAAAGCTTTGAGCAGGACATAAAGTGCGGCTTTCGAGCGGACGCCATTTTCACGCACCGCGAAAATGTGTTGGTTGAGCCATGCGTCTCCACCAATCCAAACGAAAGCATCGATTGATGTATCCGGATTGCCTGACCACGAAAACAGTAGCTCCCCGTCAGAGATCCGATATCTCTCCCCCAATGCTGTATTCGTACGCTTGGTATTGCTCGTGACACCATTTTTGAGCTCGGCGATCTTCACGACCGGAAGCGCGTCCAGAGCATCGCTGAAATGCATGTTCTTGTACGCAGCACCATTGATCCAATTCGCCTGATCCAAAAGCGATTTGCTTTTCCACCCCTCCGGCAATCCGTTATCGCCATGAGTGGCAGGAAACAAATCGGCGAGGGCTTGCGCCCGGTCGGCATCCTGCACGAGGCTGCCCATGATCTCCACTGAGTCTGTTGCGCCGTCCAACTTGCGGCGGGTAGGGCCGAAATCGACGAACCAGTCGCGGAAGATCGCTTGCGCCATCGCCTCCAGCGTCTCGTTCATCCGCCGGTTCAGTTCGATCTTGTCGTCAAGGGAGCCGAGGACGTCAGCGATGGCACGTTGTTTCCTCAGATCTGGCAGCGCTACAGGGAATGAGGGGAACTCCTTGAGAGCTATCCGATCAACGGTCGCTCCGAAGACTGTCCGGCTCCGCAGAAAATCCTGAAACAACGGTGACAAATAGTAGTACAGGAAAAACTTCGGGTCGAGTTTACCTCGATCCGTGCGAACAAGTCCCATGCGCCGACCCAAGCAACACTCGAAGCCTTCTGGAATGATGGCCGCCTGACCAAGCCTTGTTTCATACGAAAATACCACATCCCCCGGCTGAGGTTTCACCCTGCGGGTCCATGACGCAAAGTCTTCCGGTGTGACGTGACGCGTTTCCCCTAGATTGATCCGTCCATCTTGTAACGCTCCGATACCAAGAAAAATCGGGCCTGCCGTGACTGTTTTAGGGGTCGCATGTGGGCCGTCAAATATCTTCGCGACATCTCCGATCGCGACGGTGGGCCACTCAGTCATTGTGAATGATCCCGCCTAGAGCCGCTTCGATATGTTTCTCAAGGTCTCGCCCTTGCTGGAATTGCCCGAGCAAGGTCTCCCTCAGTCCCTCGAACTTCTCCGCAAACGAAATTCCATCATCCTCCGCATCCGCCGCGCCTACATAGCGCCCTGGCGTCAGCAGATGGCCGTGCTCGCGAACCGACTTCAGATCGGCCGATTTGCAGAAACCCGGCTCATCTGCATAGTCTGCCCAACCATTTTTCGCTCGTGTTTCCGCCTTCGAGCGCCAACGATGATAGGCGCCCGTGATCTTATCGATATCCTCTGCCGTAAACTCGCGGCGAACCCGGTCCACCATGAAGCCCAGCTTGCGGGCATCGATGAAGAGGATTTCGCCGCGCCGGTCGCGGTGGCCATTGGCGCTCTTATCGCGGGCTAGAATCCACAGGCAGGCAGGGATCTGGGTCGAATAGAAGAGCTGGCCCGGCAGCGCCACCATGCAATCCACCTGATCTCTCTCGATCATCTCCTTGCGGATGTCGCCTTCACCGGATTGCTGAGATGACATGGAGCCATTGGCCAGCACCACACCCGCCGTGCCGCGTGGGGCAAGATGGTGGATGATGTGCTGCAGCCAGCCAAAATTGGCATTGCCGTTCGGCGGCCTGCCAAACTTCCAGCGGGCATCTTCCGCCAGCCGCTCGCCGCCCCAATCGGAAATGTTGAAGGGCGGATTGGCGAGGACGAAATCAGCCTTCAGGTCCGGCAGTTCGTCGCGGTGGAAACTGCCCTCGTTGTTCCAGCGGATATCGGCATCGATGCCCTGGACGGCGAGGTTCATCTTGGCCAGACGCCAGGTGGTGTGGTTGATCTCCTGGCCATAGACGGCGATGTCGTTACGCCGCCCGCCATGCTCCTCGATGAACTTTTCCGATTGCACGAACATTCCGCCCGAACCGCAGCAGGGGTCATAGACGCGGCCCTTGTAGGGCTCCAGCATTTCGACCAGGGTGCGCACCACCGAGCGGGGCGTGAAGAACTCGCCACCGCGCTTGCCTTCCGAGCCGGCGAAACCGGAAAGGAAATATTCGTAGACCCGGCCCAGCAGGTCTTTTGCCGTGTCCTTGCTGTCATGCAGCCCGATGTTGGAGAAAAGATCGATCAGTTCGCCGAGCATGGTCTTGTTCAGGGTGGGCCTGGCATAGTTTTTCGGCAGAACACCCTTTAGCCCCTCGTTCGACGGGAAGCGCTCGATGGCCTCCATCGCCTCGTCGATCAGCTTGCCGATCTCCGGCCGCTTGGCATTGGCCTGCAGAAAAGGCCACCGCGCCTCCGTGGGCACCCAGAAGACGTTCTCCGCAAGGTACTCCTCCGGGTCTTCCGCATCGGCATATTCGTCTGCCGTTAGCTTGGCGTGAAGCCCCTCGAAGGCATCGGAGATGTATTTCAGAAAGATAAGGCCGAGCGCCACATGCTTGTATTCCGACGGCTCCAGATTGCCCCTGAGCTTATCTGCAGCCTTAAAAAGCTCGGCCGTGAAGCCGAGGTCACCATTATTCTCTTTTGCCACGCATGCGCTCCCAATAATTGGGCCGACGATAGCAGCGAAGCAGGCTGTGTAAAGGACGAAAGGCAAGCCTCAGTTGTTCATAGATGATCTACCGGTTAGGTGTACCGCCGCGGCAACATATCGCCCTTAAGTGTCTGTTTTATCGAAATTAACAAGATTGGCTGGGGCGCCTGGATTCGAACCAGGGATGACGGTACCAAAAACCGTTGCCTTACCGCTTGGCGACGCCCCACCAGAGCTTTCGGCGGAAACCGCCTGCTCAAATCGACGCCTGATTAGCAAAGCTCTCGGTCCGTCACAATGACTAAGTTGCGCCTCAAGCAGATTTATGCGCGCGCGGGGCGGTGGGCCGTGCTAGGAATTGGCGGTGTCATCGGCCTCGAGATCATTGCCTTCATGGACAGTCCCGCATTCGACCTCGTCTTCGAGCCGGCCTATGGGCGGGCCGTGCCGGTGGCGCCAGGGGTCGAGCGGATTACGGCGAACAATCCCGGGCCTTTCACCTTTTTCGGCACCAACAGCTATATCGTCGGCGGTTCCTCGGTCGCGGTCATCGATCCCGGGCCGGAGGACGAGGCGCATTTCCAGGCGCTGATGGCGGCGCTGGCCGGCCGTGAGGTGACGCATATCTTCGTCAGCCACACCCATCGCGACCACTCGCCGCTCGCCCGCCGGCTGCGCGCGGCAACCGGGGCGGTGACGGTGGGCCAGGGGCCGCACCGGCCGGCAAGGCCGTTGCGCGCCGGCGAGATCAATCCGTTTTCCGAAAGCTCCGACATGGCCTTCGTGCCCGATATTTCGATCGGCAACGGCAAGACCATCAAGGGCGACGGCTGGGTGCTTTCAGGCGTGCCGACGCCGGGGCACACGGCCAATCATGCCGCCTTCGCGCTGGACGGCGGCGATCTGCTGTTCACAGGCGATCATGTCATGGCCTGGTCGACCTCGATCGTCGCGCCACCGGATGGCTCAATGGCCGATTACATGGCCTCACTCGACAGGCTGATCGCGCGCGAGGATGGGCTGCTGCTGCCCGGCCATGGCGGGCCGGTGACGGAGCCGGCCAGCTTCCTCCGCGCGTTGAAGGCGCACCGGCTGGGGCGCGAGCAGGCGATCCTGACGCGCATCCGGGCGGGCGACCAGGGGATCACCGAGATGGTCAAGGCGATCTACAGCGATACCGATCCGAAGCTGCATGGGGCGGCCGCCCTTTCCGTGCTCGCCCATATCGAGGACCTGGTGGAGCGCGGCGAGATTGCCGCGGATGGGCCGCCTTCGCTTGCCGCCCTCTACCGGCCGGCAGCAGGGAGATGAGCCAGCAGATGGGCGCCGCTTACAGCTATCGCGACGATGCGGATGTGCCCGATTTTGCCGATGACCGGCCGCTGATCGTCTTTGATGGCGAATGTGTGTTCTGCTCCGGCTGGGTGAAATTCGCGCTGAAACACGACAAGCAGCGGCGATACCGCTTCCTCGCTGCGCAGACGCCGCTCGGCGCCGCGCTCTACCGGCATTATGGGCTGGATGGGCGCGACTACGAGACCAATATCCTGATCGAGAACGGCCGCGCCTTCTTCAAATCCGACGGCTCGATCCGCATGGTCGCCGGCCTCGGTTTTCCCTATTCGCTGATCAGGCTTTTCCGGCTGCTGCCGCGGCGGGTGGCCGACACGCTTTATGAATTCATCGCCCGCAACCGGCTGAAGATCGCCGGCCGGCAGAGCTGCATGGTGCCGACGCCGGAGCAGCGCAGCCGCTTCATCGCATGAGCGGCGACAGGCTTTCGCTGCTGATCATCGGCGGCTACGGCACGTTTGGCGGCCGGCTGGCGCGGCTGCTTGGCGATGAACCGCGGCTCAGACTGCTGATCGCCGGGCGGTCGCTTGAAAAGGCAGACGATTTCGTTGCGGATCTCAGAGCCCCGAAAGATGGATCCGAGGGCTTGGGAAGCAGCAATCTGGGGGCGACGCTACAGGCCGTGCGCTTCGATCGTGATGGCAATCTGGCGGAACAGCTGACGCGGCTGAGGCCGGATCTCGTCATCGATGCCTCCGGGCCGTTTCAGAGCTTCGGGGACGACCCCTATAAGGTGGTGCGCGCCTGCATTGGCCTCGGCATCGATTATGCCGATATCGCCGACAGCACCGGCTTCGTCGCCGGCATCAGCGGGCTCGATGCCGCGGCGCGCGCCAAGGGCACTTTCGCGCTCTCCGGGCTCAGCAGCCTGCCCGCCCTCTCCTTTGCCGCGCTCGAGGCGATGGCGCCGCAGTTTTCCCGCATCGAAACTGTGGCGGCCGGCATCGCCCCGTCGGCGCATGTGAAGATCGGCCTCAATGTCGTCAGGGCGATATCGACCTATGCCGGCAAGCCGGTGGCGGTGCTGCGCGAGGGGCAGCCGGCCACCGGGCGCGGGCTGATCGATGCCATGCGGGTGACGATCGCTCCGCCTGACGTGGCGCCGCTTCGCAGCCGGAATTTCCTGCTGGTGGATGCACCTGACCTGGCGCTGCTGCCGCAGCGTTTTCCCGGCCTGCAATCAAGCTTCACCGGGGTCGGCACCGAGCCGCAGGGCCTGCAGCGGCTGCTCGGGCTTACGGCGCGGCTCGTCAGCCTCCGGCTGCTGCCGTCGCTGCTGCCATTGTCGCGGCTGATGCAGCGCGCCAGCCACCGCTTGGCGATCGGCAAACATCGCGGCGGCATGTTCGTGCGCTTGGGCGGCATCGATCATGCGGGGCGGCGGCTGACATCGGACTGGCATCTGATTGCCGAAGGCGATGACGGGCCGTTCATTCCGGTCATCGGCGTCGAGGCGCTGGTGCGCCGGCTGCTTGCCGGCATCCGGCCGGTGAGTGGCGCGCGGCCGGCGGCCGGCGAATTGCAGCTTGCCGATTTCGAAACGGCCTTCCGGCGTTTTCGGATCACCTCGGGCATCCGGCTGGACCATGCGGAAGAGCCGCAGCCGCTCTATCGGCGCATCCTCGGCGACGCCTGGCAGAGCCTGCCGCCGGCGCTGGCGGCGATCCATGCGGGCGGCACGCGCCTCGCCTCCGGCCGGGCGCGGATCGAGCGCGGCAGCGGGCTCCTCGCCCGGCTGATCGCCGGCATCATCGGCTTTCCCGCCGCTGGCGAAGATGTGCCGGTGGCGGTGCGCTTTGCTGCCGATGGTGAGAGGGAGATCTGGACGCGCAGTTTCGGGAGCAAGACCTTCCGCAGCTGGCAGGCCGCCGGCACCGGCCGCGACCGCGACCTGCTCGCCGAGGTCTTCGGGCCTTTCCGGGTGCTGCTGGCGCTGGTGCCGGAGGGCGAGAGGCTGCGGCTCATCGTGCGCGGCTGGCGCTTTTGCGGCATCCCGCTGCCATTGTTCCTGGCGCCCTGCGGCGATACTTACGAGGAGGAGCGGGATGGGCGGTTCTGTTTCCATGTGGAGATCGGCGGGCGGCTGACCGGGCTGGTGGTGCGGTATACGGGGTGGTTGGTGGTGGAGTGAGGGGAGGACGCGACACCTCCCCACTCCCCCGTGGGTCCGAAAGACGGGGCGAGACCAAAATGCGCGGAGCGTAAGCGAAGGCGGAGATGCTGGCGCGACTTCTCTCCAGCCTCATCCTGAGGTGCGTAGCCCACCGGGCGAAGCCTCGAAGGACGGGGCGGGCCACCGGTCCTGCCACATGCGGATGCGGCTGAGGGAATTCAGCCACCCGCCCTCGTCCTTCGAGGCCCCGGCGGGGCACCTCAGGATGAGGGCTGATCGTTGTGCGGGCCGGCTGGATCGAAAGACAGAGGCGCTGCCCTATCAAAGCCGCGAATGCGCTGAGCGAAGGCGGAGATGCTGGCGCGACTTCTCTCCAGCCTCATCCTGAGGTGCGTAGCCCACAGGGCGAAGCCTCGAAGGACGGGGCTGGCCACCTGTCTTGCCACATGCGGATGCGGCTGAGGGAACCACCCGCCCTCGTCCTTCGAGGCCCCGGCGGGGCACCTCAGGATGAGGGCTGATCGTTGTGCGGGCCGCCTGGATCGAAAGACAGAGGCGCTGCCCTATCAAAGCCGCGAATGCGCTGCGCGAAGGCAGAGATGCTGGCGCGACTTCTCTCCAGCCTCATCCTGAGGTGCGTAGCCCACAGGGCGAAGCCTCGAAGGACGGGGCTGGCCACCTGTCTTGCCACATGCGGATGCGGCTGAGGGAACCACCCGCCCTCGTCCTTCGAGGCCCCGGCGGGGCACCTCAGGATGAGGGCTGATCGTTGTGCGGGCCGGCTCGGTTGTGTGATACGGCGCGACGTCGAGTTTGTGGCACCGTAACGGACCTGAATCTGCCGCACCCTCTCCCGGCCCTTCGCTTTGGGCTCAGGGCGTTCGCCGCTGCAATCGATTCACTGGATCGATTGCTGCCGCCTCTGGCGGCACCGCGGCTCACCCACCCGCAATCCCCAGCAATTCGGAATCCAGCGCCTTCAGATAATCGCCGGCGATGTCGGCGCTGAAGCCGAGGTCGTGTTGGCCGTAGCGGGAGGCGACGCGGATGTCGACGAAGGTGGTTTCGGCCTCTTCGCGCAGCCGGATGAGGATATCGAAGCGCAGGCCGAGGATCAGCGTGCGGTTGGTTGCCTGCAGCGTCACGCCGTTGGCGCCGCGGATCAGCTTGGCGACATCGTCGTCATAGGGGCGCGGCGTCGGCACGGGCACGATATCGGGCGCATCGGCGACGGCAGCATCATCGCTCGGCTCAGGCTTGGCCGGCCGGTCCTCGGGGTCGCGGTCGGGCTCGGTATCGCCGGTGGTCCGGATGATGGTGAAGCCGCGCAGCTTGGCGACCTTGCGCACCGCCTCCAGCACGCGGTCGAGTGCGCCCTCATAACGCCGGCCGGTCAGCTCGGGATAGGCGGTCATCTGCTTTTCACGATCCTCCGGCATCACCGGATTGCGCTTCAGCCAGATCTGGTCGGCTTTCGGCGGCGACAGCCAATCCGGCACCGAGACCGGATCGGTGGAGACGTCGTAGATATCCGGCAAGGTCAGATAATGCTCGGTGGCAAAGGCGCCGAGCGCTAAGGGAAAGGCGGCGTAGATCAGCGCGGCGAGTGCGGCCAGCCCGCCTTCGGCGCCCGTCATCCAGAGGCTGCGCAGCCCGACGGCGGCCAGCAGGGCGGCGAGCAGCGCGCCGCCGGCGGCGGCGATCAACAGCAGCACCAGATAGGGGGTGGCGAGGCCGCCGAAACGATGGGCGACCAGCACCGCCAGCGCCAGCACCAGGGAAAACGCCCCGAGCAGCCGCGAAAAGCGGGCGGCGTTGGAAACGGGACGGTCGAAACGGATGGCCATCAAACTTACCGGTTGCTCGTCAGCGCCGCGCCTTCAACCACGCAAATCGCCATACCCCTGTTTAGAGCATGATGCCGAAAAGTGTGAAGCGGTTTTCGGACGACATCATGCTCTATTTCTTTGATTTAAATCCGGATTCAGATTTTAGGCCAGCCCGGCCTAAAATCATCCGGATCTGGGCAAGATTCGGCTGAATTGAAACTGTTGTCTCGGAATATCAGCTGGAATTCACCAGCGAAGACCATGACGAGACCATGATGAAGTCCGGGGCGAAGACGGGGCGATTCCATAAGCCCTTGCTGATATGTTAAAAAAGGGCCATTCTGCCGCGGTTTCATCTCCGATTTTAAAGGCAAGGAGAGACGGGATGATTTCAACCGAGATAGCCGCAAGGCCGCAGGCGTCTGCGCTTGGCGGGATCGACCACAGCGAGCCGATGCTGCCGATGGAGCTCGTCGAGCTCGAACTTTCGCTCGAAGGTTATGCCGGCGGCGATGCCGGCTTCTGCGAGGCGGTGCGCCAGGCGGCGCAACGGTCGGGTGGCGAGCTGCTGTTCGACCTGCCGGCCGGGGGTCTTATCGAGGATTGCCGCCGCATCGCGGTGCTGCGCATTCCCGATGACGGCAGTGAGATGCGCGTCGTGCTGGCGCTGCTCGATTATGCCGGCACCGAAATCCGTATGCAGGCGCCGGATGAGCAAACCGCGCATCTGGTGCGTTTCGCCGAAGCTTTCATCGAAGTGCTGGAGCGGATCTAGAGCTTCGAAGCGTGATGCCGAGAGATGGGCTAGCGCCGCTCGGCCGCCGCTTCCGCAACGCTGCGAAAGGGAAACTTGCGGCCGCATTCGCACTTGATGACAAAATTTTCCTGGTGATTGGAAGGCCGCTGCACGCCAAAGCCGCGCGGCAGCCGATCGACCTTGAAATCCGGGTGTTTGCGCTTCGGATCGTCAACTTCCGAGGCTTCGGCAAAGCCCTCGTTGCCGCATTGCGGACAGTTCAGTTTTTTCGAAAATCGATCGCGGATGGCCATGCTCGTTCCAGTGTTTGCCGACCTCTCTTACAGAGGAATCTCCGGTGGCGAAAGTGGAACCATATGCGGGGGATGCCGTTCCTTTTTTGAAAAGGAGGCGATCATGCCCAACAGAGACCCGATGCCGATCCCCAATGCCGACACGCCGCGCGGCCCAACGCCGACCCCCGGCATTCCCGACCCCACCCAGCAAAAGCCGCCGCTGACGCCGGTGCAGGACCCGTCGGACACGAAGAACCCACAGGACCCGCTCGATCCGGCGCTGCTGCCGATCGGGGATCCGGCTGGGGCGGCGTGAGCGTCATCTTCACGCCCGCTCGCTCCTGTGCGGAGTGTCCCCTACCGAAGGATTTGGGCGCACTGTGACAGGCACTGGAACTTAGTAAACGCTGGGCCAATTGAGCACCCGGTGTAGTGTGTCCCTGTTCTCTGGCGACGAGTTTGACGGAAACGCCAACCACACTCTCCGTCATCCCAGGCCTTGAGCCTGGGATCCATACGGCTGCTGCTGATGGATGCGGCGTGGATGCTCGGCTCAAGGCCGAGCATGACGGAGGGTGGGATAGGCGGGAGAAACCGTTCACATCCACTACACGCCTCCCCGCCGCAGCTTGACGCCCGGACCCGAATGGCATTTCCTCAGGGAAAAGCAAGGAATACCCCGATGCGCCTTTCCCTCCTCATCACCATTGCCACCCTTGCCGCCGCGCTTTCCGCCTGCCAGACGATGACGCCGGAGGAGCGGCGGGCAGCGGATGAAGGGCGGTGCCTGAGCTATGGTTTCCGGCGCGGCACGGATGGGTTTGCCACCTGCCTGCAGCGCATCGATCTCGACCGGCGGGCCGAATCGCGGGCGCAAAGTGCCGAGATGATGCAGAGCATGGCCTGGGATCTCAACGGGCCCTATGTCTACCACGATCACTGGCACCATCATCATTGATCCCAGGCGCCCTAAGGGCGTCCGCGGGCACTTGCCGGTATCTGACTATTTCCCCCCGAGGTCTTTCAGACCTCCCGACCGGAAGTCTGAAAGACCTCCTGAGATGACCGCCTGCGCCGCCGCCAATCTGGCGATCGGCACGCGGAACGGCGAGCAGGAGACATAGTCCAGCCCGATCGTCTCGCAGAAGCGGATCGAGGCCGGGTCGCCGCCATGTTCGCCGCAGATGCCGAGTTTCATGTCGTTGCGGGTGCGCCGGCCGCGTTCGGCGGCGATGCTGATCAATTCGCCGACTCCGTCGAAATCGAGCGAGATGAACGGATCGTGCTCGATGATGCCCTTGCGCTGATAGGTGGGGATGAAGGCGGAGGCGTCGTCGCGCGAGATGCCGAAGGTGGTCTGCGTCAGGTCGTTGGTGCCGAAGGAGAAGAATTCGGCGGCTTCGGCAATCACATGGGCGCGGAGCGCCGCACGCGGCAGCTCGATCATCGTGCCGACGAGATAATCAATCTTCATGCCGGCCTCGTTCATGACCTTGCCGGCGACCTCATCGATGCGCGCCTTGACGTAATCGAGCTCGGAGCGCAGGCCGACCAGCGGCACCATGATCTCCGGCACGACGGCCGCCCCGGTCTCCTTAGCTGCGGCAACCGCCGCCTCGAAGATGGCGCGGGCCTGCATCTCGACGATTTCGGGATAGGAGATCGCCAGCCGGCAACCGCGATGGCCGAGCATCGGATTGAACTCGTGCAGCGCATCGACGCGCTGGCGAAGCGCTGCCGCCTCCATGCCCATGGCGAAGGCGACTTCGGCCACCTCGTCGTCGGTCTTCGGCAGGAATTCGTGCAGCGGCGGGTCGAGCAGGCGGATCGTCACCGGCAGGCCGTGCATGACGGTGAAGAGGCCGGTGAAATCCAGCCGCTGCATCGGCAGCAGCTTGTCGAGCGCCAGCCGCCTGCCCTTCTCGTCGACGGCGAGGATCATCTCGCGCATGGCATGGATGCGCTCGCCCTCGAAGAACATGTGCTCGGTGCGGCAAAGGCCGATGCCTTCGGCGCCGAAGGAACGGGCGGCGCGCGCATCGGCCGGCGTATCGGCATTGGTGCGCACCGTCATGCGGCGGGCGCGGTCGGCCCAGCCCATGATCCGGCCGAAATCGCCCGACAGTTCCGGCTGGATCATCGGCACCTCGCCCTTCAGCACCTGGCCGGCCGAGCCGTCGATGGTGATGATATCGCCCTTCTTCAGGGTGACGCCGATGCCGAGCAGCCGCTCGTTGCGCATGTCGATGCGCATGGTGCCGGCGCCGACGACGCAGGGGATGCCCATGCCGCGGGCAACGACCGCCGCATGGCTGGTCATGCCGCCGCGGGTGGTCAGGATGCCTTCGGCGGCATGCATGCCGTGAATATCCTCCGGGCTGGTCTCGACCCGGAGCAGAATGACCTTGCGGCCTTCGGCCTCGGCCTCGACGGCCTCCTCGGCGGTGAAGACGATGGCGCCGGTGGCAGCGCCCGGCGAAGCCGGAAGCCCGGTGCCGATCACCTGGCGGGTGACACGCGGATCGATCGTCGGATGCAGCAGCTGGTCGAGGCTTGATGGTTCGATGCGCAGCACCGCCTGCTCCTCGGTAATCACCTTCTCGTCGACCATATCGACGGCGATCTTCATTGCCGCCCGGGTCGAGCGCTTGCCGGAGCGGGTCTGCAGCATCCACAGCTTGCCGCGCTCGATGGTGAATTCGATATCCTGCATGTCGCGGTAATGGATCTCGAGTTCGGTGCAAATGCCGCAAAGCTCGCGAAACGCCTCCGGCATCAGCTTTTCCATCGACGGTTTTTCCGAGCCGGAGGAAATCCGGCCCTCCTCGGTGATGCTTTGCGGCGTGCGGATGCCGGCAACGACATCCTCCCCTTGCGCATTGACGAGGAATTCGCCGTACAGCGCCTTCTCGCCGGTCGACGGGTTGCGGGTAAAGGCAACACCGGTGGCGGACGCATTGCCGAGATTGCCGAAGACCATCGCCTGGATGTTGACCGCCGTGCCCCAGGCTCCGGGAATATTGTGAAGCTGGCGGTAGGTGACGGCGCGTGCATTCATCCAGCTGGAAAAGACCGCGCCGACGGCGCCCCAGAGCTGCACCTCGGGATCCTGTGGGAATTCCTGCTCCAGTTCCTCCTCGATCAGCCGCTTGTAGAGAGAAACGATATGCTGCCACTCGGAGGCGCTGAGTTCGGTATCGAATTCGTGACCGAGCTTGGCCTTCTCGTCTTCGAGGATTTCCTCGAAGGCGTCGTTGCCGAGACCCATGACGACATCGGCATACATCTGGATGAAGCGGCGGTAGCTGTCCCAGGCAAACCGCGCGTCGCCGGCATCATGGCCGAGCGCCTGCACGGTCTCGTCGTTGAGGCCGAGATTGAGCACGGTGTCCATCATTCCCGGCATCGAAACACGGGCGCCGGAGCGCACCGAAAGCAGCAGCGGCTGGCTGCCGGCGCCAAAGCGGCGGCCGGTGATTGCCTCGATGCCAGCAATGCCGGCGCGCACCTCGACCTTCACAGCGTTCTCGATATGGCGGCCGTTCTTGTAATAGGTGTTGCAGGCATCGCCGACGATCGTCAGCCCCGGCGGAACGGGAAGCCCCAGGGCGCACATTTCCGCGAGATTGGCGCCCTTGCCGCCGAGAATCTCGTGATCGCGCGCCCGGCCCTCAGCCTGCCCGTCGCCGAACGTATAGACCCACTTGGTCATCTTCCCCCCAACACCAAACCGGGATTAGCTTAATCCGTTGGTGTTGAAATGAAAATCGACAAATGCGGCGAAATGTTGCGCTGCACAATAAATCTTCGGCACGGCCGCGGTCGAAACGATTGAAAGCCGGTGGGAACAAGAAAAAGGTACAAAAAAAGCTTTGCGGGACTGCAACAATGTCCCGCAAAGCCTTGTTTCCGTCCGGCCAGGAAAACCGGACGGGGGGTCCCACAACCCAGGAACGGTTCAGCTTTTTGAAAAAGGAACCGCTCTGACCATCATCTTACGCAACTCCGGGGAAAACAGATCTGTCCTTCCCTGGAATTACTCTAACGGCTTCCGGTTCTTGCCCTCGCCCGGAAAACCGCACGCAAATTCGACAATGCGCAACGCTTGATTGCCAGCTTTTCAGCTGGGTAATTAGGTTGCGTCGAAACAACTTCTAATGCAAGTCAGCGAAAAGAGCATCACCCAAATGGGGTACAGGCGGCAAGAGAGCCGACCTTTTTTGGTGTTTATTCCCAGTTTTCTGATTTCACGCAATTTCTGGGCGCAAAACCGCGTCACGGCTTTGCTGAAATTGCGCCGGCCAGGCTGGAATCATGCTCGGCCCTAAGTGACAACAGGGGGCGCCTGGCTCCGAATGCTGCCAAGCGGTGAGCAGCCGACGCCGACATTTTTGATGCCAGTAAAAGGCGCACAACCAAATTCATTCAATTTTCAATGTTCCCGCCGAAATTGTCTTTCAGAAGATTTGCATTCTTTTGAGCTCAGTATTGCGATGGCCTACGGCACCAACCATTCTTATCCCGCTCCGAACAATGTCGAAGAGCAGCCTGCTTCAGCAGTAATCGACGACGACGCGGTTGCGGCCCTGGACGTGGCAGCTCGCTCACCGAGGATGGATAATGACATCCTGAGTTCGGCGCCGGCTCGCGACATCCGCAGTTCAGCGAGCGAGCTGATCGAAATGCTCGAGGACATCGATCTCCAGAAGATGTTGCGGAAGCAGGGCCTGATCGGTCGGTTCACCGGCGCAGCCGTCGAAGCCCGCCTGGGCTTCGAACTTGCAAGCCACAGGGTCGCCGATGTGTTCCGGCAATTGAGCCGGGCTGCGCAGGCTGGGGGGCGCATAAGGGGAATTCTCGACAGAACGCGACTTGAGCTCATCGACGAACAGGCGCGTCTTGCCGGCGTGATCGGGGACGCCAAGAAGTTGCTCATTTCGCGGTCGAGCGGTTCAGACCTCGCTCTCGTCGCCAGATTTGAGAGACGTCTTGCCAACATCATCGCGATCGAGGCTGCCAACACGCTGACGATTCAGCAGATCGAGCTGTCTGCGAGTGTGCTTGCTTCACTGCTCGACCGATTCACCGACATTGAAACACTGCTGTTGCCGCTCTGGCAGCGAAATGCGCTGGCGATCATTCATGGCGAAGCAATCACACCGCGCAGTTCCGTCGTGACTGCGTTTCTCGATGCTCACAGCAATCTCATAGGCTTCCTGAAGAAGGTTGGACAAGAATGATGAAAGCAGCATTGCCACTGCACGACGCCTCCAGTGCGGTCGCCAGCGAACATCAGGTGGATCCGGACGTCGCGCGTCTGGCGGCCACCATTGATCTGTTCTCGGCCCTCTCGATCCAGCAATTTGGCCACGAAGTCGCCGAGCGGTCATCCCAGTATGCCGACGAGATTCTCGGAACGGCGCGCGCAACCGACCTCGACGACACCGGGGCTCAGTTGAACGAGATCGTGCTCGCGGCTCAACAGTTCAATCTGTCGTCACTCGATAACTCGACTGGACGAATTCCCATCATCGGCGGCCTTTTCAAGCGGATCGCGCGATCAAAGGAACGTGCCATCGCTCGGTTCGACACCGTCAAAGGGCAGGTAGACAAGCTCGTTGCGCAAATCGAGACAACGGCCCAGACGCTGTCGCGGCGAAATCATGACTATCAGCTCATGTACGAGGGCGTTCGCGTTGAGTATGCAGCACTCGGCAAACATGTCGAGGCCATCGAGATTCGGCTTCACGACATGGAAGACGAGATTGGCCGCCAGAACAGTGGATCCGGTGATCTTGCCTCGAGCGAGCACCTCGCCGTCCTCGAAGCAAATCGTCAGCAGCTTTCGAAGCGTGCGGACGATATGCGTGTCCTTCAGCACGCGGCGATGCAGACCCTGCCGATGGTTCGCATCATTCAGGCAAACAATCTCGCGCTCGTCGACAAGTTCCAGACGATCCGCCAGTTAACCTTGCCGGCGTGGAAACGCGCATTCATGCTGGCCCTGACCCTGGACGAGCAGAAAAGCGCCGTCGCTTTGGCAGACACCATCGACAATGCGACGAACGCCATCATGCGCAGGAACGCCGAGCTGCTGCACCAGAATTCGGTGGCGACGGCGAAATCCAACCAGCGCCTCGTCGTCGATGTGGAAACGCTCCAGCACGTCCATGATAAAATCCTGCTGACGCTGACCGACGTTCGCGATGTCCATGAGAAGGGTGCGACGGACCGCCGTCAGGCGATCGGCGAGCTGGAACGGCTTCGCAGCGAGATGCTGTCCAGCGTGAAAGCCGCTGGAGTTGCCGGTGGCTGACGCCTCGGCTTTCGGCAAGCGGGTGCTCGGCTCAGCTTCGTCTGAGCCGGCTCCCATATCGGGAAAGATCGATCAGACCGGTGAAGAAGAGCATGTCGGATTGGGCCGTCGGTCCAATCTGCTGTCGTTGCTGGCACAGGGATCGGCTTTCGCCGCCTTCATGCTGCTCTTCGCCGCGGCCTATGCATGGCCATCCGATCCGACCGACCTGCGGATATTGCGCGGCTCGATCTATGTGCTCGACGGCTTCACCAATGCCCTTGGCCTGTCAGGCGTCAAATCCACGGACTCTTCAGTTCCGACCGGGCTCTGGACGCTCCCCGATTACGTGCACTATGTCTCCTTCATCATCGCCCTTGCGACGGCAGGAATGATCATCAGGGGGCGTTGGTTTTTCACGGGCCTGGCAGTCGCGTTCTTTCTGATACGATGGGGATTGTTCGGGCGGGCAGAATTGCTCGCGCCCTTTGCGTTCGCCTTGTTTGCATTCATTGCCCTGATATTTCACGCTCCGCTTTCCCGCCGCGCGATCATTGCCATTATTGTCGCCGGCATTCCGGGTATCCCGGTTGTCGGCAGTCTGATGTATGACCTTTCCCGGGATTTCAGTGCTCGTCCGACCTATGAAAAATACCGGGTGATCCGCCCGTCCGATTTGCCCGCAAGCGTCTACCAGGCTGCCGCTGATGCGAACGGAGATCACCTAGTGCAACCGGATGGAAATGCGAAGATCATGTCGTATTTCCTGGCGCAAGCGGAGGCTCTTCGTGGCAACAGCGCTGCTGCCGCGGCCGCACTCGACAAGCTGGAAACAAGCGGCTTCCTTCTGAACAATTTCGACCAGGCCCGTTTTCAGGCGATACGGAACTTCGCGCTGGCCTCCGGCGGTTTTGGGCCGCAGGCTCGCGAAAAACTCCTGGCCGACAATGCCGCTCAATCGCAAAAGGCATACTTGCTGCTTTCGGCCGCACTCATCTTTGCCATCGCCGCGCCACTGACAAATGGGCTCGGCTGGTGGATTGCGCGCCGGAGCCGAAGGATTTTGTCGATCGAGCGCGAGCTGGAACAGCGCCGTGCCAACCTGCCGGGCGCGGTCAAACGCGCGGCAGGCGTGTTCGGCAGCCGCATCGCCAATAAACTGCCAAAACCGTTTTCGATTGCCAACGGCGAGCGTGCGATCGAAGCAATCGCCTCACGCGCACGCGGTTACCTTTTGTTTGTCTTTGGTCTTCTGGCCTTTGCGGCGCTGTCAGCTTTCGGCGCCTATTGGATCTGGCTGCCTGAGGCGACTGATAACACCGCCTTCCATTTTGTGGCGCTTGCCGGAAGCGCGGCCGATTATGCGCAGCAGAACGGCGTTGCAGTTATCGCCGGCGCTGAAGACTGGACGGTCGGGCCCATATTGCTGAACTGGCTCAAATATCCGATATGCCTTGCCGCGATCGTTCTTGCCACGCGCCGATCGCGATATCTCGGCGCGGTGGCCGCGATGACTTTTGTCGCATTCTTCGCAATCGATGATTATCGATTTGCCCAGCACTCTTTTCGTGAAGCCCTATCCCAGCAATTCTCGCAGCGTCTACGTTCGGAGCTGGATCTTGCTGCCGGCCGGGCGAACGGCGGGCTCATAGTGCCCTCACAGCCCGTTACCGACAGTTTCCGCGGCCTGGACGTCAATCTTCGTGGATCAATCGCGGCAGAAAACAAGTCCGCTTCCCCCGCTGCGCCGACGGAGATCGATGCTTCGCTCGCGGCCTATACGCTTGCACAGATCGCCTATCTCGAGGGGAATGTCGTCGATGCCGCGAAATTCCTCAACCAGGTCAGCGAGATGAAGGTTTTGTATGCCGGCGTTCATTGCGAGCGCTTGGCGCTGGTGCGGGATTGGGTCTCGGCCAACGGCTACACTGCGAATGCGATGAATTGGCTCAATGCCGATTTTCCATCGCTGGTGCGGCGGTTGGGACGGTGGCTGCTGACGCTTTCCATCGGAAGCTTGGGGCTCGCGGCTGTTGTCACATCCTTTGTCGCAATCGCCGTTGCGCGACGCCGCCGGATCGAAGCCCTCCTGGAAGAGCGCGGCCGATATCAGCTTTAGACCGGAGCTCGGCTTCGATCGTCAACCGACGCCGGCAATCAGCCCGGCCGCGGGGAAGAAATTCAGGCGATCTCGCGCAGGCGTTCGGCGGTCTGCAGGTCGACGGAGACGAGGGTGGAGACGCCCTGCTCGGCCATGGTGACGCCGAAGAGGCGGTTCATGCGGGCCATGGTGATCGGATTGTGGGTGATGATGACGAAGCGGGTTTCGGTCGACGCCGCCATTTCATCCATCAGGTTGCAGTAGCGCTCGACATTGTGGTCGTCGAGCGGCGCGTCGACTTCGTCGAGCACGCAGATCGGCGCCGGATTGGTGAGGAAGACGGCAAAGATCAGCGCCATCGCCGTCAGCGCCTGTTCGCCGCCTGAGAGCAGCGTCATGGTCTGCGGCTTCTTGCCCGGCGGCCGGGCGAGGATTTCGAGCCCGGCTTCCAGCGGGTCGTCGGATTCGATCAGCTGCAGCTCGGCGGTGCCGCCGCCGAAAAGATGGGTGAACAGCCGCTTGAACTGGGCATTGACGATGTCGAAGGCGGCGATCAGCCGTTCGCGGCCCTCGCGGTTGAGGCTCTGGATGGCGCCACGCAGCTTGCGGATCGCGTCGATGACGTCGTCGCGTTCCCTGATCAGCGCTTCGAGCTTGTCACTCAGCTCCTTCTGTTCCTCGTCGGCGCGCAGGTTGACGGCGCCGAGCCGCTCGCGTTCGATCCTGAGGCGCTCCAGCTCGCGCTCGACCTCGCGCGGATCGGGAAGCGCCTGCATGGCCGGACGCCCGGTCAGCTGCAGCGCTTCGTGCGGGGCGACATTCAGGACCTCGCGGATGCGGCTTTCGCCTTCCTGGCGCTTCTCGCGGGCGGAAACCAGGCGCTCCTCGGCGCGGCCGCGGCGTTCACGGCATTCGGCAAGTTCCGACAGTGCGGTCGTCGCCTTCTGGTCGGCCTCGCGCTGGATGCGTTCGGCCTCGGCCAGAAGATCGCCGGCGTTGCGGCGCGCCTCCTCGGCCTTCTGCAATTCGCTCATCAAAGCGCGGCGCTTGTCGTCGAATTCATCCGGCGCCAATTCGAGCTCGGCTGCCTCTTCACGCGCCTCTTCCTCGCGCTCGCGCAGGGTGGCGACCTGATCTTCGCCGCTTAGCGCGCGCTGGCGCCAGGTCTCGCGCTCCTGGCCGATCGCCAGGATGCGGCGCTGGCGGGCCTCGTTTTCCCGGGCAAGGCTTTCATGGCGGGCGCGGCTTTCGGCCAGCGCGCCGCGATCGGCCGCCACCTCCGCCTGCTGGAACCGCAGCCGCTCGTCGATCGCGGTGAGATCGGGCGCGTCCTCCAGCTCGATGCGGGCATTCTCTTCCTGGATGGCGACCTCCTCCAGCTGCGCGCCCAGCTGGCTGACCGCCTCACTGACGACATCGCGGCGGCGGATCAGATCGCCGGAGGCCCGCTCGGCGGCTCCAAGCGCATCGCGTGCTTCGGCGAGATGACGGGAGGACAGCCGGCTCATGTCGCGGGCCTCGGCAAGCCGTCGTTCTTCGCCGCGGATCGCATCAGCGGCGGCGGCCTGCCGCTCCTCGGCTTCGGCAAGCACGTCGCGGGCAAGGGCTGCCTCGCCTTCGAGCTCGGCCAGGCGGTTTTTCTGGGCAAGGCGAAGGGCTGCAGCGCTCGGGGCGTCGGCGCCTGTCACGTGGCCGTCCCAGCGGTAGACGGCGCCGTCTTTCGTCACCAGCCGCTGGCCGGGCTGCAGCGCCGCCATCAGGCGCTCTGCGTCCCCTTCCCCGACCAGGCCGATCTGGCGCAGGCGGCGGGTGAGTGCGGCGGGCGCGCTGATATGGGCAAGCAGCGGCGTGACGCCGGATGGCAGTGCCGGGTCGCCAGCGCCATCGCCATTGTCAGACCAATGGGCCGGGGCCTCGGCAGCGAGCGGCGATTCCAGATCGTCGCCGAGGGCAGCACCGAGTGCTGTTTCGAAGCCGCGATCGACCTTCAGCTCATCGGCAACCGGCGGGAATTCGCCGGCAGCGGCACCAGCGGCGAGCATGCGGGAAATGGTGCGGGCCTCGGTTTCCAGCGCATTGAGGCTCGAGCGGGCCTGATCGACCGGCGCGCGCGCCAGCGCCTCGGTCTGGCGGGCGGCGGCAAGCGCCTGCTCGACGAGCTGGACGGCGGCTTCGGCGTCGGCGAGCGCGATTTCACCGGCCTCGACGATGGCGCGTTTTTCATCCGGGTCAGGCAGGCCGGCGATCTTGTCGCCGATGGTTGCGAGTTCGTGGTTGGCCTCATTCATCTGGCGTTCGAGGCGCATCCTGCGGTCAGCGAGATCGCGGATGGCGCGCTCCAGCTGGTTGCGGCCGGCAGCGGCCTCGGCGCGCTCGGCGGTCAGCTGGGTGAAGATGCGTTCGCTGTCGGCAAGTTTTGCCGCCGCTCCCTCGAAGGCCTCGCGGGTTTCCTCGGCATAACGGCCGGAATCGGCCAGCACTTCGGAAATCTCGGCCTCTTCGGCATCGAGCCTTGCCAGGATAACGGCATTGTCGGCGACTAGTCGCTCCTCGCGGCGGATATCCTCGCCAAGCTGGGCGAGACGGCGTGTCAGCTCGTCGCGGCGGCGCAGAATGCGGCCGACATCCTCCTCCAGCTGGCTTCGGGCGATCTGCAACCGCTGCAGAGCGGCGGCGGCGCGCGCCTCACCCTCGCGCAGTTCCGGCAGTTTCAGGCTGGCGATGGCCTGGTTCTTGGCCGCCTCCATCTGGGCCTGCGCCTTTTCGGCGACGACGACGGTCGCCTGGTTCAGCGCGCTGTCGGCCTCGGCCTCGGCTTCCTTGGCCTGCACCCAGCGGATATGCAAGAGCATCGCCTCACGGGCGCGGATATCGGCAGACAGCGTCTTGAAGCGGTTTGCCTGGCGGGCCTGCCGCTTCAGGCTCTCGATCTGGCTTTCGAGCTGCGAGGTGACGTCGTCGAGACGCTCGAGATTGCCCTCGGCGGCCCGCAGCCGCAATTCGGCCTCGTGGCGGCGGGAATGCAGGCCCGAGATGCCGGCCGCCTCTTCCAGCAGCTGGCGGCGGGCCTGCGGCTTTGCCTGGATCAGCTCGCCGATGCGCCCCTGCCCGACCATCGACGGCGAACGGGCGCCGGTGGAGGCGTCGGCAAACAGCAGTTGCACGTCCTTGGCGCGGCTTTCCTTGCCGTTGATGCGGTAGAGCGAACCCTGTTCACGCTCGATGCGGCGGGTGACCTGGATCTCGTCGCTGTCGTTGAAGGCGGCAGGCGCGGTGCGCGTTGCATTGTCGAGATAGAGCGCCACTTCGGCGGTGTTGCGGGCCGGGCGGTTTCCCGAGCCCGAAAAGATCACGTCGTCCATGCCGGAGGCGCGCATGTTCTTGTAGGAATTCTCGCCCATCACCCAGCGCAGCGCCTCGACGAGGTTGGACTTGCCGCAGCCGTTCGGGCCGACGACGCCGGTCAGCCCCCGCTCGATGATGAATTCCGTCGGCTCGACGAAGGATTTGAAGCCGACCAGGCGCAGCTTGTTGAACTTCATGCAGAAGCTCCGCGGCGCGGGGTGGGCAAGGAGCCGCACCGCAGCCACAAAAAAACGGGCGCACGGCTTTCACCGTCGCCCGTTATCGTCAAACGGATCGGTTCAGAGCAGACTGTCGATGAGCCCCGACAAGGTTTCAACCGGCATGTCTCCAGAGTAGCGCTTGCCATTGATGAGGAAAGTCGGCGTGGCATTGACGCCGAAATCCTTGGAACCTCTTTCCCGCACGGCGTTCACTTCATCCAGAAGCTTCTGGTTCGTCAAGCATTTCGTGAAGCTATCCTCAGTAAATCCGGCGAGCTTCGACATCTGCAGCAGTGCGCTGCGGCCGTCATCGGCGGCGGCCCAGACCTGCTGCTGCTTGAACAGCATCGAAACCATCGGGAAATATTGCTCCGGCGTGCTCAGCTGCTCCGGATTGGCGGGGCTGCAGCGGGCGAGCATGAAGGCGGCGGCGGCACGCGGGTCGAAGGGGAATTCGCGAATGATGAACTGCACCTTGCCGGCGTCGACATATTTCTGCTTGATCGCATCGAAGGTGGTGTTGTGGAAATGGGCGCAATGCGGGCAGGTCATCGACATGTATTCGACGATCTTGACCGGGGCGTCAGCCTTGCCGAGCGCCATCTCAGGCAGCGGGCCGGGCTTCAGCACTGCGGCCATGTCGACATCGCCATCGGATTGCGGCGTTTCGGCCGGCGATGTCGCCGCCGTCTGGATGGTGTCGACATTGGTGCCGTCGGCCAGGGTCTTGCCGGAGGACGAAGCATCGGCAGCGTCCTTGCTGTCGTTGCAGGCGACAAGCGCTGCGGCAGCTGCGGCGATGGCGATCCCACCCAGGAGGCGGCGTTTCGTCAGTTGCATTTCAGACATCTGCATGGGTTCCCCATAAGCAATGAGAGTGACGGCGTGACTGTGCGATATAACGGCTGGCGGCCGCTCACAAGCCACGGTTCACCAACTTCCTTCAAAGAATTGTGACCGTGATGGGACCGCTAGCCAAAATTGCGATCGATGCGTATGCGGATTCATCGATAGACATCGCGGCGGTTGCCAATCCGCACGATGAGGATCAGCACCGCCCCATCGTCGATGTTTGCGATCACTCGATAGTCCCCGACGCGATACTTCCAGAAATCCCCGAGTTCAGACCCCTTAAGCGCCTCTCCGATGGATCGTGGATCGTCCAACCTTGCAACGCGATCATTCAGGAATCGGAGTATTCGGCGAGCCGCCTCATGCCCAAGCTTCTCAAGCTCACGCTCGGCTGCCCGGTGAAACTCAATTCTCCAAACCATGACGCGCCATCAGCTCGGCCAGCGGCACGCTATCGCTCTCACCCCGACGAAGTTCTTCGAGGCGTTTTTCGGCGAGGTATATATCTTCGAGATCGTCGAGATGCTCGAGGATGGCCTGACGTGCATAGAAACTCTTGCTGCGGCCCGTGCGCTTGGCAAGTTCATCGAGCCGTGCTTCGATATCGGGCGGCAACCGCAAGGCCAGCATGATTTTTCTCCTGAATGCTATACACGTATAGCATCCTAAGGGCTGTATCGCCAGCCCGAGCGATCGAATGTCAGCGTTGAGTTCCCCGCTTGCCCATCACCGCGGTCCCTAAGCGCTGGATCGCCTGGCGCAGTTTGTCGCCCTCTATGCCTTCCATCATGCCTTCGAGCTTGCGGGCGGCTTCGCCCTTCAGCGGCGGCGGGGTGCGGGAGCGGCGGGCGGGGTTTGAGACCGGCTTCTGGACGATGCGGATCTGGTGGACGGCGGCAAAGCCGAAGAAGCTGTTGATGCGCTGGATGAGTTCACCCTGGGCATGGGTGAGAAAAAGCGCGCGCGCGCCTTCGCAGGCAATCGTCAGCACACCGGGGCGGAAGCCGCCGACCTCATTGCCGCCGCGGGCCCAGGCGATCTTTTCCGGGCGGGTGCAATCGGCAAAATCCTCGCCGGCGATTTCGCTCCATGAGCCGAGCAGGGCCGTGTTGATGCCGGCGCGGCGCGCCAGGACGGGATCGATCAGCCCGTTCGCCAGCTCGGAAATCTGCTTTGCACCTTTGCGTGGATAACTCATCGAAACCCTTGGATGCCCCTGCCAATCGCACAGGCAATTCGCATCACCGGCTTGATCGCGCGGCATTGCTTCGCCAAGTATAGGCACTTCCCCCGATCCCGGCAAATCATGACGCTCACGAAACCCGACACTCCCTCCGCAAAGCCCCTGCTCGACTGGTACGACCGCCACCACCGCGACCTGCCCTGGCGGGTCTCGCCCGGCATGGCGGCCGGCGGCGTCAAACCCGATCCCTATCGCGTCTGGCTTTCCGAGGTGATGCTGCAACAGACGACGGTGCAGGCGGTCAAACCCTATTTCTCCAGGTTTCTCGAACGCTGGCCTGCGGTGACCGATCTTGCCGCGGCCGAAAGCGACGCGGTGATGGCCGCCTGGGCGGGGCTTGGCTATTACGCGCGGGCCCGCAACCTGAAGAAATGCGCCGAAGCAGTGGCGAAAGAGCATGGCGGCGTCTTTCCCGATACCGAAGAAGGGCTCAAATCCCTGCCCGGGATCGGCGACTATACGGCAGCGGCCGTCGCGGCCATTGCCTTCAACCGGCAGGCGGCGGTGATGGACGGCAATGTCGAGCGGGTGATCTCCAGGCTCTATGCGATCGACACGCCGCTTCCGGCGGGAAAGCCACTGATGAAGCAGAAGGTGGCGGCGCTGACGCCGGCTCTGCGGCCAGGCGATTTTGCCCAGGCGATGATGGATCTCGGGGCGACGATCTGCACGCCGAAACGGCCGGCCTGTTCGCTCTGTCCGTTCCGCGGCGCCTGCGAGGCGCTGAAACTTTCCGATCCCGAGCTCTTTCCGGTTAAGGCGGCAAAGAAGGAAAAGCCGGTGCGGCAGGGCGCGGCCTTCATCGCGGTGACTGACGATGGCGAGATCCTGCTGCGGCGGCGCATCGACAGCGGCCTGCTCGGCGGCATGACCGAGGTGCCGACAACGGCCTGGACGGCGCGCCTCGACGGCGAAACCTCGGCCTCAGCCGCGCCCTTCGAGGCGGCCTGGCAGGCATGCGGCACCGTCATCCATGTCTTCACCCATTTCGAGCTCCGGCTGTCGATCTGGCGGGCGGCGATCGCCGGCAAGCCGAGAACGAATGGCGGCGGGGATGACGAATGGTGGGAGCCGGTTACAAATCTTGAAGCGCAGGCCCTGCCGACCATCATGAAAAAAGCGATCGCAGCGGCTATTCCACTCGCGTTCAAAACATCCAAGGGATGACCATGACCACCGAGATAAAACATATCGTTTTCGATATCGGCAAAGTTCTTATTCATTACGATCCGCATCTTCCTTTCAGCCGCCTCATTCCCGATGAGACCGAGCGCAACTGGTTCTTCGCCAATATCTGCACCCATGACTGGAACATCGAGCAGGACCGCGGCCGCACATGGGCGGAGGCCGAAGCGCTGCTGATCGAACAGCACCCGGCGCGTGAGGAGCATATTCGCGCCTTCCGCAAACACTGGCACGAGATGGTGCCGCACGCCTATGACGACAGCGTCGCGATCATGGAAGGGCTGATCGCCGAAGGACGCGACGTGACGATGCTGACCAACTTCGCCTCCGACACCTTCCGCGAGGCGCAAATGCGCTTCCCTTTCCTGAGCAAGCCGCGCGGCGTCACCGTTTCCGGCAATGTCGGCCTGATCAAGCCGGATCTCGCCATCTACGAGACGCACACGAACAGCTTCGGCCTCGATCCCAAGGCGACGATCTTCATCGACGACGCGCCGGTCAATGTCGAAGGTGCTGAGGCCTTCGGCTGGAATGCGGTGCTGTTTTCGGGTGCCGAGAAACTGCGCAACGATCTTGCCGCTTACGGATTGAAGGTCTGATCCCATGGCTTTCGACCCGGCAGAAGAAATCGAACGCTTTCATGCCGCCATCAACGCCCTCGATTTCCCCGCGATCGAGGCCTATTTCGCCGAGGACGCCACCTATGTCTCGAACGGCGTCGGCAGCCTTGCCGGGCGCGGGGAGATCATGGCCGCCTTCCGCAAGTATTTCGAAGACTATCCCGATCAGACGGCGGAAAATTCGCTGGTGGAGACGCTGACGGCCCAATCCGGCCGGGCGGTCTGGTCGCTTCGTGCCACCCACAGCCAGACGGGCAAGCCGCTGATCCGCGAGGGCGAGGAGACGATCACCTTCAATGGCGACGGGCGCATCACTCGGGTCGACGTCACCGATTACCAGGATTTCTGATTGCCGCATTCCCCAGCTCAAATAGAAGACGCCCGGGGCTCAAACCCCGGGCGCCTTGGCCTTCTTCCGCAACTGGAGGGAAACCGGAAGAAGGTATTTCGATCCGTCGAAGGTGCTGCTCACTTCACCTTTGCCAGATCACTGCGGATGGCGGACCTGAGATCGTCGATCGGGCGCAGGGACTGCCCGTCTTCGAAATGCCAGAAGGTCCATCCGTTGCATGCATCGAGACCCTGCACCTTGGCGCCGAGACGATGAATGGAGCCGGCCTCGCCGCCTGAAGCCACGGTGCCGTCGGCGCGGACGATGGCGCTGTAGCGGCGCTTCGCGTCGGTCAGCACCTGGCCGGGCTTGATCAGGCCGCTTTCGACCAGCACGTTGAAGGCGACGCGGACTTCGGCCTTCTTGCCGGTCATGACGGTCAGTTCCGCCTTGCCGAGCGGCTCGACGGCGGCGATGCGGGCCGAGGCCGCATCGATATAATCCTGTTCGCGCTCGATGCCGACGAAGTGGCGGCCGAGGCGCTTGGCGACGGCGCCTGTTGTGCCCGAGCCGAAAAAGGGATCGAGGACGATATCGCCTGGTTTGGTCGAGGCCATGATGACGCGGGCAAGCAACGCTTCCGGCTTCTGGGTCGGATGCACCTTCTTGCCGTCCTCGCCCTTCAGCCGCTCATTGCCATTGCAGATCGGGAACAGCCAGTCGGAGCGCATCTGCACGTCGTCATTGGCGGCCTTCATCGCATCGTAATTGAAGGTATAGCCCTTGGCCTTGGCATTGGGGCTTGCCCAGATCATCGTCTCATGGGCGTTCTGGAAGCGGCGGCCCTTGAAATTCGGCATCGGGTTGGTCTTGCGCCAGATGATGTCGTTCAAGATCCAGAAATTCAGATCCTGCAGCGTGGCGCCGACGCGGAAGATATTGTGGTAGGAGCCGATCACCCAGATCGAGCCTGATGGCTTCAGCACACGCCGGCAGGCCAGCAGCCAGGCGCGGGTAAAGGCATCATAGGCCTCGAACGAAGCGAACTGATCCCATTCGTCATCGACGGCATCGACCAGCGACTGGTCGGGACGATGTAGCGTTCCGCCGAGCTGGAGATTATACGGGGGATCGGCAAAGATGATATCGACGGAGTGGCTGGGCAGAGCCTCAAGGGCGCTGACGCAATCACCCTTGATGATCGTGTCGACCCAAGACCCCGACCGAGAATCCGGCCGGGAACCCGACCGGACGGAAGCCTTGAGGCCGGCAAGCGGAAAAACTGATGCCATTCTGATACTCACTCATACGCTTGACGCTTAACTCTCCGTTATGGTTACCCAACTTCGTTACCAAAGCCTGAAGCGGCGGCCGATTTCGGGAATTTATTGCTGATGACATCGCCCCTCCCCGTCCTCACGCCGCATCGTGCACGTTGCGGCTGTCGGCCGGCGCCTCGTCGCGTTCGAACATGCCGTAATCGCGCACGACACTGGCGATCCGCAGGCGGTAATCGGCGAAGATGCCGCCGCGGCCGGCCTGCTGGGCGGCGCGGTGGGCTTCGAGGTTGCGCCATTTTCGGACGGCCTCCTCGTCGCGGAAGAAGGAAAGCGACAGCAGTTTGCCGCGGTTCGTCAGGCTCTCGAAACGCTCGATCGAGATGAAGCCGTCGATCTTTTCGAGTTCGCCGCGCAATTCGCCGGCTAGATCCAGATATTTATGGCGCTCGCCCATATAGGGCACGACTTCGAAGATGACGGCGATCATGACAGCACCAGCTTGGCGTGAGGGGCGGAGACGTTTTTGAGGAAGATTCGATCCTCCTTGCGGATAAAACCTTCGCGCCTGGCGAATTCGTAATTTTCGCGGCCGAGCGGGTCGGCGGCCAGCCTGGCGCGATAGGCCTCGTAGGCGGTGAGGCTTTCGATATTGTAGACGCCATAGGCCGTGGTCGCCGACCCCTCGTGCGGACCGAAATAACCGATCAGATCGGCGCCATTCCTGGGGATGGCCTGACCCCAGTTGCGGGCATATTCGGCAAACGCCTCTTTCTTGAAAGGATCGATCTCGTAGCGGATGAAGCAGGTAATCATCGGTTTCTCCTTTTGCTTTCCATCCTTTTTCGCACATTGCCTGACGGCGATGCTTCGGTTACGATCGAAGTATGAAGGAAGGTCCGGACATTGCGCAGATCGGCGCGCTCATCGGCGATCCCGCCCGCGCCAACATGCTGGCGGCACTGACGGGCGGCCGGGCGCTGACGGCGACCGAGCTTGCCGGCGTCGGCGGCATCACCGTGCAGACGGCGAGCACACATCTTGCCAAACTCGAAGCCGGTGGCCTGCTTGCCCAGCGCAAGCAGGGGCGTCACCGCTATTTCACATTGGCCGACGAGGCCGTCGCCCGGCTGATCGAAAGCATGATGGGCTTTGCCGCCGGACGCGGGCATCTGCGCCACCAGCCGGGGCCGAAAGAGCCGGCGTTGCGCAAGGCGCGCATCTGCTACGATCATCTGGCCGGCGATTACGGCGTGCGCATGCTCGACAGCCTGATTGCTTCAGGCTCGATCGACGCGGTCGGCGACGGGTTGGCGCTGACCGAAAAGGGCGAAAACGATCTCAAATGCATCGGCATCGATGTCGGCGATCTCAGATCCTCGCGCCGGCCGCTCTGCCGCTCCTGCCTCGACTGGAGCGAAAGACGCGCCCATCTTGCCGGCAGCCTCGGCAAGGCGCTGCTGTCAAACTTCCTCGACAAGAGCTGGGCGCGACGCACGGCTGAAAGCCGCTCGATCCTCTTTACCCCGGAAGGCGACCGGCAGTTTCTGATGCTGTTCCCGATCGATGCATAGGTTTGCTGCGATCTGCAAAAAATTTCAACCGCCGTTCCGGCTAGCCGGAAAGCCGCCGTCGCCAGACAACTCCACTGGGTTGGTTGATGAGAACGACGTGAGAAACGACTTGCTCCCAGTGTTGTTGCGGACCTGCCGGTATGGACGTGGTGTCGGTGGATTCAGCCAAGATCGACGTTTATGGCGAAGTCCCAGGTGCCGGCGCCGTTTTTGGCCAGGCCGATCATCATCAGGCCGAGCGCCTCAAGCGTCTGGGCCATGTGCAGGCCGCCGACGTCGAACGGACGCAGCCCGAGACTTTCGAGGAAGGTCGAAACGCGCGCCTTCGCCTCCGCATCGTCGGCTGCGATGAACGCGTCGAGGCGTCCACCCCTGGCAAGTACGTGACCGAAGATCGTGTTGAACGCCTTGACGATGTGCGCGCCGGCGGGAAGGCCCTTGGCGGTCTCCTGCGCGCCAGAACTGTCGTGAGGGGTGACGAGGCCCGAGAGGTCAGGGGCAACTGGGTTGGCGATGTCGATGATCACCTTGCCGTCGAGCGCGTCCCCAAAGTCGGCCACCACCGCCGCCGCACTTTGGTACGGCACGGCGAGGATGACGATGTCGCCCGCCGGCGCTGTCCCGTACGCCCCTGTGGTCGCTCCAGCTGCGAGTTGGTCGGCGAGCGCCCGCGCCTTGGCGGGGTCTCGGCTGACAACCTCGACAGTGTGTCCGGCCTTGGCTGTACGGCCAGCGATCGCTGCGGCCATGGTTCCTGAGCCGATGATGCTGATAATGCTCATGTGCAGTCTCCTAAAGAGTTGAGTTATGCTCGTCGTGTCCAAGCTGGTCAGCCGGCGGGGAAATAATGGCCGTTGTCCAGGTCCTTGAGCAGGCCGGGCTGAGTGGGTTCCCAGCCGAGGGCCCGGCGGGTGATGGCATTGGACGCGGCGACGTCCAGCTTCACCAGATTCGCGAGGAACCCGAAAAAGCCTGGCAGCATCAGCTCATCCGCGGGAATCGGCACGGCCGGCAGGTTCAAGCGGCTGCCGATGGCTTCGGCGATCTCGCGGAACGCAATAGCCTCATCGGCAACCGCATGCCAATTCCTCCCGGCGGGGCTCTTCTCCAGCGCCAGACGGAACACGGCGGCGAGGTCGCGGGCGTGCACGGCCGACCAATTGTTTTTGCCGTCGCCGGGATAGCCGACAACGCCCTTCTCCTTCGCAAGCCCGATCAGTATCGGGAGGAAACCGGCATTGTCGCTCGTGCTGTGCATGATCGTCGGAATCCGTACGACCGAAGAGCGCACGCCTTGCTCGGCGAGACCGAGCACCGTCGTTTCGACAATGTTGCGAACTCGCAAGGTGCCCTTGAACTTCTCGCCGCCAGAGAGGGTGGCGTCCTCCTCGGTGGCTGGGCGGCCGAGATGTTCCCAACCCGGCGAGCCAATGCTCCCCGACGTGACCAGCGGCTTTCCGGTCCCCTTCAGAGCCTCACCGTATGCGAGCATGATCTTTTGCTCCGCGGCAGCCACCGCGTCGAGGCCACCGGTGGGAAGCAGGTCTTGCCGGTGCGCGACGTGGATGACGCCGTCGAAGTCTGCGGCCGCCGCTTTTAACCCATCGAGATCATCGAGGTCGCCGCGACGCACCTTGGCGCCAAGCGCGGACACCGCTTCCGCAGACTTGTCCGACCGGGCAAGCGCAGTGACCTCGTGACCGGCTGCGATAAGGTCGGAAATGATATACGGACCGGAATGGCCGGTCCCGCCAGTGACGAAAACGTGCATGTTACTGTTCCTTGTGGGTGATGTGATGCGGGAGTTGATGGTACCGGTTCACTCAGCCGAGAAGGCTGACGCCGATTGAGAAATTGGTGTGCTTGACGGAGTGGGTCATGAGGCCCAGCGACAGCAGGCAGGCGTGCTCCAGCGTCCGCGCCATAAGCAGCTCCCCGGTATCCATGGGGCGCAGTCCGAGGCTCTCGATGAACGCCGAGACGCGTGCCTTCGCCTGTGCGTCGTCGCCGGCGAGGAGCACGTCCAACGGGCGGTCCTCGACTGGACCGGCAGCCAGGACATGCGAGAACAGGGTGTTGAACGCCTTGACGACTACCGCATCGGCAGGGGCGGCCTTGGTGATTTCCCGTGCGCCGAAACTGTCCTCAGGGGTCACGAAGCTCGTGTAGTCGGAGGCAACGGGGTTGGTGATGTCGACGAGGAGCTTGCCTGCCAGCCCTTCGCCGTACTGCTTCACCACGTCGAGTACGGCGGCGTAGGGAACCGCAAGGATAACGATGTCTCCAGCCGGGGCAGCGCCAAACGTCCCTGTCGTCGCGCCGGCTCCGATCTGCGCGGCCAGCGCCCGCGCCTTCGCGGCGTCGCGACTCGTCACCTCGACGGTGTGTCCGGCCTTGGCAGCAAGCCCGCCGATCGCTGCAGCCATGCTGCCTGATCCGATGATACTGATCGTGCTCATGTTCGTGTTCCTCGGGCGTTCGCCATCATTTCGTGTCGGGCAGCGGCTCTGTTGCGATTTTCACAGATCCACCCTATCTGATGGATCACTGATCCAGGTGCCATAATTGGATCAGTGATCCATATATACGGATCACCGATCCAATTATCAAGGCAAGACATGCGAGCCGACGCTCAAAAGAATTACAGCCATCTCCTCTCGGTCGCGCGTGACGTCGTCACCGAGCATGGCGTCGATGCGTCGATGCGAGATATTGCCCGCCGGGCCGGCGTCGGGTTGGCGACGCTGCTTCGTCATTTCCCGACGCGAGAAGCCTTGTTCGAAGCCTTGTTGCGTACGAACCTGGACGCCCTGACACAGAGGGCAGGTGAACTCGAAACGTCTGACGCCGCTGACGAAGCGCTCTTGTCCTGGTTCCGCGAATGGGTAGCATTCGCCGAAAGCCATCAGGGCGTTGTCGCCCTGATGGCGGCCGCCCACACGAACCCGGACTCCGCTCTTTATGCTTCATGCGCAGCTGTGCACTCAGCGAGCGCGCGACTGCTGCTCCGTGCCCAGACCGAAGGTACGGCGCGCGCTGATATGAATGGGGACGACCTGTTCGGCCTGATGTCGGCGCTCGGCTGGCTCGTCGACTTACCCTCATTCGCGCCAAGGGCAGATCATCTCGTTCACATCATCGCGAGCGCCATCCTGACAAACCCGGCGAGCAACGGTATCAGGAAGGCGACTTGTTAAATCGCCGCCTATAGACCGCATCGAAGGCCAACTCCCCGCAATCGGCGGCAAGGACTAGCCTGCCGTCGATGCCCATCGTATCTCTCCGTTTTCCTTACGTGGAATTGTGTCCGAGCCAGGCGGACACGTTGTGACCCACGAGGCAGGATCGCATCAAAATTTGCGATCCTGATTGGTCAGTCGAACTTGACCAGGTCCTTAAAGATCAGTTGACCCCAGCTCTTTCCGCGCGCCTGCACGAGCAGTCCACCTTCCGAAAGCCCGCCAAGTTTGATCGGCGCAAAACCGAGACTTTCCGCAAGCGCACCAATCTCCATTGCGGCGTCGTCATCGTCGCTCGCCAGGAACACAACTCTCCTGCCACCATGTACGGCCGGATCTTGGTCAAGGACGGCAGCGGCCAAATGGTTGAAGCCCTTGACCAGTCGTCCACCAGTGAAGGCCTGCGCGACGAACTTGGAAGAAGGCTGTCCTCCCAGTTCCTCAGGAGGCACGCCGTAGGCATTTGTTTGATCGACGATCGTCTTCCCCTGCCAGGTGGGGAGTGCCTTTGCGACATCCGGGTGCGACTCGAAACGGACAGCCAAAAAGATGATGTCCGCCTTGACCGCTTCCGCCAGTTTTGTGGGAATGATGGTGGGTCCGATCGCGGCCGCAGCGGAAGCAAAGCTTTCCGGGTCGCGCGTGGTTGCAACGGATACTTCGATACCTCTACGGGCAAACGCCTTGGCCAGAGCCTGGCCGACATTGCCGAAGCCGATAATTGCGTAGCTCATATATATTCTCCTTGGGTTATCACGCGCCTCCGGCGCTCCGAACGATCGAATGGAGCGCCCGGCCGGGCGTAGTGCGTCAGAGTTGTGCTAGGCCGCCGTCGACGGCAACTTCGCTGGCGGTCATGAAGCTGCTGTCCGATGACGCGAGAAAGGCGGCCACCGCTCCGATCTCCGCCGGATCGGCCATACGCTGGAGCGGCGTCATCGAGGCGAAAACCTTCTGGCCCTCCTCGCCTAACGCTTCCTTTGCGAGTTCGGTCCCCGTCGCCCCGGGCGACAGCACGTTGACCCGGATGCCGGTGCCTTTCAGGTCCTCCGCCCAGGTCCGTGCCAGGTTGCGCACCGCCGCCTTGCTCGCGCTGTAGGCTGTCATCCCCGCGGCGCCCGTGGTGCCGGCGCTCGATCCGGTCAGGATGATCGAACCGCCCTCGCCCATCAGCGGCAGCGCCTTCTGGACCGTGAAGATCGTACCCTTCACATTGGTGTCGAAGGTTTCGTCAATGTGCTCGGCGGTGATCTTGCCAAGCGCAAGCTGGCTTCCCGCCCCGGCATTGGCGAAGACGATGTCGAGGGTCCCGCGCTCAGCCTTCACCGCTGCGTAGAGTCGGTCGAGGTCAGCCGTATCGGAAACCGAACCCATCACCGCGCGGGCATTAGGCCCGAGGTTTGCCACAGCGGCGTCGAGCGCTTCCTGACGGCGGCCGAAGATGAAGACGAACGCGCCTTCCTCGATGAAGCGCTTTGCGGCGGCGAGGCCGATGCCGGTAGCGCCTCCGGTGATGACGGCGGTCTTTCCATTCAGTCTAGTCATGTTGTGCATCCTTTGTTGGAACTGGTCGGAAGCCGGAGAAAGGCTTGAGGGGGCAGCGCACCGACCCGCCTTGTACGCCATGCAGGTAGGATGCTGAGAGCAGCGCTGTCAGTGTAGAAAGATGCACAAGCGTGGTGCATAATTACACCGACTGCTTTATATGAATGACGCTAATTGCACCGCCTCACGACATCAGCATTACGAGTTGGCCAGGAACACCATGACGATCGATTGGGACGACATTCGATATTTTCTCGCTGTGGCACGACACGGTTCTGTCCGCGCCGCCGCCGACCACCTCGAAGTCAATCACACGACGGTGCTAAGGCGCATCGCCCAGCTTGAAGCCCGGCTCCGCTCGCAGATGTTCGAAAAACTGCCGGCGGGCTATCGCCTCACTGAAGCTGGCAAACAGGTGCAAGAGTTTGCGGAACAGATGGAGGCTTCTTCTCATCTGTTGGTGAGCCGCGTGTCCGGCCGTGATCAAGGCGTGCGTGGTCCCCTGCGAGTCACAATGGCGCCCACGCTAGCGACACATTTGTTAATGCCTGACTTTGCCGCTTTTATGCGACAGCACCCCGAAATCGAAATGGAGATCCAGTCCTCTTTAGAAAATGTGAACCTGACAAATCGCGAAGCCGACGTGGCCTTGAGAGTCGTTTTTGACCGCAATTCGCTGCCACAGAACCTTCACGGCGTGAAAGGCCCAGACCTCTCCGTAGGTGTCTATATGTCTCGCGACCTGCTCGCGGCTTGGACGGCCGGCAATTCGGGCCACATCAGGTGGATAACGAAAAACGTAGAGGGCGTGCCCGAGTGGGCCCATGGCGATGCCGTCGAAATTACCGGAGCCCCGTTCCGAGTTCCAGAAGATGCAGCGCATCTCGAAGCGTTGCGCCTTGGCTTAGGGATTTCGGCGCTTCCCAGCTTCGTTGGAGATGCTGAGCCGCTGCTCGTCAGAGTTCCTGGCACAGGTCTCGGTCCCCATGGAACGCTCTGGGTGCTGACACAGGGCGAGACGCGAAAGACCAAGCGTGTCCGCTTGTTCACGGAGTACATATCAGAGAGACTGCGTGCTCATGCGGGTGTTCTTGCAGGTGACAAGTCTCGGTAAAATCTATCGTCCACATTCCATAAGCAGCGACGAATCTCGACCACTTTGCCCAATGTTTGAGGTTGACGAGTCATTCGCCGAAACCGCTTAATATGGCATCAGTCGATGGTCGGGACGTTTAGCATATGTTTCCCGACATCCTCTCACCGGACCCGATCCTGCTGGCGCACATGCGCCCGCAGCGCCGCGAGAGTGAGCGCCAGTGCGGCGTGATTGCTTTCGGCTTCACCCAGCACGTTTTCGCCTTCCTCGATCTCGCGCAGCTGCGCGCCGTAAAGCCAATCGTCAGATGTCTGGCGGCCGCGGGCCAGGTGCCAGACCGCATCCGGCCGGACTTCCCGGCAGAGATCGATGGCGTGATTGACGTCGTGAGTGAAGGGCCGCGCCATCAGGAAGCCGTGCTGCGACCTGATGCTGCTCGGCATGTAGTCGTAGGGACCGTCGAAATCGTTCGGCTCGGCCGGCCGGAATTGCTTCAACAAAAAGGCGCAGGTGATGAAGGCGTCGATCCGGCCGTCGGGCATATCGGTCTTTTCCAGGGTTTCGATGATATCCTCGATCGTCATGCAGTCTTCCTCTTGGTCCGTTCCTTGGCATGCCGCCTCTCCTCTTCCCATAGCGGCGGTGGCGTCCTCTTCCCCGAGCGCCATCTAGTGCAGGAGAATGCCAAAGGTAGTCCCGGGGCTGTGTCGAGCCGGTGATCACGCGGATTTCATCGATCTCGCACCCGCCTCGCTTGAGGTAACAGCCTGTCGCGCACGTCCTGGTCGAATTGTCTTCGCGTCGGCAATAGAGGTTGGCTGGCAGTCGGCATTGGTCGCCGGCTCTCGTAGTCCACGGGTGGAATCCTCCGTCAGCGCCGAGAGCATGGTGCCCAAGTGTGTGTGGTTTTCGGATGACGTCTGCTCTAACTCTCTGAATGAGAGCGGCATTCAGTTCTGGGCCGACCGGGCCTAAATGCAGCCCTTCTTCCTCATCTTCTTTTCTACCTTGGCCCTTCTCTCGGTCCCATCCCCGGCATGTTTTCCGCCACTCAGCCCGTTGTCCATCATCGCCTGCAGCTGTGCACAGCTTCTGTGGTGCTTGCCGCCCTTGGCGGTGACGTCGGTGGATGTGAAGATAAAGAGCAGCGCTACGGCTGCCGCCGATCGAGCAAGAGCTGACAGCCTCATGGTCCCTCTCCTATTGCCCTGGATGGTACGCCCAAGCCCGTGAGCCCGCAATGAGGATGGTGTCGCATGTGCCCGGCGAGAAGCCGGTCAAGAATACCACCAGTCAGAAGATCATCCTGCCGCAACAGTAGGTTAGATGGGCTCGCTCACCCGAACAAGGGCGGGCCCTTTGCCTCGGCACGAATGGCGCCCGGTGCTTGAAGCGCTCCTCCTCTGCACGATCGACCAGAGCATTCAACTGCTCATCGAATGAAGCAAAGAATACAACCCGTTGTTTTTACGCGGCTTAACGGCGTCTCGCTGAGAAATCATTAAGCATGTTCCGATATTCTCAGGTTCTACATTAACGTGAGAGCCCGGATATGGCGTCGATCCAAAACAAGATCATCATTGCAAGCGTTGCGATATTCGCCCTGGCGGGCGGCGCCACCGAGGTCGGCATCTGGTCTGCCTCCACCCTCTCGGCAAACAGCACCGATGTCGCGCAGTCGGCGCAAATCCTGCGCAATCACATGCAGGCCGATATGATGCATGACGCGCTGCGCGCCGACGTGCTCGCCGCCTTGCTGGCGTCGAACCCGGCAGCCGGCATCGACCCAGCCGCGGTAAAGGCGGATCTTGTGGAGCACGAGGCATCGTTCCGAGAGATGATTGACGGCAACAAGGCTCTTGTCTCCGACGGACAAACGAAAACGGTCCTTTCCGGCATCGAACGTCCCCTTCTCGTCTATGTGGAAAGCGCCACGAAGATGGTCGACCTTGCGAGCAAGGATCCGTCGGCCGCGTTGAAGGCATTGCCGGACTTCATGCAGCAGTTCTCGACATTGGAAACGGCCATGGAACAGGCCGGGGACCAGATCACCGCTGTATCGGATGACATTTCCAAGCGCAGCGCCGACATCAAGGCCTCGGTCGATATCGTTCTGAAGGCGCTTCTGGCCGCGGCCGCGTTGTTCGCCATTGGCCTCTATTTCCTGACCCGCAAGAGCGTCACCAAGCCGATCCTTGCGCTTTCCAGCGATATGCAGAAGCTCGCCGATGGTGACACGGCCATTGCCTGCACCGGCATTGGCCGCTCCGATGAAATCGGCACGATGGCATCGGCTGTCGAAATCTTCCGCCATGCAGCGATTGCCAACAAGCAATTGGAGCAGGACGCCGCGGCGGCTCGGTTGCAGGGCGAAACCGAACGGGTCACGGCCCGCAAGCAGGCTGAGGAGGATGCGGCCGAGCGGCTGCGGGTTGCGACATCGGGCCTTGCCGCAGGTCTGAAGCGGCTTGCCTCAGGCGATCTCGCCTTCCAGATCGAAGAACCGTTCGCACCTGATTTCGAGGGCCTCCGGCATGATTTCAACATGTCGATCCGGCAGCTCGATCAAACCCTCGGCGCCATCGCTGCTGCCATTGCGGCGATCGACGAAGGCACCAGGGAAATCGCGTCCGGAGCCGGTGATCTGTCGAAACGCACCGAACAGCAGGCAGCCTCTCTCGAAGAAACCGCAGCAGCGCTCGACCAGATCACCGCCAATGTCTCGAACTCCAGCAAGCGGACCGACGAGGCGCGCACCGAGGCGACCGATGCAAACCGCAATGCCGCCAAATCTTCCGAGGTCGTGTCCCATGCCGAAGAAGCCATGCGCCGCATCGAGGCCTCGTCGCAGCAGATCTCCAGCATTATCGGCGTGATCGACGAGATCGCCTTCCAGACCAACCTGCTGGCACTGAACGCCGGCGTCGAAGCTGCGCGCGCCGGAGAGGCGGGCAAGGGCTTTGCAGTGGTGGCCCAGGAAGTCCGCGAACTCGCCCAGCGCTCGGCTCAGGCGGCAAAGGAAATCAAAGGCCACATCCAGAAATCGTCGGTGGAAGTCGAAAGCGGCGTCAAACTGGTTCTCGACACCAGCCAGGTCCTGAGCGCCATCAGCGAGCAGATCGCCCGCATCAATCAGCACATGGATGCCATTGCCGTATCGGCAAGAGAACAGTCGACCGGCCTTGCCGAGGTCAATACCGCCGTCAATTCGATGGACCAGGTGACCC
The DNA here is from genome assembly GCF_019685125.1 of Rhizobium sp. NZLR10. Taxonomy (NCBI): domain Bacteria; kingdom Pseudomonadati; phylum Pseudomonadota; class Alphaproteobacteria; order Hyphomicrobiales; family Rhizobiaceae; genus Rhizobium; species Rhizobium sp. NZLR10. The sequence goes on along the minus strand of NZ_JABDWE010000013.1, from coordinate 62,750 downwards.
AGCAGAACGCCGCGATGGTCGAACAATCGACCGCCGCGTCCGGTCATTTGGCTCAGGAAGCCGCCAGGCTGCGTGAACTCGTTTCCCGGTTCAAGCTGCATGCGACCGCTTCGACGCAGTCCGGACGACGGGGTGGGCAGCTGGCGGCCTGACGGCTTGACGGGGGGCGATCCGGCAGCGACCACGGAGCCGGTCGCTTGCCGCATCGCAGCCATGCTTGGGATCCGGTTGAGCTTTGGCCGGGCTTCGTGTAAAGCCGCAGCATTCCCAGACAAGATCCGGACTTCCAGCCCAGACTTCCAGCAAGGCGTGAACATATGGACGGCTTCGACCTCATCATCTTCGACTGCGACGGCGTTCTCGTCGATTCGGAAATCATCGCCGCGGAAGTTGAATCCGCGCTTCTGACGGAGGCCGGATATCCGATCAGCGTCGAGGAAATGGGCGAACGCTTCGCCGGCATGACATGGCGCAACATCCTGCTGCAGATCGAACGTGAGGCGAGCATTCCGTTTTCGGCCTCGCTGCTCGAAAAGTCCGAGCAGATGCTCGACCTCAGGCTGGCCGCCGACGTCAAGGCCATTCCAGGCGTCGAATTCGCCGTCTCCAGGCTGCCGATGAAGCGCTGCATCTGCTCGAATTCGAGCAGCAAGCGGCTCGACATGATGCTGGGCAAGGTGGGGCTGAAGCCGCTGTTTGCGCCCAATATCTTCTCCGCCAAGGATCTCGGCCCCGACCGCGCCAAGCCGAAACCCGACATCTTCCTGCACGGCGCAAGCCGGATGGGCGTGTCACCGGCCAAGGTGGTCGTCGTCGAGGATTCCGTGCATGGCGTGCATGCGGCGCGCGCCGCCGGCATGCGGGTCATCGGCTTTACCGGTGCCTCGCACAGCTATCCCGCCCATGCCGACAAACTGACGGATGCCGGCGCCGAAACCGCGATCTCCCGCATGAACGACCTGCCGGGCGTCGTCGCCGCGCTGGCCGCCTGGGACAACGTTCTCTAAAGTCTGGGCGCCGAGCCTCTCCCCTCATTCCTGTGCTGGTCACAGGAATCCAGTGCGCCCAAGTCCTTGGGCGCGGGAGAGCGGCTTCATCGCATCAGAGTCGTTCACGGCGCCGACGCGCCGTGGCTGGATTCCTGTGACATGCACGGGAATGAGGCAAAGTGGGGCATCCGGCCCCCGGTCGCCGATATCGCTTTAGCTGTTCTTCTTGGTCTTGGCCGGCTGGGTGTCGAAGCCGACGTTGACGCGCACCAGCGCGCCGGAGCCGACAGGCATCTTGATGCCGTCCTTGCGGAAGATCACCTGGGTGCCCGGTGCGCCCGCCGGAATCTCGGTCGGGAATTTGGTGACTTCGGAATAGAGCACCGTCTCGCCGTCGACGACGGTGACGCGGATCGGCAGCGTCACCGGGCCGGGGGCGCCGGCCGGGCCGGTGATCAGGCGCAGCTGGGCAACGACGGTCATCGTCAGGTTCGTGTCGCTCAGCGAGCACTGGCGAGTGTAATCGCCGAACGAGGCCTGGAAAACGATCTGCTGCGGATCATCCTTCTTGCCCTTGGCATAAGTGCGGAAGATCGCATCCTGGTCGCGCATGAAGATCTGCGGGCAGGCGCCCTGGACGACGGGGGCGACAGCGCCCTGTGCCGTCGTGGCCGTGCCGATCGAAGGATTGTTCGAGGATGGGTTGGCCGGTGCCAGCGGCATGATCTGGGCGGTGCCGTTCGGCTGTGTAGGCGCCGACTTGCTGTCACCACCGGTGCCGAGCGTATCGCAGCCGGCGAGCAGGGCAAGGAGGGAAGCTGAGATAATGAGACGCGAGACCTTGCCGAGCACTATGTTCCACCCTTTGTACAAGCGTTTCTTGGAGGCCCCAGGTCTTTTCCGTGAGGCCTTTCACGACGGTTTGCGATGGTCTATATCAGCGGCGAAAACAAAAATCGATTGGGTACGCGCCGTTTTGATGCACTTTTCGCCGCCGGATGCGGGCAACTTCAACAAGATAACGGCGATGGTATGGCCTGAAGGCAGCCCCTTCTCGATTTCCGGGCCCGGTTTCCGGCAGTGCGGGCCACCGGTCAGCCCGACCGGATTTCCTCCAGCGATAGATCAAGGATGACGAACGTGGACTATATCTCGACCCGCGGCGAGGCCCCTGCCCTCGGCTTTTGCGACGCCCTGCTGACCGGGCTGGCGCGCGACGGCGGGCTCTATGTTCCCCGTGAATTTCCGAGCTTCTCCAAAAAACAGATCCGGGCGCTGCGCGGCAAGAGCTACCAGGAGATCGCCTTCACCATCCTGTCGCCCTTCACCAATGGCGAGATCCCCGAGGCGACCTTCCGGGCGATGATCGACGAGGCCTACGGCACCTTCCGCCATCCGGCGATCGCGCCGCTCGTCCAGACCGGACCGAACAGCTTCGTCATGGAGCTGTTCCACGGCACGACGCTCGCCTTCAAGGACGTGGCGATGCAGCTGCTGGCCCGGCTGATGGATTATGCGCTGGAAAAGCGCGGCGAACGGGCGACGATCGTCGGCGCCACCTCGGGCGATACCGGCGGTGCGGCGATCGACGCTTTTGCCGGCCGCGAGCGCACCGACATCTTCATCCTCTTCCCGCATGGCAAGGTCTCGCCGGTGCAGCAGCGGCAGATGACCACCTCGTCTTCAGCAAATGTGCATGCGCTTGCCGTCGAGGGCAATTTCGACGATTGCCAAAACCTGGTGAAGGCGATGTTCAACGACGCGGCGTTCCGCGACAAGGTCGGCCTCTCCGGTGTCAACTCGATCAACTGGGCGCGCATCATGGCCCAGATCGTCTATTATTTCACGGCGGCGGTCGCACTCGGCGGGCCGGACCGGAAGATCTCGTTCACGGTGCCCACCGGCAATTTCGGCGATATCTTCGCCGGCTATTGCGCCAAGCGCATGGGCCTGCCGATCGACCGGCTGGTGATCGCCACCAACGAAAACGACATTCTCGAGCGTATGCTGAAGACCGGCCGCTACGACATGAAGGCGGTCAAGGCGACGAGCTCGCCGTCGATGGACATCCAGATCTCCTCGAACTTCGAACGGCTGCTGTTCGAGGCCTATGGGCGCGACGCCTCGAAGGTGCGCGCGGCAATGGAAAGCCTCAAGCAATCCAACGGCTTCGAGATCGGCGCGCAAGCGCTGAAGGCGATCCGCCGCGACTTCCGCGCCGGCCGCGCCAGCGAGAAGCAGGTGGCCGAGACGATCCGTACGATCCATGCCGAGACCGGTTATCTGCTTGATCCGCATTCGGCGATCGGCGTCTTCGTTGCCAAGAAGAAGGAAAAGCCGAATACGCCGATGGTGACGCTTTCGACCGCGCATCCGGCGAAATTCCCCGCCGCCGTAAAATCGGCCTGCGGTATTGACCCGGCGCTTCCGACGTGGCTTGCTGATCTGATGCACAGGGAGGAGCGCTTCCAGATCATCGAACCGGAGCTCAAAGCCGTAGAAAGCTTTATCGGCAGACATGCCCGCGACAAGACGACGGCAGGCGCAGAAAGATAGCCAATGACAGTTGAGTGCACCCGGCTGAAATCCGGGCTGACAGTAGTGACAGAAACCATGCCGCACCTTGAAAGCGTTGCGCTCGGAGTCTGGATCAAATCGGGATCGCGTAACGAGACGGCAGACGAGCACGGCATCGCCCACCTGCTCGAACACATGGCCTTCAAAGGCACGGGGCGCCGCACGGCCCGCCAGATCGCGGAGGAAATCGAGGATGTCGGCGGCGAGGTCAACGCCGCGACGTCGACCGAGACGACCTCTTATTACGCCCGCGTCCTCAAGGACCACGTGCCGCTCGCCGTCGATATCCTTGCCGACATCCTGACGGAATCGGCCTTCGAGGAGGAGGAGCTGGAGCGTGAGAAGCAGGTAATCCTGCAGGAGATCAATGCCGCCAACGACACGCCCGACGACGTGGTGTTCGACCGGTTCTCCGAAGTCGCCTATCGCGACCAGACGCTCGGCCGGGCTATCCTCGGCACGCCGGAGACCGTCGTCTCCTTCACGCCGCAGCAGATCCGCGGCTATCTCGGCCGCAACTACACGACCGATCGCATGTTCATCGTCGCCACCGGCGCCGTGGAACACGACGAATTCCTGCGGATGGTCGAGGATCGTTTCGCCAGCCTGCCGAGCGAGCCTTCGGCGCCGCCGGTCATGGAAGCGGCGCGTTATATCGGCGGCAGCGTGCGCGAACCGCGCGACCTGATGGACGCCCAGATCCTGCTCGGCTTCGAGGGCAAACCCTACCACGCCCGCGATTTCTACTGCTCCCAGATCCTTGCCAATATCCTCGGCGGCGGCATGTCCTCCAGGCTGTTCCAGGAAGTGCGCGAGTTCCGCGGCCTCTGTTATTCGGTCTATGCCTTCCACTGGGGCTTTTCCGACACCGGCATCTTCGGCATTCATGCCGCGACCGGCGGCGAAAACCTGCCGCAGTTGGTGCCCGTCATCATCGACGAGCTGCACAAATCCGCCGATCAGATCCACCAGAAGGAAATCGAGCGCGCCCGCGCCCAGATCCGCGCCCAATTGCTGATGGGCCAGGAAAGCCCGGCGTCGCGCGCCGGCCAGATCGCCAGGCAGATGATGCTTTACGGCCGGCCGATCTCCAATCCGGAGATGATGGAACGGCTTGAGGGCATCACCATCGAGCGGCTGACGGATCTCGCCGGCCGGCTGTTCTACGACACGGTGCCGACGCTTTCGGCGATCGGACCGCTGGACCAGCTCGCACCGATGGAAGACATCACCGCTTCGCTTTCGGTCCCGGCACCGAAGACGATGCAGGCCGGCCGCTGAGCCGTTCGTCCTGCCGGGAGTGATCGATGCCAAAATCGGTGTTTCGGTTTCTGTCGCGGCAACCGGAAGCGGTGGAGCTGGAGAACGACAGATATCTGCTGCGCCTGCCGCGCTATCAGGATTTCAACCAATGGCACCGGCTGCGCGCCGAAAGCCGCAAGTTCCTGGAACCCTGGGAGCCGACCTGGCGGCGCGACGAGCTGACGGAGGGCGCCTACCGCGCCCGCGTCATCCGCGGCAAGCAGGAATATGCCTCGGGCCAAGCGGTGCCGCTGTTCATTTTCCTCAAGGAGAACCACACCCTCGTCGGAGGCGTCACCATCGGCTATATCAGGCGGGGTGCGGCACAAAGCTGCATGATCGGCTACTGGATGGGCGAACGCCATGCCGGCCAGGGGCATATGTTCGCCGCCCTGCAATTGGTTATTCCTTACATCTTCGCCGGGCTTGAGTTGCACCGTATCGAAGCAGCCTGTATTCCAGATAACGCGCGCAGCATCCGCCTGCTTGAAAAGGCCGGGTTTCAGCAGGAGGGTTATTTGCGCGGATATTTGAAGATCAACGGTCAGTGGCATGACCATGTGATGTTTTCACGTCTCGCCACCGATACGGATAACGGCAGGAAACCCGACAGCCGATGACCAGAGACCGCATGCTGCCCAAGTCACCGTCCGGACGAATGATCGCGGTGATCGCAGCCCTTTTCCTGGCAGTCTTCGCCTTGGTGGCGGGCGCTGCCCAGGCGGCCGAACCGGTGAAGATTTCCCGTGACGACACCGCGCTCGACCTGACCGCGACGACCGAAATCTACGTCAATCAGGGCGAGGCCTTTCAGGTTTCGACGGCTGCCGGCGCCGACGGTATCCGCCGCCGCATCGAGGTCAGGGCAAGCTCGGAGAACCACCAGGGTGACTGGGCGGTGTTTGCGCTTGCCAATGTTTCGGAGGAACAGCTCGAACGCGTCATCGTCGCGCCGCATTTCCGTCTGGTCAATTCCAAGCTGTTCTGGCCGGATCTCGGCTCGCAGCGCATCAGCGCCATCACGCCGAGCGAAGGTTTTGCGCTCGATCGGCAGCCGAGCGACGAGGCCGACGTCTTCCGCATTACGCTGAACCCCGGCGCCGTCATCACCTTCGTTGCCGAGCTGTCGACGCCGGAGCTGCCGCAGATCTATCTCTGGGAACCGAACGCCTACAAGGACACGATCAACGCCTTCACGCTCTATCGCGGCATCGTGCTCGGCATTGCCGGCCTGCTGGCGGTGTTCCTGACCATCCTCTTCGTCGTCAAGGGCACTTCGATGCTGCCGGCGACCGCCGCACTCGCCTGGGCGGTGCTCGGCTATATCTGCGTCGACTTCGGTTTTCTCGGCAAACTGATCAGCGTCGCCTCCGCCGACCAGCGAATATGGCGCGCCTGCGCGGAAGTGGCGCTCGCCTCCAGTTTCGTCATCTTCCTATTTACCTATCTCAACCTCAACCGCTGGCATGCGCATCTCGGCTACGCGACGCTTGCCTGGGTGCTCGGCCTTGCCCTGCTCTTCGGCGTGGCGATCTACGATCCGTCGATTGCCGCCGGCATCGCCAGGCTTTCCTTCGCGCTGACGGCGGCGACCGGGCTGCTGCTGATCATCTATCTCGGCTTCAATCGCTACGACCGCGCCATCCTCCTGGTGCCGGCCTGGGCGCTGACGCTCGTCTGGCTGTTCGGGGCATGGATGACGGTCACCGGGCGGCTCGACAACGACATCATCCAGCCGGCACTCGGCGGCGGCCTGGTGCTCATCGTGCTTCTGATCGGCTTCACCGTCATGCAGCATGCTTTTGCCGGCGGCGCCTTCCAGCAGGGGCTGTTTTCCGATCTTGAGCGGCAATCGCTGGCGCTGACCGGATCCGGCGACATGGTGTGGGATTGGGACGTGGCGCGCGACCGCGTCGTCACCATTCCCGACGTCTCGACCAAGCTCGGCCTTTCCCCCGGCACCATGCATGGCGCAGCGCGCAACTGGCTGCCGCGGCTGCATCCCGATGACCGCGACCGCTTCCGCGCCACGCTCGACGTGCTGCTCGAACACCGGCGCGGCCGGCTGAACCACGAGTTCCGCATCCGCGCCGAGGACGGGCATTTCCACTGGCTGTTGATCCGCGCCCGGCCGGTGCTCGGCTCCAACGGCGAAATCATCCGTTGCGTCGGCACGATCGTCGACGTGACCGAGCAGAAGAACTCCGTCGAACGGCTGCTGCACGATGCGCTGCACGACAATCTGACCGGGCTGCCGAACCGGCAGGTGTTCCTCGACCGGCTGCAGTCGGTCCTGGCGCTGGCGCCGGGCGGCGATACGCTCAAGCCCACGGTGATGGTGATCGACATCGACCGCTACAAGCTGGTCAATGATTCGCTCGGGGTCGCTGCCGGCGACAATATCCTCATCGCGCTGACGCGGCGCCTGCGCCGGCTGTTGAAACCGCAGGACACGCTGGCGCGGCTGGCCGGCGATCAGTTCGGCCTGATCCTGGTTTCCGAGCACAATCCGACCAAGGTCGCCGATTTCGCCGATGCGATCAGCAAGGCGATCATGGTGCCGATCAACTTCGCCAACCGCGAGATCATCCTGACGGCCTCGATCGGACTGACCTCCTGGGTAGACCGTCAGGAGAGCGCCACCGGCCTGCTCAGCGACGCAGAGCTTGCCATGTACCGGGCAAAACGGGCCGGCGGCAACCGTGTCGAGCCATTCCAGCCGGCCTTCCGCGACTTCGGCACCGACCGGCTGCAGCTGGAAACGGATCTGCGCCGCGCCATCGAGCGCAAGGAATTGTCGATGGTCTACCAGCCGATCGCCCGGCTTGAGGATGTCGAGGTCGCCGGTTTCGAGGCATTGATGCGCTGGGAACATCCCAAACGCGGCAACATCCCGCCCTCCGAATTCATCCCGATCGCCGAGGCCTCCGATCTCATCGGCGCGCTCGGCATGTTCGCGCTCGAACAGGCGACCAACGATCTGATGAGCTGGCAGCAACTGACCGGCGAATTGCCGATCTTCGTGTCGATCAATCTGTCGAGCGTGCAGCTGCTCAACAACGAGCTTTATGACGACGTGCGTTCGGTTCTTGCCAAGACGCATTGCCAGCCCTCGCGCCTCAAGCTCGAACTGACGGAATCCATGGTGATGGAAAATCCGGAACAGGCCCGGCTCGTGCTGCAGAAGCTGAAGGAAGCCGGCATCGGCCTGGCACTCGACGATTTCGGCACCGGCTATTCCTCGCTCGCCTATCTCACCCGTTTTCCCTTCGACATGATCAAGCTCGACAAGGCCCTGGTGCGCGACGGCAGCGACAAGAAGGCGACCGTGCTCAGATCGGTGATCGCCATGGCGCGCGAACTTGAAATGAAGGTGGTGGCCGAGGGGATCGAATCCAACGAGGATGCGATCGAGCTCGCCAAGATGGGCTGCAACTACGGGCAAAGTTATCTGTTCGGGCCGCCGATCGCTTCGGAATCGGTGCTGCGGCTGCTGCGGGAGCGGTTTCCGCTGACCAAGCGGGCGTGAGATGACCTGCCGGTTTCATCGGTTACCGGCCTCGGCGGCAAGGGCCACCTTTGGCCACTATTGACCAAGTGATAGGCCCGGAGGGAACCGGGCTTTCAGGGATAATTAGGGGACACGATGTCCCCCTTTAACTTCACTGCCTTTAGTTGCAAAGGTTCACGCCATCCTTGACGATCACTGCCCATTTAGGGCCGAGTACTTCGCGAGCGGACACCGCTTGACTGCTGCCCGGCTCGCCGTCCTTGAACATCACCACGCCAATTGACTGGTCGTGTGAGCCGCCATAGATGATCGGGCCAGGCGTGTAGGTTGTCGTTGCATTGACCGTGCCATAGCCACCGTAAGAGTTTATGGTGCCGTAGGTGTTGTAATGTCCTGGCATCTGAGTTGCCGTCACGTTGCTTGCTGCCGCCGCAGACGTGATGATGTAACGATCATAGCCCGCCTTGATGGTCTCGACTGCAGCCTGCTTCTGCGCAGCCTTCGCTGCCCCCACGCTGCCGCACATCGGCTCTGCGCTGGTCTGAATTATCATTTGGTTCTTGGACACGCGCATAGTGCTCGACTGAACGCAGGAAACCAACAGCACGGCGAAAGCCGCGACCGCAACAGTTGTTCTAAACATAAACATTCCCCAACCTCAACGCGTGCACAATGCCCGGATACATCAACAAGTCAACGGGGTGGCCCGGCTAGCTGTCCACACTTCCGGGCGTTGACATCTGAAAATATTCGAAAAATTGTGGACAATGAGAGAGCGTCCACCATCCGCTTAAAGCCTTGAATTACTTGAACCCGGCCAGCGGCAAGGGAGACACGGTGTCTCCCTCTTGCGTCTATGGTTTGCACAGACCGGCGAGGCATGCAACAGCCACGAGTGATCGCCCCACGGCTTAGAGAAGCCCAACGTGCAAAAAATGCCGATACGAATGGAATGTATGAAATGGTGCCGCTTGCAGGAAGCGTTTCCTGAGATCAAAGGCGTTACAAACCAAGGGCTCTACGGGCGGGCAGTGAAACACGATGTCTCACCTTGATGTACCATTTTTATAGCGACAGAAGGCGCGGCGCAACATGCTGACGTTGAGGGCAGGTCGGTTAACGGTAAAACCCGCAGGACTTTACATGAGGGTGTAGTGGTCAGGGAGGGAGCGCCCACCATCGCTTAAAAGCTGTAGAAACCGGGCCTTCAGGGATGGCTAGGGGGACACGATGTCTCCCTTCTGTGCCCCAATAACAGGGCTGAACGGTCTAAGCAACGGGTTGCATGTGGCCGCTTCAATCAGGCGCCTCACCAGGATCGCCTGATCGTTTGTTGCGATCATTAAGGGTGTCATAGACCCGCTTCACGAGGCCATCAGCTGCAGCTTGTCTAAAACGATCATCGTTCATCAGTTTGGCAAAGATCTCTTCGTTGCCATCCATACGTTCGATGAACATGCCTTCAAGCATCGTATTGAAGACTAGAGAAAAGTTCTCAAGGGTGTTCGCCCGAGCAGCGTCTCGGAGTCGTCCTTTTCCCGTAGCGACCTCGACAACCTGATCAAAGAACAGCTCGTCGGCTTTGTTGAAGTCAGTCCCGAAGCGTTCATTGAGGCTATCCACTAGCAGGCTGAGCTGCACTGCCTCGTCTTTGGAGGCCCCTGACCCCACTTCGGTAGGCCCTTTAAGCGGCGCTGCCTCACCTTCTGAGAGATCAATTGATCCTTCGCTGATCTTCTGCAAACGATAGAACTGCAGCTCAACCTCATCACTTAACTGGAACGGGTTGTCTTCCGCCCGTTTAGGCAGTTTCGGGATCAACAGACGTAAATACGTATAGAGCCTCTCCTGATCAGAGTCTTGATAAGGGACAATCTGCGAAAGGAAGGCGTAGAGGCTTCGGAAGCTGCTCACTTTGCCACGCAGAAGCTCTCGATCAGCCTCCTCCAAGGCGATGAAGCGTTCGACGGCCAGATCTATCACAGCATTCATGTGGCGATGATCTGAGGCAGTAGGCTCCTTCCTGTTCTTAAACCAAATCTCACAGACTTGATCGACCTCGTCAGCGCTGAATACGCGCCATTGCTCGATAGTGTGCTGCAGCTCGTATAGCTGATGTGGGTCGGGGGCCTCGCCAGAGGCAGTCGTCTCATAGTAGTCCTTGAAGGACTGAAATATCTCGTCCCGCTCGTTTACGAAGTCGAGCACGAAGGTATCTTCTTTCCCCGCTGTTCGACGGTTCAAGCGCGACAGGGTTTGCACTGCCTGTATGCCGGACAAACGTTTGTCCACATACATTGTGTGCAGTAAGGGTTGGTCAAACCCGGTCTGGTATTTGTCTGCGACCAATAGGACCTGATATTCCTCGGTCCCAAACTTTCCCGGTAGTTCAGTCTCCTTAATCCCCTTGTTCATTCCGACTTCTGTATACTCCTTATCGGGAAAGTCCGGGTCTTTAACGCTCCCTGAGAAGGCAACCAGTGCTTTGATGTCTCGGTAGCCTTTCGCTTGCACATACTTATCGAAGGCCAACTTGTAGCGCACGGCATGCACCCGGGAGCTAGTCACCACCATTGCCTTAGCCCTGCCACCGATCTTGTGCCGGGTGTGGTGACGGAAATGCTCAATGATGACTTCCACCTTTTGAGCGATATTGTGTGGGTGCAAGCTCATAAATCGGGCGAGCTGTCGTGCAGCTTGCTTGCGCGGCACTGCCGGGTCGTCGTCTATTGACTTGATTAGCCCATAGTAGGCCTTGTAGGTCGTGTAGTTCTTAAGCACGTCCATGATGAAGCCTTCCTCGATGGCTTGCTTCATGGAGTAATGATGAAACGGCGGGCGCCCATTCTGGCCCGGCTCGTTGAAAACAGCGAGCGTCTTAAACTTGGGCGTAGCGGTGAACGCAAAGAAGCTGATGTTCTTCTGGCGCGGACGTTTGAGCATCTCCTGGAACATAGCTTCCTTCGCTTCGTCGGAAAGGCTCACATCCTCGTCGTCGTCAATGACCTGCTCGGCAATGGTCGCTGCAATCCCTTCGCGGTTCAGCACCTTGCGTAGCTCCATCGCGGTCTCACCGCTTTGAGAGCTGTGTGCCTCATCCACAATCACAGCATACGTCTTGCCAGTAGTATCAATTTGTACGCCCGTCCCCTTTTTTTCGAGCGTATCCAACGCCTGGGCGATGAAGGGGAATTTCTGGATCGTAGTAATGACAATAGGAACGCCTCCGGAAAGAGCCCTCGCCAGCTGCTGGGTGTTCTCGTCGATCTTCTCGACCACACCTTGTTTGTGCTCAAACTGATAGATCGTGTCCTGTAATTGCTGGTCCAGCACACGCCGATCCGTGATTACCACAACGGTACTGAACACCTTCTGGTCGTTCTCATCGTGCAGGCTCGATAGCCGATGCGCCAGCCAGGCAATGGAGTTTGATTTGCCAGAACCCGCAGAGTGCTGGATCAGATAGTTATGGCTTGGGCCTTTTGCCTTCGCATCCGCAACCAACTTCCGTACTGCGTCCAGCTGATGATAACGCGGAAAAATCATGGTTTCTTTGCGGTGGGTCTTAATGCCACGCTCGGTAACCACTTTATTTTCAGCAGTCTCCAGATGTAAAAAACGCGCAAGGATATCCATAAGGCTATCCTTGGTCAGAATCTCCTCCCATAGATAGGCTGTACGATAGTTGTCGCCGTTAGGTGGATTACCGGCGCCGTGTCCATGCCCCCTGTTGAAGGGCAAGAAGAACGTCTTCGATCCGTCCAGCCGCGTGGTCATATAGGCCAAATCGGTATCCACGGCGAAATGGACGAGTGCCCGTTCTTTGAAACGGAAGATGGGACAAGTTGGGTCGCGGTCCTTTTTGTACTGGGACTTGGCATGCTCGACTGTCTGGCCGGACATGTGGTTTTTCAGCTCCATCGTCACAATGGGCAAACCGTTGACCGATAGCACTAGATCGAGTGCGAGGCCGCTTCGCTTGGGGTCGAAATGCACCTGCCTTGTGGCAGTCAAACGGTTGGCAGCATAATCCGCCAACGCATCGGGGTTCATTCTGGAGGCCGGTGCAAGATAGGCGAGCTTCCATCTTTTACCAAAGCACTTGAAACCGTAGCGCAGCACGTGAAGCGAGCCCTTGGCCGAGAACTCCTTACAAAGCGAGTCCAGCAAGGTGTCACGGGCACGTAGCCCATGGAACTCCTTCAAGCTGGCCCATCGTTTAGCCTGCGTCGCCTCGATGAATGCAATGACGTCATCTGAGAACAGCCCACGCTCAGCATCAAAACTCCGAGGATCTCCCAAAGTATAGCCGCCGGACGTAGTCAGGCTCTCAATGATGGCATCTTCGAAACGGATTTCTGTGTGCTTGCTCATTTGATCAGTCAGCTAATTGAATAAATGTGCTCGTTCTCCATCTGATCCAAATCCATCAAATCGACCTCGCTAAAGGTGTAATGCCGAATGGATGTGTCTTTCAGGAGATAGCGACCAGTTGGGTCTAGCACTGCGGAAGGGTCGAGACTGGCGGTGAAAAGAAACTTGGAAACCTGCAGACGGCGTTGGGATGTCGTATAGTTTCGGATGGTATTATGCAAAGACTGGCACCATTGATACCCAGAGTTGAGCTGCGGAATGACCTTATCGACCGGGATATTGGTGCGCGCTGTCTTGAATTCGATACAATAAGCACGCATAGCGTTACGGCGGCAGTGAAACACGACAAAATCACAGCGTTTCGACCACGGGTGCCCTTTGTTTTCCAGAAAGTGAAACAATGGCTCTTGAAACTTATCGAGCTTCACCGCGAGAGCCGTCCCAGAAAATGTAAAGCGAACCGTTTGCTTCGGCGATTCCGGCTCTGGCTTTTCGGACAGCACCAGTTGCCCACTCTCGTTGGGTAAAACACAGTATTTTACAGACAACTGGGTTTTTAGCTGGTTGAAGTAGCCCTGTGCGTTGACTGCCATGGCTACGCGACCTTGATCTTACCCGTCACTGCGTCTGTAATGAGCGCTGTTCGGTATTCTTTTAGCCGTTCAATTCCGTAACCGGTCGTTTTCACTACCTTATCAAGTGCCGCAAGTTCTGCGTCCAAGTGTTCAACAATATCATTCTGCATGCTCAGCGGCGGAAGAGCTAAAACTAGATTACCTGCTTGCCGAAAGTTCAGTCCTTCTCGCGAAGTGCCGTTCTCGTTCGAACTAACTTGTTCCTTCCCTGCGCTCGAACAGAAGAATGCATGTAAGAAACGACTTTGCAGTTTTTGAGGGATGGATCTGAAAATACACACGTGCTGGTTTACATTGGCGGTAGCCAAGGTAGCAGGGACGATACTGGATCTTCCAATAGATGCACCTGTGATGTTGAGAAGTACATCACCCTCCCTGACCCGAGTATTGCGCTGCAACGCTTCAACTTCTTCCGGGACGAAAGCGACATCGTTCAGCCGCAATCCGTCATCGTAGACGTTCTGGCTGCGTAAAATCATCACGCCCTCATCGGTATAGATTTCTGCTCCACCGCGCGGGGTTTTTCCACTACCAATGTAGCTAGCCAAATATTTGATCTTCTTCACCTCCCATCCCTCCGGCACATCTCCGAGCCAGTCGATGCCGCTGGGCTTCATGGGGGTGTCGGGGTTGAGGCCTTTGGTGACAGCGTGGGTGATCAGCGCGGTGCGTTGTTCGGACAGACGGCGCAGAAGCTCCCTCATCCTGGCGATCAGACTATCAATCTCTGCGGTCTTCTCATCCAAAAACCGCGCAATGGCCATTTGCTCATCGAGTGGGGGAAGCGGCAAGGGAAACTTGCGAATATCCGATTGGAAAAGGTGAGGAACGCCTTGCCCATCCTTCATTTCCTGGATTTTCGACTGGATGATATCGGCTTCAATCCACCTGAAAATAAATGCACCGTCAATGTTGTTCTTTCGCGGCCTGACAATAGCGATCGAGCTGTTCACCGTTGCTGGTCTTGGTAGAGAACGCACGAAGTTTGTCGTGCCGAGGGTCGATCCATCTTTTGCAAGCAGAACATCTCCTGGCTCGATCATTATCTCTGGAGATTCTAGGTACCTCTGTTCGTTGATGTAATTGACGTTTTCAAAGTCTATCTCTTTTCCTTTGATGTTTGGCGTGGCAAGGAAGACGTAGCCCTCATCAACATACTCGGACGCTGTCAGGCCTTTCCACCCGAGGCGGGCCTTAACGGTACATTGGAAGTCAATCCGACTGGTCTCCCAGCCCACTGGCACTAGCCCAAGCCGTGGGACGCCACTGTCCTTATATGCTGGATAAGGCGCGTAGCTCATGAGGTGATCCCCTTAAGCATTTCCATGATGTCGCGGGTAACTCCCTCGATATCCGCTTCAATCTCTTCCAACGGGCGCGGCGGTTCATATACATAGAAATGCCGGTTGAGCGGGACTTCATAGCCCATCTTGGTTTTCTTGTGATCGACCCAGGCGTCAGACACATGCGGATGCACCTCGGCGGCCAGATAGGCCTCGACATGGTCAAACACAAGTTCGGGCAGCTCATCATCATTCAGTTCACCTTCGCCAGCGTTAAGCAAGGGAAGCTCAATATCTGTGGGTAGCGGCACCAGTTCGGTATCGCGCAGCTCAGTATCCGGCTCGGGGTTGCGTTTGGCATCAAGGCAGGTGTCGGCGGACTCATCACGTTCCGATAGAGCACTCAGGATCGCATTACGGACCGGCCCTTCCAGCTTAACCGCTGAAGCATTGAAGGCAACATTGAGTAACTTGATGAAGCTGGGACGGTTCTTCACCAAAGTGTCAGGCATGCTTGCCAGCACGGCGATGATCTGATCTTGCAGAGCCTTACCGGCCTTTTCCTCCGCAGCGACAACAGCCGCGTCTTTGCGCTTTTTACTTTCAGCCAACTTTGTAAAAGCCGTCTCACCAGCAAGCCGCGCGATACGGTCGGCGCTGGCCTGGAAATTTAACTTGAGGGGCCGCTCAACGATTATCTTGAGATAGCCAAAGTCACGGTTGTCGAAGATCTTTGAACAAATGCGCTCTTTAGTCTCACCATCGATGATCACGCGTGAGGTGTCGTCGTGTTTGAACGCAGCATATAGGCGGGTAATCTCATTGATGTGATCATCGCTGAGTTCATTGCGCTTGTTGCCCAGGCTCTTACGCATTTTCTGGAAATGTTTGGTGGCGTCAATTAGCTGCACCTTGCCGCGCCGTTCGGGACGCTTGCGGTTCGTGACCATCCAAATGTAGGTCAATATGCCGGTGTTGTAGAACATCTGGTCCGGCAGCGCGATGATCGCATCCAGCCAATCGTTCTCGATGATCCAGCGGCGGATATTACTTTCGCCAGATCCGGCGTCGCCTGTGAAGAGTGGCGAGCCATTGAAGACAATCGCAATCTTGGAGCCGTCTCCGCCTTCTTCGGGGCTTGGGCGCATCTTACTGATCATTGTCTGAAGAAACAGCAACGCACCATCGTTGATACGCGGCGTACCTGCGCCAAAGCGTCCAGAGAACCCAAGGGTATCGGCTTCCTTTTGAACGATGGATTGCTGGGTCTTCCATTCGACGCCAAACGGTGGGTTGGCCATCATGTAGTGAAACTTCTTGTCCGCATGGCCGTCTTCCGTCCTGCCATCGCCGAGCGTGTCACCGAAATGGATGTTGTCGATGGGCTCATCCTTGATAAGCAAATCGGAGCAACAGATCGCATAGGATTCGGCATTATACTCTTGACCGTAGAGGATCAGGTTTGCCTGCGGGTTCTGCTCGCGGATGTACTCTTCAGATAGGGAAAGCATACCCCCGGTTCCACACGTAGGGTCATAGATCGTTCTTGCAATGCCGGGCGTATAGACCTCCTCGTCGTCGGTATACATCAGATGGGCCATTAACCGAATGACTTCACGAGGTGTGAAATGGTCCCCGGCTTCCTCGTTAGCCTGTTCGTTGAACTTGCGAACCAGCTCCTCGAAGATATATCCCATCTGTAGATTACTTATCTTTTTTGGGTGTAGATCAACTTCAGGCTTAGCGAATTCCTGTATAATCAGAAATAATCGGTTGGCATTGTCGAGCTTTTCAACCTCCTGTTCGAAACCAAATTTGTCAAATATGTCCCTGGCTTTGGGCGAAAAGCTATCAATGTAAGTGATTAGGTTACGCGCAATCTGATCTGGTTCTCCGAGAAGATTTTCGAAGTCGTACTTGCTGGTATTGTAAAGCGGCTGATCCCGGCCCTCGGTTGCGGACTTGCCGAGGATCTTATGGATTGCTTCTTCGCTGTGACCTTGGGCTACCAGCTTTTCATACTGCGCGCGTACTTTGGTTCGAGCCGGAGCGAGGACACAATCCATACGACGCAACACGATCATAGGGAGCATCACGCGTCTGTATTGCGGGGGGCGATAAGGGCCGCGCAACTTATTCGCGATGTTCCAGATGAAGCCTACAAGTTGATCATGGTTATGGCTCACACGATTTGTCCCATTGAAAGAATCACGTTTTACAAGGAGTTGGTAATCTGCATAGACTGAGCGCATCAGAGTCCTCAAGGCGGAATACCACAAGATTTGATAGCGAACTTGCTTCTTTGCTCCGCCGCAGTGCGCTATTCCTTCTTAAATTGCTTCGGCGGTGATCGGAGGGCTACTGATCACTGACAGGTCGCGTTTCGGAATCTGATAAATTTTTGCGAGGGGGTATTTAAGTTGCCTTGTACATCCAGTTCCCCCATGGACGCGCTTGTTGGACGGCTTCCAATATATGCCCGTCAATGAGTACAGTCTCTGTACCAGCTTTAGCCCTGACGGAAAGGGTATAAGCGGGATGGGGGCTTGTACGCTGGGGTATAGCTTTGCGTACACAGCAGGCTTATGTGGTTTACGTGTCCGAAAGGGTTAAGTACTCAATTTCGGCAGCGCCGTCAGCGTACTGAACCTCTATGGTCGCTCATCGTCTGAACGTCCGCAATCGGTGCAATCCGGCCGGTTTGAGTTGAGGGAAAGAGTTGGTGTATTGGCTACACAATTTCGGATTTTCCGGGTGGCGCGGCAATTTCCATAAAGAGCGCCCCTTCCCTCCCATAAAGGGTCATTGACCAACGGCCGGCGATGTGCGCCTCTCATTGCTTGCACAAGGAAAATCCCATGCTCAAGTTTCTGCTCACCCTGTCCTTGGGTGTTTTTTGCGTCGCGCCGCTTCAGGCCGGCGAACTCACTCCCGTCACCAAGAGCTGCCTGCCGGGGGAAAAACAGGGACATTGCGAGCGCTGGGTCAAGGATTTCAAGACGGCCATGGAGCTGGCTGGTAAAGGCGATCACGGCGCACAGGTAACCGTCGCCTTCTGCCTGTCCACCGGTTGCCACGGTGCCGTTGCCATCGACAAGGTCGCGTCCTGCAGTTGGCACCTCGTCATCGCCAATTCGGGTGCCGCGACAGTGCTCGATGGTTCCAACATCCGGAACACCTGCCGGCCGATGACGGCGGCTGAGAAAGACCAAGCCCGCGTCTTGTCCCGCGATCTGGTCCAGAAGATCTACAAGCGCCCGATGGTCACGACCGATCAGATGTAGTCTTCATCTCGCCGATTTTGATTGAATTTCCTGGCCCTTAAACTTTTATTCACAGCCTGCTGATCTTGTACTGACCGCAATGATGATCGTCATCGCAGCCGGCAATGTTGCCGCTCCCGATGACGATCCGCACGGCGCGCGGTGATGTTTCCGCTTGCATCTTCGGGATGAACCCGCCGAAATTTTCAATTCGCCTGGTTTCGAAGACAGAGACGCGTGCTCACCCGCACGCATGCGTGGCTCGCCTATCCCTCATTCAGCGCCGCCAGCCTTCCTCGATGACCTCGCGCCCGAAGCAGATTTCATCAGCCGACATGAAGGGCTTTTTAGATGATCAGAACCGTTTCAGCGAAACTCATCCTTGCGACCGGCACTGCGATCGCCGGCGTCCTGATCGCTTACACCGCCTTCAATGCGGTGAGTGTGAAGACCAATACCGAGCGGGAGGTCATGGCGCTTGCGACCGAGCAGGCGGCCGTGGTCAGCCAACAGGTGGCAACCAATATCACCGAGGCCACCTCGGCCGGTACGGCTCTGGCCGCAAGCCTCTCCGGTTTCGTCGACGGCGGATCGAAAAGCCGGGCCGACATCGTTGCGATGATCAAGGCCGTGGCTCCGCAATATCCGAGCGTGTTCGGCGCCTGGATGTGCGAATTGATCGACGGTCCCCACCCGACAACCGGCACGGATGCCTTGAACAAGGAGGGCATTTTCACGCCGTATTGGACCAAGGGCGATGACGGCAAGATGGAATTCTCGACATGGAGCATCAAGCCTGAGGACGAATATTACAGCGCGCCCCTGAAGAGCGGAAAGGCGATCATCACCTCTCCCTATCTGACCAACATGAATAAGCTCGTCACCTCGGTTTCGGTGCCGATGCAGGTGAACGGGACTGTCGTTGGCCTGGCTGGCGTCGATATCAAACTCGATGATCTCACAGCCGCCTTGACGCAGATGCACCCCTTCGATGGCGGGCGGGTCATGCTGCTTGCCAATGACGGCAAGTGGCTCGCCCATCCCGACAAAGACAATCTGATGAAGGACTATGCCGATGCCGGCGCGGATGACGTCAAGCAGGCGCTGGCCGACGGCAAGATGCGGGTGATATCTGGTTTGCCTGATGGCGCCGTCCGCCTGGTCTATCCGTTTACCGCCCGCGGAATGAACACCACCTGGGCAGCGGTCCTGGATGTGCCGGCCGCAACCTTCTCGGCGCCGGTTTGGCAACAGATCTATAATACGGTCATTGGCGGACTTCTTATTCTGGCCGTGATGCTCGGCGTCATTCTGACGGCGAGCCGCACCCTGATCGGCAAGCCGCTGAAGGGCATTCTGAGCGCCGTCCAGAAGATGGCGGGCGGGAATTATCGCGAGCAGATCGACCATAATGGCAGCGCCGACGAGCTTGGAAGCCTGAAGAGCGCGCTCGAAAAATTCCGCCATCAACTCGCCCGCGGCGAGGCGCTCAAGGACGAGCAGGAGACGCTTCAGGCGCAGGTCGAAACCGACCGCAAACGCCAGGGCGACCTCGAGCAGGCCAAGGCCGAGGATCTGCACCATTTCGTCGAAGTCGTGCAGAGCCGGTTCGGCCTTCTGGCTTCGGGCGATCTGACCGTCAGGATGAACGACAAGGTGGCGCCGGAATTCGAGACGATCCGGGCGAACTTCAATACGTCGGTTTCCGCATTGGAAGACACCATCCGCAACGTCGTCCACGCCGTTTACACCATCCGCTCAGGCCTCGGCGAGATTTCGACGGCGTCGAACGATCTTGCGCGGCGCACGGAACAGCAGGCCGCCTCACTGGAGGAAACGGTCGCGGCACTCGGTGAGGTCACCCGCGGCGTCAACGACACGTCCGAAGGGGCAAACAGCGCGCAGCAAACGATGAAGCTTGCCCGCGCCGATGCCGAAAAGGGCGGCGAAGTCGTTGCCCGTGCGATCGAGGCGATGACCGAAATCCAGGGCTCCTCCGGCAAGATCGGCAATATCATCCGGGTGATCGACGAAATCGCCTTCCAGACCAACCTGCTGGCGCTCAATGCCGGCGTCGAGGCAGCGCGGGCCGGTGAAGCCGGCAAGGGCTTTGCCGTCGTCGCCCAGGAGGTCAGGGAACTGGCGCAACGCTCCGCCCAGGCGGCAAAGGAAATCAGCGGGCTGATCTCGATGTCGTCGTCGCAGGTTCAGACCGGCGTCAACCTGGTCGAAGAAACCGGTGTGGCGCTCTCCAAGATCGTCGATCGCGTTGTCGGCATGAGCGATACGGTCAATGAAATCGCCACCAGCGCGCAGGCGCAGGCAATCAGCCTGCGGGAAGTTTCCGCCGCCGCCGATCTGATGGACAAGGTTACCCAGCAGAACGCCGCCATGGTCGAAGAGACGACGGCCGCAGCACAGGGGCTTGCGCAGGAAACGGAGAACCTGGCAGCGGTCGTCGGCCGCTTCGGCCTCGGCGGCGCAGTTTCGCGCGCCAGCCAGTCGCCAGCAGCGATGAAGCTGGCGAGCTGATCAATGCATGTCATCAGGACGTGTGCAGCGGTTCCGAGACACCGACCTGCATAAACAAAAGAGCCAGCTTCACGCCGCAACGCCGGCGTGGAAATAATCTCATTGCCCTCCCGGCTTTCGCGGCTATTCTGCCGACACAGAAAATCGGGAGGAGCACTGATGATCCTGCACTGCGTATTCCTGCGGCTGAAGACCGCGATGACGAGCGACGACAAGCAGTCGCTGTTTGCGGCGATCGCCGCCCTCAAGCAGGTTATTCCCGGCATCCTTGATATCAAATACGGGCCGAACGTTTCGCCCGAGGGGCTGCATGGCGGCTTCGTCGACGGTTTTGCCGTGACCTTTGAGAGTGCTGAGGCTCGCGACGCCTATCTCATCCATCCCGAGCATGCGACCGTTGGCGAGCGCATCGTCTCTTCGACGGATGGAGGCCTTGCCGGCATCCTGGTCTTCGACCTCAATCTCTAAGAGCCGCAAGCGGTCTACGCGAAAACGGGATCGGCCCGAGCGGCCCTCCCCTTGTGCTGCAAGGACATGCTGCACTTAGGCTTGCAGCAGTGTCTCGCAGCCGCGAGCAAACAGCGCCGTCCTCGGCTGATTTATGGAAAAGACTGATACGGATATGCAAAGTTCCGCCCTTCGCCGCGCCGTCACGATCGTCGCGCTCGCGAACCTCGCCTATTTCGGAATCGAGTTCACGGTCGCCCTTTCGATCGGGTCTGTCTCGCTTTTCGCAGACTCGGTCGATTTCCTCGAAGATGCCTCGGTCAATCTGTTGATCCTGATGGCGCTCGGCTGGTCGATGCGGTCGCGAGCCCGCGTCGGCATGGCACTCGCCGCAATTCTGCTCGCACCGGCGATCGCCACGATCTGGACCGCTTGGCAGAAGTTCACCGTGCCTGTTGCGCCCGAGGCCTTTGCGTTATCCCTGACTGGCCTCGGCGCCCTCGTCGTCAATCTGGGCTGCGCCTTGCTGCTCGCCCGCTTTCGTCATCACGGCGGAAGCCTGACGAAGGCGGCCTTCCTGTCCGCCCGCAACGACGCGGTCGCGAATATTGCAATCGTCGGTGCGGGATTGATCACCGCGTTTTTCTGGACGTCGGCGTGGCCCGACCTGATCGTCGGGATCGGCATCGCAATCATGAATGTCGATGCGGCGCGCGAGGTGTGGACTGCGGCCCGTGACGAGCACCGGGCCGCACCCTGACTGTGCGCCGGCTCAGCTCGATTTCGCCATGGCGGCGGCGAGCTGGTCGACATTGTAGCGGAACATCTTCTCATAGGTCGGCGCCGGACCCTTGGCGTCGGAGAGGGACTCGACATAGAGCTCGCCGCCGGGCTCGGCACTGGTTGCCTTGGCGACCTGCTTGACGAGGCGGGGATCGTTGGAATTCTCGAAGAAATAGGCCTTCACGTGCTCGCCCTTGATCTGCTCGATCAGCTTGGCGACGTCGGCGGCCGATGCCTCGCTTTCGGTGGAAAGGCCGAGGGGCGCGAGGAAGCTGACATTATACTCGCGGCCGAAATAACCGAAGGCATCATGGCTGGTCAGCACCTTGCGGCGATCGTCGGCTACCTTGTCGAATTTCGCGTGGGCGTAGGTGTTCAATTCGTCCAGCCTCTTTGTATACGTCTCGGCATTGGCCTTGAACGCCGCGGCATCGGCGGGGTCGGCAGATGACAGCGCCCTTTCGATATTGGCGACCCAGATCTTGACGTTGACCGGGCTGTTCCAGACATGCGGATCGGTGATCTTTTCGCCGTCCTCATCCATGGTGCGGGTGTCGATGCCTTCGGAGACGGTGACCGGCTTGCCCTTGTAGCCCGAGGCGGTGATCAGCCGGTCCATCCAGCCTTCCAGCCCTTCGCCGCTGACGAAAGTCACTTGAGCCGCGTTCAAATTCTTGGCGTCGGCCGGGGACGGCTCGAATTCATGGGGATCGCCATTCGGCCCAACCAGGCTCTTCACGTCAACATGGTCGCCGCCGACTTGTTTGACGACGTCGGCAAGCACGGTGAAGGAGGCAACCACCTTCAGCGTTTCGGCGGAGGCCGGCATGGCCGACAGCGCCATCAGAGCGGGGATTGCTGCGGAGAGAAGCAGTCTTTGCGGGGTCATCGAAGTCTCCTTGGGATCAGCCCTTCAGATGCGGGCGGGGAAAGAAGCGCCTGGCGAGGCCGGAGGGCGCGAAAAGGATGGAAAAGGCGTAGAGGATCGCCGCCGTCATGATGATCGTCGGGCCGGAGGCGAGTTCGAGATGGTAGGAGGCGATCAGGCCGAGATAGCCGGAGGCGGCGGCACTTGAAGCAGCGATCGCCATCATCACGGCTAAGTTGCGCGACCAGAGCTGGGCGACCGCCGCCGGCAGCATCATCAGGCCGACGGCCATCAGCGTGCCGAGCGCCTGGAAGCTGGCGACGAGGTTCAAGACCACCAGCAGCAGGAACAGCACGTGATAGACCGGCCCGCGCCCGCCGACGGCGCGCAGGAAACCGGGATCGAAGCATTCGGCCACCAGCGGGCGGTAGATGAGGGCGAGGATGACAAGGGTCAGCGAGGTGATCGCGCCGATCAGATAAAGGGCCGGAGCATCGATCGCCAGAATGGTGCCGAAGAGCACATGCAGCAGATCGATATTCGAACCGCGCAGCGAGACGATCAGCACGCCGAGCGCCAGCGACGCGAGATAGAAGCTGGCAAAGCTCGCATCCTCCTGCAGCACGGTCATCCGGCTGACGGCGCCGGAAAGCAGCGCCACCGACAGGCCGGCGACAAGGCCGCCGAGGCCCATCGCCGTCAGCGACAGCGAGCCGGCGACGAGGTAACCGATCGCCGCCCCCGGCAGCACGGCATGGCTCATGGCATCGCCCATCAGGCTCATGCGCCTGAGCATCAGGAAGACGCCGATCGGCCCGGAGCCGAGTCCGAGGCAAAGGCAGGCGACCAGCGCCCGGCGCATGAAACCGAAATCGGCAAACGGCGCGAAGAAGAGATCGTAAGCCGTCATGCCGCCGGCGCCTGTTCAGGGCCGCAAGCCTCGGCATCCTCATCCCAGCGCTCGGCCATGGCGCGGGCCTTCAGCAGATTGACTGAAGACATGACCTCGGCGGTCGGGCCCCAGCCGACAAGCTCGCGGGCAAGCAGCAGGGTCTCGGGAAAATGCGCGCGCACGAGCTCGAAATCATGCAGCACGGCAATCACCGTGCGGCCCTCGCCATGCCAGCGGGTGACGATATCGATCAGGTCCCTGGTGGTGCGGGCATCGATTGCCGTAAACGGCTCGTCGAGCAGGATGATGCCGGCATCCTGCAGCAGCAGGCGGGCAAACAGCACACGCTGGAATTGGCCGGCCGACAACGATCCGACATGACGTTTTCCAAAACCTTCGAGGCCGACGGCAGATAGCGCCTCGCCTGCCCTCTTCACCTCGGCCGCAGCAATTCGACCGAAGGCTCCTGCCGTCTTCCAGGCGCCGAGCATGACGGTGTCGATGACCGAGATCGGAAAACGCCGGTCGATCTCGGCCGCCTGCGGGAGATAACCGAACTCCGCTCGCCCCAGCCGGTGCTCGACCCTGCCTTCGGCCGGGCGAAGCTCACCCATAATCGCCTTCAACAACGTCGACTTGCCCGCCCCATTCGGCCCGGCAATCGCCGTCAGGCTGCCCGGCGCAAAGGCGCCGGAGACATGGTGGATGGCGGGATGCCGGTTATAGGCGACCGTCAGATTGTCGAGACGGATCGCCGGCGTCATGGCAGCAGAACCGCCCAATGAATGGCCAGCCAAAGGGCGGCAACGACCAGCGAGATGCCGATCACTCTGGATAGAGCCGACTGTCCCAGCAGGCTGACGAAGGGGCGGTCGGGACTCGGGGGCATGGCTCATCCTACAAATGTAATAACATTACGGTTATGTTATAACGATTGCGGCGAGATTGAGGCGCGGCTTCGTCGCGAAGTTGTTATTGCGGGATAGCGAGGTGCGGCCATTTGACAGCCAAGTGCGTCAGGCCAGACTTGCTCCATGATCAGGCCGGAGTGGAGGCTGAACCTGTCGAAGCAGCGTCGGCCAGCAGCGACATTGTGCTCGAGGCCAAGCCCGAGCCTGCCGGACGTTAGCGAGGGCGACCGACGAGAAGCACAATGGGCGTGCATCCGGCCAAACGCCGCGGTCCTAGCTCCAAAAGCCACCCCACCCTCCGTCCTCTTCGGGCTTGACCCGAGGATCCACTCTGCTCTCGATCGGCACCGGGCGTGGATCCCAGGCTCGGAGGCCTGGGATGAAGGAGATTGGGAGCGTGGTTCTGCCAAACTCGCCGTTGGCGTGCGCTGCACTCAGGATGCCGAAACATCATTGATGAATTTCAACGAAGTTGTAGTGTCTGGCCATGACAAGCGCCATATTCTTTGCCGCAGCAGGCGTGACGTTCGTTATTGTGCTCTGGCTGATGTTTCCAGCCATCACGAGCCGTCGCGACCCGATGAAAATGACTCCCGGCGAACACGGCTGGTATGCAAAGCGGGTTTTTCCGCTGATGCTGCTGTTTGGCGCGTTTGCCACTATCGGAAGCCTGGCTGGGCAATGGGGATGGCCCTGAGAGCCGCCGAAACCCGCTCGCACTTTTCTGCATCACACCTCAGGACTGCCCAAACAATTGGAAAAGGCCGACTGAACGGCCGCGCCTTCATCTGTTGATGCGCGCAGGCGCAGCGCTCCAGCTTAGATGTCGCACCCAATACCGAGCGTTCGGTTCCTCTGGTTGATCACAATGCAACTTGTCCCCACACGTCGCTGCCCTTGCTCCAAAAGCCGCCCCACCCTCCGTCGTCCTCGGGCTTGACCCAGGGCTTGACCCGAGGATCCACTTTGTCCTCGATCAGCGCCGGGCGTGGATCCCAGGCTCAAGGCCTGGGATGACAGAGGGTTGGGGGCCAATAGGCCAAACTCAGTGCGTCGATTTCCAGGTATTAAGTGGCAGATACCCATCGAAAGCTCAGAGCAATTCCAGCATCGCGGCTGCACCCGAGACCGTGGCCTGGCCGGGGCTTTCCTCGATGTTGAGGGCTTTGACCACGCCGTCTTCCAGCAGCATCGAATAACGCTTGGAGCGCAGGCCGAGGCCGCCGGCGGAGAGGTCGGTGTCGAGGCCGACGGCCTTGGTGAAGCCGGCGTCCCAATCGGCGAGGAAGTGGATCTTGCCCATGCCGCCGGAGGATTGCGCCCAGGCGCCCATCACATGCCAGTCGTTGACAGAGACAACGGCGATGTCGTCGACGCCTTTGCCGAGGATGGTGTCGCGGTTTTCGAGATAACCCGGCAGGTGGTTCAGCGAGCAAGTGGGCGTGAAGGCGCCCGGCACGGCAAACAGCACGACGCGTTTGCCGGAAAAGAGCTGGTCCGTGGTGATTTCGACCGGGCCGTCAGCGGTCTTTTCCTTGAAGGTGGCAGCAGGAAGCTTGTCGCCGATTGCGATGGTCATGGTTTTCTCCTTGAGTTCCGGCTTTGGAGGGCCGGCTTGTTGAGGTTCTGGCATTGGCGGCGGCGGGCACCGCAGAAGGATCTGCGGCGACTATAAGATCGGCTCCTTCAAAGGCAAGGCCGAGCGTTCAAAGGCAAGCCCGTCACTCAAAAGGAACGGTCGTCTCCATTGCCCTTTCGCCATTGATTACCAGCACGCCCCAGCGCTTGCCTGATATGTCGTAATCCTTCGGCAGTTTGCCGATGGCGACATCGGTCTTGAAGACAGCGCCGTCGCGTTTGCCGCCGATCTGCTTGGTGAAGGCATAACCGCTCGGCCCGGTGACGATGATATCGGGCGCGCCCGTCCCTTCGCCCGGCAAGGCCAGCGTCAGCGACAGCGTCTTCCGGTCAGCCGCCATCGCATGCGCCGTCACATCGAAATCGGCCGATGGCGCCTTCGGCAGGCTTGCATCGGCCGCCGCAAGGATCGCCTCCTCTTGGCGGTGCGACTGGATGGCAGGGCCAAGCTTCAGCTGAAAATTCGCCTGGAAGGGAATGCAGATATCTTTGCAGATGCCGATGAAGGCCAAGGCGTCGATCTCGACTTCGCCTTTGCCTGCCGCTTTCAGCGACAGCGGCAGCGTTACCGGCGCGTCATAGCCGATATCCTCGACCACGCCGTTGAAGAAATGCTTCGGAACGGGATAGCCGATGGCATCGAGCGTCACGCCGCTGCCCGCCGCGATGGTGAACTGAGGCGGAATGCCGCTGTTTCCGGGCTCTTTCCAATAGGTGATCCAGCCTGCTTTCGGCTCGATCTGCAGAGCGGCGCGGATTTTGCCGGCGGCATCGGGCGCCAGTGCGACGAGGCGCATACGGCCGCCTTCGTTCTCCGCCCAGGCGCTCATTTCCGCGTGGGCCGAACAATGGGCGGCGAGGGCTGCGCCCATTGAGACGACCGCAATTAAAAGCCGGCGCGGGACCGAGGAAATAATCATCATGGAACAAAGGTTTATCGAAAGTGCTGTTTGGCCGCCAGAAGTCGCGGCGATTTAAATCTTCATTTTTGGTTGATTGATGTGTGACATTGGCCCATGTTTCTCTTGTCAAGCCTCGGTGCGGTTGGCAGCAGGAGGAACGATGTCCTTATCGACGCTGAAGAACAGACGGGAACGTGGCTTCTTCGATGGCCAGTTCCTCATCGCCATGCCCGGCATCGAAGACCGCAATTTTGCGCGCACGGTGATCTATATCTGCGCTCATTCGGATGCCGGCGCCATGGGCTTCGTCATCAACCGCCCGCAGAACCTCACCTTCACCGATGTGCTGCTGCATCTCGATATGATCAAGCAGGAAGATTCGATCGTGCTGCCGAAGCGAGCGCGCGACTTCCCGATCCAGACCGGCGGCCCGGTGGAAAGCGGCCGCGGCTTCGTGCTGCATTCGGACGATTACTCCAGCGATTCCTCGATCCCCGTCAGCGACGACATCTGCCTGACGGCGACGCTCGACATCGTACGTGCCATCTCCAAGGGCGATGGGCCAACGCGCGCGACGATGCTGCTCGGCTATTCCTCCTGGTCGGCCGGCCAGCTGGAAAACGAGGTCGTCAACAATGGCTGGCTCACCTGCGCGGCCAATGAGGAACTGATCTTCGACCGCAGCCTCGACGACAAATACGAGCGGGCGCTCGCCGGCATGGGCGTTACCGCTGCCATGCTTTCGGCCGAAGCCGGGCATGCCTGAGCCGACTGGCCTGAATGTGGCGGGAACGAATAGTTGCGATTGACGTTTCACTTCGGCAAACACGGGCAAGAGGCCCGTGCTGACGAAGGAGACATCACCTATGGGTAGCACCAGCGACAAGATTTCCGGCAAGGCAAACGAAATTGCCGGCAAGACCAAACAGGCCGTCGGCAAGGCCACGGATGATCGCGAAATGCAGGCCAAGGGCACCGTTCAGGAAGCCAAAGGCAAGGGACAGGTCGCAACCGGCAAGGTCAAGGACAAGCTCAAGGGCGCCGTCGACCGGCTCTGAGCCGCAAGCTCATCCGTCATGAACCATGCCTGCTGCGCCCCTCGCGCGGCAGGCATTTTTAATCCACCACACTCAGGCTGTGCAGAGATATACGATGAAGCTTTTCGCCTGCGACAATTGCGATCAGGTCGTCCACTTCGACAACCGCCAATGCGTCCGTTGCAACCATCGCCTCGGCTTCCTGCCCGGCGATCTCGCCATGCATGCGCTGGAGCCGCGCGACGAAACGCTTTGGCAGCTCGTTTCGGACCCCGACCGTGAAGTCCGCTTCTGCGCCAATGCCGGCCTCGATATCTGCAACTGGCTGGTGGATGGCGATGGCGAAAGCGAATTCTGCGTTGCCTGCCGCCATAACCGGCTGGTTCCGAACACCGATACCCAAAACGGAATCGATCGCTGGCGGCGCATCAGCCAGGCGCAGCGTCATCTGTTTTATTCGCTGTTGCGCTGGAGGCTGCCGCATCCCGATCGGGCGCAAGATACGAAAGGTGGCCTGGTGTTCGATTTCCTCGAAGATTCGATCGAGAGCAACGGCTACGTCGTGCCGGCCATGACCGGCCACGAGGAAGGGCTGATCACCATCCGCGCCGCAGAGGCCGACGATGCGACGCGCGAGCAGGCGCGCAGTTCGATGAACGAACCCTATCGCACCCTGCTTGGCCATTTCCGCCATGAGACCGGCCATTTCATCTGGAACAAGCTGGTGCGCGACCGCAACGGCCAGGCGGATTTCCGCGCCGTCTTCGGCGACGAGCGGCAGGATTATGCAGCCGCCCTGCAAAACCACTATGCCGGCGGCGCGCCCTCGGGATGGCAGGACAATTTCATCAGCGCCTATGCTGCATCCCACCCCTGGGAGGATTTTGCCGAATGTTTCGCCCACTACCTCCATATCGTCGATACGCTCGAAACCGCCCGCGCCTTCGGCATCGCCATCGATCCTCGCGGCCATGAGGAAATCGCCGGCGAGGTGGATTTCCTCCCCTACCGGGCAAGGAGCGCCGAACAGCTGGTCAGCGCCTGGGTGCCGCTCAGCCTGGCGATCAACGCCATCCAGCGCAGCATGGGCCAACCGGATTCCTACCCCTTCGTGCTCTCCTCACCTGTCGTGGCCAAGCTCGAATATCTGCACCGGCTGATCCAAGGCGCGGCGGCATCGTAGCAGGCGGCGGCGCGAGAGAGCTGCTGCTTGCTTCCTCTTCTCCCCAGCGGGGGTCCGAAGGACGGGTCGAGACCTGTGGCTCGACCGCGGTCGGTGGCCCGAAGGGTCTGATGAGGGTGCACGCACGGCGTGCCCTTCATCATTGCCCTTCGCTCGCGCTCAGCGCATTCGCGCTCGCCGCTCACCCCCTCATCTGCCTGCCGGCATCTTCTCCCCGCTGGGGAGAAGGGGAATCGTGGCAGCGCCTCGAGCAGCAGGAGAAACAATCCTGCCCATTATCCGGCTTACTTAGAACGAAACCGCCTTGCCCTTCTTGAACGGCTCCATGCCCCTGCGTGCAAGTTCATCGGCGCGTTCGTTTTCCGGGTGGCCGGCGTGGCCCTTGACCCAGTGCAGCGTCACCGTGTGGCGGTTGCGGGCTTCTTCCAGCGCCTGCCAGAGCTCGGCATTCTTCACCGGCTTCTTGTCGGCGGTCTTCCAGCCGTTTTTCTTCCAGCCGAAAATCCACTTGGAGATGCCGTCCTTGACATAGGCGCTGTCGGTATAGAGATCGACCTCGCACGGGCTCTTCAATGCCTGCAACGCCGAGATTGCCGCCAGCAGTTCCATGCGGTTGTTGGTGGTATCCGCCTCGCCGCCGCACAGCTCTTTTTCGGTGTCGCCATAACGCAGCACCGCGCCCCAGCCGCCGGGGCCGGGATTGCCGGAGCATGCGCCGTCGGTGAAGATATCGACGTGTTTCATAGGCTCAATCCATATTCGGCCGGCGATTTGATCTGCCGGTGGAAGCGCAGTTTGCGGAGATATTCAAGCGGGTCCTTCTTGGTGACCATGGCGCCCTCAGGCGTCGTCAGCCAGTCATAGAGCCGCGTCAGGAAGAACCGCAGCGCCGAACCGCGCGACAGCACCGGCAAGGCGGCGATTTCGGCTTCGCTCAACGGGCGCACGCTCTGGTAACCCTCGAGCATCGCCGTGCCCTTGGTGATGTTGTAAGCGCCGTCCTTTTCGAAACACCAGGCATTCAGGCAGATCGAGACGTCATAGGCGAGCAGGTCGTTGCAGGCGAAATAGAAATCGATCAGGCCGGAGAGCCGATCGCCGAGGAAGAAGACATTGTCGGGGAAGAGGTCGGCGTGGATGACGCCAGCCGGCAGGCCCTTCGGCCAGGCGGCGGAGAGGAAATCGAGTTCGCTGCGGATCTCGTTCTGCAGGCCGGGCTCGACCTCGCCGGCGCGTGCCTCGGACTTCTCCCAGAGCGATTGCCAGCCGTCGATCGAAAGCGCGTTCGGGCGCTTCAGCGCGAAACCTTCGCCGGCGACATGCATTTCGGCCAGCGCCCGGCCGACCTCGCGGCAATGCTTGGCTTCCGGCTTTCTGAGCCACATGCCTTCGAGGAAGGAAATCAGCGCCGCCGGGCGGCCGGAAAGCGAACCGAGCAGCGCGCCATCGCGGCGCGGCAGCGGCAGCGGGCAGGACAAGCCGCGGGCGGCAAGATGCTGCATCAGGCCGAGAAAAAACGGCAGATCGGTCTTTTCCACCCGCTTCTCATAGAGCGTCAGGATCAGCGGGTCCTTGGAGGTGTGCAGCAGGAAATTGGAGTTTTCGACGCCTTCGGCGATCCCCTTGTAGGAGAGCAGCGTGCCCGCGTCATATTCCGTCAGGAACCATTTCAGATCGTCTTCGGCGATATCGGTATAGACTGCCAAGTGAGGTCTCGCCTTCATGCATTGCTGTTATTGGATCCACCGGACTGACGATCCGGGGTCGCGATAGGGTTTTAAAATGATCAGCCGTTGACGAAGGCCATGTCGGCCGCCGTCAGCTCGATGCTGCGCAATTCGCGATTGACGAGGAAATTTTCGGTCTCCCGCACCGTTTCGGCCAGCTCGACGCGGGCGTCGAAGCGGGCGCGGAACGCCTCGATGATCTCATTGACGATGACCTCGGGAGCGGAGGCGCCGGCGGAAAGGCCGAGCGTCGAAATCGTGCCGATCTCGTTCCAGTCGAGTTCGGCGGCGCGCTGCACCAGGATCGATTTCTTCGCCCCTGCCCTCAGCGCCACTTCGACGAGGCGCCTGGAATTGGAGGAATTCGGCGCGCCGACGATGATGAAGAGATCGCAGCCGGGAGCTGCCTGCTTCACCACTTCCTGGCGGTTGGTCGTCGCATAACAGATCGAGTCCGCTGCCGGCGCCGTCAGATTCGGGAAGCGCTCGTGCAGGCGGGTGATGACGCCGGCGGTATCGTCGACCGACAGCGTCGTCTGGGTGACATAGCCAAGATTGTCGGCGTCAACGGGAACATAGGCGTCGGCATCCTCGATCGTCTCGATCAGCGAAACCGAACCCTCCGGCAGCTGCCCCATCGTGCCGATCACCTCGGGGTGGCCGGCATGGCCGATGAGGACGACATGGCGGCCGAGGCGATTGTGGCGCATCGCCTGCTTGTGGACCTTGGAGACCAGCGGGCAGGTGGCGTCGAGATAGAACAGGTTGCGGCTCGCCGCATCCTCCGGCACGGATTTCGGCACGCCATGGGCTGAAAAGACCACCGGCTGGGCGCGATGCTCGGCCGGGATCTCGTCGAGCTCCTCGACGAAGACGGCGCCCTTGGCCTCCAGCCCCTCGACGACGTAGCGATTGTGGACGATCTCGTGGCGCACATAGACTGGCGCGCCATAGGATTTCAGCGCCAGCACGACGATCTGGATGGCGCGGTCGACGCCGGCGCAGAAGCCGCGCGGGCCGCAGAGCCTGATCGTCAAAGGAGGTTTCGCCGCAATATTCATGTCTGTTCCGGGTTGAGAGATTTAGGGACCTCTAGCCCAATATAAGCGAGAATTGAAGCGATACTATTGCGCAGGCTGCTTGCCGGGTTTGCGGAACCAGGAGATCCCGACCACGGTGACGAGCACGGCGGCAAGCCCGTACCAGGTGAAGGCATATTGCAGGTGGTCGTTCGGCAGAGCCACTTGGGTGACGCCGCCGATCGGCAGGCCGGCCGGATTGGGGGTGGAATCTGCATCGACGAAAAACGGAATGACGCGCGCCTTGTCCAGCCCGACGCTTTCGGCCATGACGTCGAGATCTTTCCAGTAGAAGATGTTCTTGGCGACGTCGTTGTCCGGCACCACCCAGGAGGGTTTGCCGGGAAGTTTTTCGCGGGCCAGGCCGGTGACGGTTTGCTGGTCGGTCAGCTGGCCCTGCATGCGCATTTCCGGCTCCTTGTTCTCATAGGGAACGAAGCCGCGATTGACCAAGAGCGTGCGCCCGTCGGCAAGCTCGAGGGGCGTATAGACGTAGAAGCCGGTCTGGCCGCGCCAGGTGGCGAAGAAGTGCCGCTCCTTGTTGTTGATATAGCGGCCGGTGGCGGTGACCCTGCGATATTCGATGTCGCCGCCGCTTGCTGCCATCGCCTCGATATCGGCAAGCGGAACGGGGGCAGCCAGCTGGCGCGCGGCGATATCGGCAAGCAGGCCTTCCTTCCAGTGGAGGCGTTCCACCTGCCAGGTGCCGAGCGAAATCAGGATGGCAAGGGCGATCAGTACCAGGATGCCGGTGATGACAGGCAGCCGGCGGCGCGGCATTACGTGCTCTATATCAGTCACTCAGGCGTCCTTCGCGGGCATTATGGCGGTATTGCATGGCGATCAGGATGCCCTTGAACCAGCGCAGCGTCAGCAGCGACAGGATAATCGTCAGCGGCCCGAAGAGCAGGATGTGCACCCAGATCGGCGGCCCGTAATTCACCTGCAGCCACAATACCATGCCTATGACGATGAAGCCGACGATGAGGATGACGAAAACGGCCGGGCCGTCACCGGAATCGGCGAAGGAATAATCGAGGCCGCAGGACGCGCAGCGCGGCTTGAGCCCGAGCAGACCATCGAACAGCTTGCCCTGGCCGCAGCGCGGGCAGCAGCCCTTGATGCCTGTCTTGACCGGGTCGACGGGGGGATAATGGGCGCTATCTTCGCTCATGCCATTCCTTCTCGGCAGTCCATGCTGCCTTAACTCTCCCATAAAGTATTCGCATCCCGAATGGAAATGCCTGCGCGTCCACCTGTTGGTGATTCGCGCCAAACAGAAGAAGAAAACTGATGACGAGCGATAACCATGCCGGACAGATCATTATCCTGAACGGTGCGCCGAGAAGCGGAAAATCCAGCATTGCGCGCGCAATCCAGGAGGAATTCGAGGGGCCGTGGATCAACCTCGGCGTCGACAGCTACAATACCATGACGCCGAAGCGTTTCCTGCCCGGCATCGGCCTGAGGCCCGGCGGTGAGCGGCCGGAACTCGAAGAACTGGTGCCGTTCCTCTATGCGGCCCTTTATGAGTCGATCGCCATCCACGCCGGATTGGGGCTCAATGTAGTGGCCGATCTCGGCCATCATGACAGCTACTCGCAGCCGCTCGGCATCCTCGGCGACTGTACCCGACGCCTGGAAGGCTTTTCCGTGCTGTTCGTCGGCGTGCACTGTCCGATCGAGACGATCATGCAGCGGCGGGAATTCAAACAAGAAGGCCGCGAGACACTCTATCTCCGCGCCAGCGAAGCGGTGCCGGTCCCCGAGCCGGTGCAGCGCTGGCAGGATGAAGTGCACCGGCCGGGCATCTATGACATGGAGGTCGATACGTCGGTGCTCACCGCGCTCGAATGCGCCGAGGCGATCCGCTTGCGGCTGGATCTCGGCATTCCAGTGCCTTCGGCTTTCGAGCGGATTGCTGGCGCGCGCTGATGGCTATAGAACTTCAGCAGGTGAAAGAGGCCGCGGGCTGGCAAGCCTATCATGCCATTCGGCGGCATGTATTGTTCGAACTGCGCGGCCTCGACAGTTACGATGACCAGCATCCGGATGAGCATGAGGCGCGCCATATACCGCTCCTGCTGAGGAAGGACGGCGTTGCTCTCGGCACAGTCCGCCTCGATCTGTCGGATGGTGTGACCGGTGTCGTGCGGCTTGTCGCCATCCTGCCGGAACACCAGAGACAAGGGTTCGGGCGGATTTTGATGTCCGAAGTCGAGAAACTATCGGCCAAGCACGGCCTCTGCCGCCTGGAGGTCCATGCCGCGCCGGATGCCGTGCCTTTCTACGAAAAGCTCGGCTGGGTCATGGTCGACACCGACAGAAGCAGTCCGCTCATGGTGAAGGACATTCAATCCGTTCGAGGCACCTGATCGGGCAACAGTCCAGGTCGCGGCTCTGAATTCACGCAGACGTTTTCGATTCCGGGCTGCTTTGCCCCAGGCGCGGCTCCGTCCCCGCCAGCAGTCGCTGGGTGTTGGCGCGATGGCGCGCAATCACATAAACGCCGCCTGCAATCACCAGCAAGCGATAGGGCACCGGCTGCTCCAGACTGCAGATGAGGGCGATCGCGGTCAAAGCCGCCAGCATCGAAGCAAGGGACACAATCCTGAAGACGGCGAGGACGCCGCGAAAAACCGCCACGGCGCCCAAACCCACCGGCCAGGATATTGCGAGCAATACGCCGAGCCCGGTCGCAACGGATTTTCCACCTTTGAAATTCAGCCAGATCGACCGGCTATGGCCCAGCAACACGGCCAATCCGGCCAGGCAAACAGTCCAGGCCAGCCAGGTTTCCAGATCAAGCCCTGGCGGCGTGCCGTACAGCAATCTGTGGAACCAGGGATAAAACCAGCAGGCAAAGAGGATTGCCCCCACGCCTTTCAGCACATCCACCAGGAGAACGGCCGACGCAGGCCACTTCCCCAGCGTTCGCAATACGTTGGTTGCGCCAATCGACCGAGACCCGTGCTCCCTGATATCGATGCCCCTGAGCAGTCTCCCCGCGAGATAACCTGTCGGCATGGAACCGATGAGATAAGCGATCGCCAAACCAACCACGCAGTTATCCAGAAAACCATGGAGGCACCTCGCCGCTCGAATGTCAGGCAATCATCATTTCGTCGTTTTCGGGCGACACGCATCAAGCCATAAAAAAGGCGGGCACGAGGCCCGCCTTCTATTTGAATATCGCTGCAATCAGCCGGCTGCGACCGGTGCGCCCCAGCCGCCCCAGACGTAGATGCAGAAGAACAGGAACAGCCAGACGACGTCGACGAAGTGCCAGTACCAGGCGGCCGCCTCGAAGCCGAAATGCTGTTTCGGGGTGAAGTCGCCGCGCATCGCGCGGATCAGGCAGACAGCCAGGAAGATCGTGCCGACGAGGACGTGGAAACCGTGGAAGCCGGTCGCCATGAAGAAGGTCGCGCCGTAGATCGAATTCTTGAAGGCGAAGGGCGCGTGGGCATATTCATAGGCCTGCACGCAGGAGAACAGCACGCCGAGCAGCACCGTCAGCGTCAGGCCCTGGATCAGGCCCTTGCGGTCGTTGTGCAACAGCGCATGGTGCGCCCAGGTGACCGTCGTGCCGGAAAGCAGCAGGATGACGGTGTTGTAGATCGGCAGGTGCCAGGGATCGAGGACCTCGATGCCCTTCGGCGGCCAGGTGCCGCCGGTATAGAGCAGGCGCGCGGCCTGAATCGCTTCGTTCGGATAGAGGCTGGCGTCGAAATAGGCCCAGAACCAGGCAACGAAGAACATCACTTCGGAAGCGATGAACATGATCATGCCATAGCGCAGGTGCAGCGAGACGACGCGGGTGTGGGCGCCCTCATGGGCTTCCTTCACCGTATCGGCCCACCAGCCGTACATGACGTAGAGAACCAGCGCGAAGCCGATGTAGAAGAGCCAGGGATTGGCGAGTTCGAAGCCGGCGACCTTGAACGAGCCGCCGTTCAGGTAACGCATGTAGCAGACGCCGCCGATCGCCATGAGGAAGGCGCCGAGCGAGGCGATAATCGGCCACGGGCTCGGATCAATGATGTGATAGTCGTGATTTTTCTGATGAGCATCGGCCATGTATTATCCCCGGATGTCTTCCTTCACTCGGCTCCCGGCTTAGCCGGAAACGAGCCTTGATCAAAGTTTCTTTTCAATCTTTACCGCTCCACCCTCATTCGAAGCCAGCGGCTTCGGACCCTCTTTCGGGTAGAACGTATATGACAGCGTGACCGTACGGATGTTCTTCGATTCCACGGCCTTGACGATTTCCGGATCGATGTAGAACACCACCGGCATGTCGAGCTTCTCGCCCGGCTTCAGGTCCGTTTCCGTAAAACAGAAACATTGCACCTTGTTGAAATAGACGCCCGCCTCGCCCGGCGTGACGTTGAAAACCGCCTGGCCGCGCTGGGTTTCGTTCGAACGATTCTCGGCGGTGAAATGGACCTTTATCGTTTCGCCAATCTTCGGATTGACCTCGCGCTCGACCGGCTTGAAGTCCCATTGCAGGCCGGGCGCGACATTGGCGTCGAAGGTGACGCGCATCGTGCGGTCGAGCACGACGCTCGACACCTGGTCGACGCGCTGGGTCGTACCGTTATAACCGGTGACCTGGCAGAAGATCCGGTAGAGCGGCACGGCAGCGTAGCTCATCGCGCCCATGCCGAAAACGAAGCTCAGGCACATCATCACCACGGCGCCGTTGTTGCGGCCCGGCTTTTTCGGTGCGGCGGCGTTGTCGCTCATCCCGCCGTTCCCCCGCCGATCTTCACGATTGCCATCACGTAGAAGAGAACGACGAGGCCGGCAAGCACCAGCCCCAGGGCGATGTTGCGGTTGCGGCGCGACCTGAGTTGCTTTTCCGTGAGCTTGACCAATTCCATCAGAACCAACCTCCCGTATGCGAGACCAGCACCGACGCCAGCCGGTCGATCATCAAGGCGGAGAACACAGCGAAAAGATAAAAGATCGAGAAGCCGAAGAGCTTCTTTGCCGGGATCATCTTCAGATCGCCGTCGGGCATCCGCCAGACGGCGATGGAACAGTAGATGAAGATCGCGCCGAGGGCGGCGGCCACCAGGCCATAGCCGAGGCTGGCGAAGCCGAGGAAGGTTGGCAACACCGCGCAGACGGCGGTCAGCACTGCATAGGCGACGATCTGATGTTTGGTCACCCGCTCGCCGGCGACGTTCGGCAGCATCGGCACGCCGACGGCCTCGTAATCGCGCATCTTGAACAGCGCCAGCGCCCAGAAATGCGCCGGCGTCCACAGGAAGATGATCAGGAAAAGCACGGTGCTCTCGATCGTCACACTATCGGTCACGCAGGCCCAGCCTATCATCGGCGGAAAGGCGCCGGCAGCACCGCCGATGACGATGTTCTGCGGCGTCGAGCGCTTCAGCCACATGGTGTAGACGACGGCGTAGAAGAAGATGGTGAAGGCAAGGATGCCGGCCGAGAGCCAGTTGACGGCAAGGCCGAGGATCACCACCGAAAAGCCCGAAAGCACCAGGCCGAAGGCCAGCGCTTCCGAGGGGGCGATGCGGCCGGCCGGGATCGGACGATTGGCGGTGCGGCTCATGATGGCATCGATGTCGGCATCGTACCACATGTTCAGAGCGCCGGAGGCGCCGGCGCCGACGGCGATACAGAGAATGGCGATCAGGCCGAGGACGGGATGGATGTGGCCCGGCGCCAGCACCAGGCCGGCAAGGGCGGTGAACACCACGAGCGACATCACCCGCGGCTTCAGCAATTCGAAATAATCGCGTGCACTCGCTTCCGACAATTCGCCGTCCTTTGCAAGCGTCCCGTGATTGTCGATGACCGTCATCATTCCGTCCTGAATGTCAGAATATCAGGACGCCGTATCGAATGCGGCGTCCTGACACCCGCGCAATTACTTGATGCGCGGAAGCTGTTCCCACTGGTGATAGGGCGGCGGCGAAGGCAGCTGCCATTCGAGCGTCGTCGCACCCTCGCCCCACGGATTGTCGCCGGCGACGCGCTTCTTGGCGAAGGCTTCGAAGACGCCGAAGAGGAAGATCAGCACGCCGAAGGCCGAGATGTAGGAGCCGATGGAGGACACATAGTTCCAGCCGGCAAAGGCATCCGGATAATCGATGTAGCGGCGCGGCATGCCGGCAAGGCCGAGGAAATGCTGCGGGAAGAACACCAGGTTGACGCCGATGAACATGACCCAGAAGTGCAGCTTGCCGACCAACTCGTTGTACATGTAGCCGGTCATCTTCGGGAACCAGTAGTACC
Organism: Rhizobium sp. NZLR10; assembly: GCF_019685125.1. NCBI lineage: Bacteria > Pseudomonadati > Pseudomonadota > Alphaproteobacteria > Hyphomicrobiales > Rhizobiaceae > Rhizobium > Rhizobium sp. NZLR10. The sequence goes on along the minus strand of NZ_JABDWE010000013.1, from coordinate 24,547 downwards.
AGCCGGCGAAGATCGCGAAGACGGCGCCGAGCGACAGAACGTAGTGGAAGTGGGCCACGACGTAATAAGTGTCATGCAGCGAGCGGTCGAGACCGGCATTGGCGAGCTGGACGCCGGTAACGCCGCCGACCGTGAACAGGAAGATGAAGCCGATCGCCCAGAGCATCGGCGTGCGGAATGAGATCGAGCCGCCCCACATCGTCGCGATCCAGGAGAAGATCTTCACACCGGTGGGAACGGCGATGACCATCGTCGCGAAGACGAAGTAGCGCTGCGCGTCGAGCGACAGGCCGACCGTATACATGTGGTGGGCCCAGACGACGAAGCCGACGGCGCCGATCGCGACCATGGCGTAGGCCATGCCGAGGTAGCCGAAGATCGGCTTCTTCGAGAAGGTCGAGATGATGTGGCTGACCATGCCGAAGCCCGGCAGGATGAGGATGTAGACCTCGGGGTGACCGAAGAACCAGAACAGGTGCTGGTAGAGGATCGGGTCGCCGCCGCCTTCCGGAGAGAAGAAGGAGGTGCCGAAGTTACGGTCGGTGAGCAGCATGGTGATACCGCCTGCCAGGACCGGCAGCGACAGCAACAGCAGGAAGGCGGTGATCAGCACCGACCAGGCAAACAGCGGCATCTTGTGCAGCGTCATGCCGGGAGCGCGCATGTTGAGGATCGTGGTGATGAAGTTGATCGCACCGAGGATCGACGAGGCGCCGGCAATATGGAGCGCGAAGATCGCAAGGTCGACCGCCGGACCGGGCGTACCGGTTGTTGCCAGTGGCGGATACATCGTCCAGCCGCCGCCGGTACCGTAAGCGCCTGCCGGGCCCTCGACGAACATCGACAGCAAGAGCAGCGCGAAGGCCGGAACGATCAGCCAGAAGGAGATGTTGTTCAGACGCGGGAAGGCCATGTCGGGCGCGCCGATCATGATCGGCACCATCCAATTGGCGAAACCGCCGATCATCGCCGGCATGACCATGAAGAAGATCATGATCAGCGCGTGGGCCGTGGTGAACATGTTGAACATCTGCTTGGCGCCGTCGATGGCGGCATCGCCCTCATAGCCGTAGACCATCGAGGCCAGGCCATGGAAGATCTGGATGCCCGGCTCCTGCAGCTCCATGCGCATGGCGACGGAAAGCGCGCCGCCGATGATGCCGGCAATGATCGCGAAGATCAGATAAAGCGTGCCGATGTCCTTGTGGTTCGTCGAGAACAGCCAGCGATTGGCAAAGCTCGGCTTGTGCGCATGGTGATCACCGTGCCCATGATCGTGATCATCATGCGCGTGGTCGTGATCATGAGAATGATCGTCGTGAGCGGAAGGTCCAGCCATTGTCCCGGTCCCCTTAATTACTGTGCTTCGGCGACGTCGAGGGTCTTTGCGGGACCATCGGTTGCGGCCATGAGTGTCTTGTAGGCGCCGGGCAGGTCGCTGGCGGCTGCGGTCAGCCACTGCTTGTACTTGTCCTCGGAGACGACGCGGATGGCGATCGGCATGAACGCATGGTCCTTGCCGCAGAGCTCGGAACACTGGCCATAGAACAGGCCTTCGCGCTCGGCCTTGAACCAGGTCTCGTTCAGGCGGCCCGGCACGGCATCGATCTTGACGCCGAAGGACGGCATGGCGAAAGCGTGGATGACGTCGGTCGGGGCAGAGGTCACGAGAACGCGGACCGTCTTGTTAACCGGCAGGACCAACTCGTTATCGACGGCGAGAAGCCTGGGATAAACCGACTTGTCTTCCTTGCCGGCCGCGGCGCGGTCCTGATCCTTCAGCAGGTAGCTGTCGAAAGCGAGCGGGCTGTCGCCCGAACCTTCATATTCGTAGTTCCACTGCCACTGGGTGGCGGTTGCCTTGATCGTCACATCGGGGTTTTCGGGCAGCGTCAGCTGCGCCGTCAGCAGGTTGAACGAGGGAATCGCAAGAAGAAGCAGCACCAGGACCGGCCCCACGGTCCAGGCAATCTCGATCAGCGTGTTGTGGCTCGTCCTCGAGGGAACCGGGTTCGCGCTGGCGCGGAACTTGAAGCAGACGACGATGAGCAGGACCAGAACGAAGAGCGTGATCGGAACGATAAACCACAGGGTATATTGTTCGAACCAGTGGATCTCCCGCATGATCGGCGTTGCCGCCGGCTGCAGCGTCGCCTGCCACGGCATTGGCTGGTCGGCATATGTGCCGGAAGCAAAAAGCAGACAGACCAGCGCGGTCAGAGCTGCATAAGCCTTCTTCATCACCTTATTATCTCCCTCGAGCGCTTGACCTGCAAAATAGGACGCAGAATCCTTGCCATCTTCAGCGCTTCAAACCACAGTTTGGCATTTGCCGCAACAGGTCAGAGCAATTGTCTATGCGGCATTTTTGCTGAAAGCACAGGCAGGCCAGAACGGCAAAACATCCCAAGTTTTTCATCAGCATATGAAAAATCGGCTTTCCGGCCAACCCGCGCGCCACACATTATTTCCGAAAGGTCCAATTTCCGCCGCAGTCCCCCGGTTTTCACGGGGTGGGGCTTTTCATTTTTGGTGGGCAGCTTCAACAATAGCCGCAAATGATTCGATATCCAGAGGTTTCCATGGGTTTCCGTTCCCTCGCGCAGTCGCTTCTCGTGACCGCCAGCATCGCGGCCGCAGCGACGACGCCCGTTTTCGCACAACAGCAACCCACGCCGGCCCAGGCCAAACCGCCGGCTGCCGCCCCTGCCCCGGCTCCCGCTACGACGCCGCAGCAGCCGAGTGCGGCCAGTCCGAATATCCAGGTGACACCCGGCCAGACCCAGCCGCAGGCGCCGGGCACGGTGAAATCCAATCACGGCGCATGGTCCGTCGTCTGCGACAAGCCGGCAGGCGCCTCGACCGAACAATGCGCGCTGATGCAGAACGTCATCGCCGAGGATCGGCCGGAGGTCGGGCTTTCCGTCGTCGTGCTGAAGACGGCCGACCGCAAGTCGAAGATTCTCCGCGTGCTGGCGCCGCTCGGCGTGCTGCTGCCGAACGGCCTCGGCCTCAATGTCGACGGCAAGGATATCGGCCGTGCCTATTTCGTCCGCTGCTTCGCCGATGGCTGTTATGCCGAGGTCGTGCTCGAGGACGAACTGCTGAAAACCTTCCGCAGCGGCGCCCAGGCAACCTTCATCGTCTTCCAGACACCCGAAGAAGGCATCGGCATCCCGGTCGACCTCAAGGGCTTCGCCGAAGGCTTCGACGCCCTGCCTTGAGGGCTATGCGAGCGTAGCGCAACTACGCTCGCCCCCTCCCCCGTCGCTGTACTTGCTCCATAGGCTTATCCCACCCTCCGTCATGCTCGGGCTTGACCCGAGCATCCACGCGGCACCCTCGGTGGCGGGGATGGATCCTCGGCTCAAGGCCGAGGATGACGGAGGATAGGGTGACGTTCCAGCCAAACTTGACGCTGGCGCGGGGAAAGCCATCCGGCGGGAACGCCCCTGCAGGGCAATGCGACAAAACACTTATATCTCCTTCGCGCGCACTCCCATCTCCTGAGATGAACTTGCTCAACAAAGAAAATTCGACGGCAGGGCTTCACTCCTTATCAATTGGAGCCCTATCTAAGTGCGTAAGCGCATTTCTGAACGCATGCCCATTGGAGCCAGACCATGACCACCGATCTCCTGACGCTATTCGATGCCGACGAAGCCACGATGCGTGGTCTGGTCGCCGAGGCGCTCGCCGGCGCCGATGATGGCGAGCTGTTTATCGAGCATGCGCAGGCCGAAGCGCTGACCTTCGACAATGGCCGGCTGAAGGGCGGCAGCTTCAACACCGAGCAGGGGTTCGGCCTGCGCGCCGTTGCCGGCGAAGCGGTCGGTTTCGCGCATGCCGGCGATCTCTCGGTGGCGGCGCTGAAGCGGGCGGCGGATGCGGTCGGCGCAGTGACACGCGGCTACTCCGGCACTTACGCCGCCGCCCCCCAACGCACCAACAAGAAATTCTACGGCGACCAGAACCCGATCGGCCAGCCGAGCTTCGAGGAAAAGGTCAAGGTCCTGCAGGACATCGACGCCTATCTCAGGGGCAAGAACGACAAGGTGCGGCAGGTGACGGCCTCGGTTGCGGCGAGTTGGCAGGTGGTCGACATCCTGCGCGCCGACGGGCACCGCGTGCGCGACATCCGGCCGATGACGCGCATCAACATTTCGGTGATGGTCGGCGAAGGCGATCGGCAGGAAAGCGGCTCCTACGGCAGCGGCGGGCGCGTCGGCTTCGGCGACTTCATCGCCGAGGGCAGCTGGCAATATGGCGCCGACGAGGCGCTGCGCCAGGCGCTCGTCAACCTCGAGGCGATCGATGCGCCGGCGGGTACGATGGATGTCGTACTCGGCTCCGGCTGGCCGGGCGTGATGCTGCACGAGGCCGTCGGCCACGGGCTAGAAGGCGATTTCAACCGCAAGAAGACGTCGGCCTTTGCCGGCCTGCTCGGCCAGATGGTCGCCGCCCCCGGTGTCACCGTCGTCGACGACGGCACGATCGACAACCGCCGCGGCTCGATCACCATCGACGATGAGGGCACGCCCTCCGGCTATAATGTGCTGATCGAGAACGGCAAGCTGGTCGGCTATATGCAGGATCGCCAGAATGCTCGGCTGATGGGTATGGCGCCGACCGGTAACGGCCGCCGCCAGGGGTATGCCCATGTGCCGATGCCGCGCATGACCAACACCTATATGCTTGGCGGCGACAAGCCGCCTGAGGAAATCATCGCCTCGGTGAAGAAGGGCATCTATGCCGTTTCCTTCGGCGGCGGCCAGGTGGATATCACCTCCGGCAAGTTCGTCTTCGGCTGCACCGAGGCCTATCTGATCGAAAACGGCAAGGTCGGCGCGCCGATCAAGGGCGCGATGCTGATCGGCAACGGCCCGGATGCGATGAAGCGGGTATCGATGATCGGCAACGACATGAAGCTCGATACCGGCATCGGCAATTGCGGCAAGGGCGGCCAATGGGTTCCCGTCGGCGTCGGCCAGCCGCATCTGCGCATGGATCAGGTGACGGTCGGCGGCACTCAGACCTGAGGCGAAAGGAGCCTGTGATGGCGGAGGTCGAGATCAGGCGTTTCACGGAAGACGACGCCGATGCCGTGCTGTCGGTGATCCTGACGATCCAGCGCCAGGAGTTCGGCATCGATATATCAGCCGATGCGCAGCCGGATCTGCGGGTGATCCCGGATTTCTATCAGTCCGGCAAGGGGCAGTTCTGGGTCGCGGTCGAGGATGGCGCGATCGTCGGCACGCTCGGGCTCAAGGATATCGGCAATCATCAGGCGGCGCTGCGCAAGATGTTCGTCGCCGCCGCGGTTCGCGGTGGCGAACACGGGGTGGCGGCGCGGCTCCTCGACCGGATGTTTTCCCACGCCAGGGATGCCCGCCTCACCGAAATTTTCCTCGGCACGACTGACAAATTCGTCGCCGCCCACCGCTTCTACGAGAAGAACGGCTTTACCGAGATCGCCAAGAGCGCCCTGCCCCGCTCGTTTCCGTTGATGGCGGTGGACAGTAAGTTTTATCGACATAAGGTCGACTGACTCCAGCGGCCGGCATGCCTCAGCCCTTCAGCACCTCCGCCGGCTGAAACAGCCACTTCCGTTCAATCGCCGCGGCAAGGTCGATATCGTTGCGGCGGGCAAACAGCAGAAGGTGGCCGAGAAGGTCGGCCGTCTCGTCGGCCAGATCGCGCCGCATGTCTTCAGGCGAGCGGCCTTTCGCACGGCCGCGGCCGGTCAGCCGGTTCCATGCCTGGGTCAGCTCGCCCATTTCCTCCTGCAGTTTCAGCAGAAACCAGTCGGCGTCGCGTTCGATGCCGTTGGCGGCGACATGCGCCGAGGAAGAGATTTCGAACTGGTCGGCAAGACGACGCAACATCGGCGTTCTCCTTTTGTTTATGGAAGAGACGCTGATTCCCGATGTGTGTCCAGAGGGGATTGCCCGAGTGGGTGATTTGACGATCAGCCGTGCTCTGGCAGCAGCATGCAGTCATAGGAGCGCTGCTTCAGCGCAGCGCAGGCGGAGACCGCGGCGTCCTTGCTGGCGAAGCCGACGAAGCGGGCGCGGTAGATCTTGTTGGCGCCCTTCCCGACCGCCTCGGTATAGGGCGAGGCGGAAACGAGCGGCGCGCCGCCCTCAGACTTCGCCTGGGCGAGAAGCGCCCGGGCCGCATCGGCGCTCGGAGCGGCCGAGATCTGGATCTGCCAGTCGCCATCGCTCTTCTCTGCCGACATCTTCGGCGCCTTGCCGGCGTTCAGGATTTCGTCCATCGCGACCGGACGCTCCAGCGGCACGACGGTGTCATCGGCATAGGCCAGGCTCTTGGCTGCGAGATCGTCGGCCTGGCGTGGTGCGCTGAGCGGCACCGGAACATCGGAATCGTCGGCGGCCGACGCGACTTCGACAGGCTCGCTGGCGCCGACGCTCGCCACCAGCTTTGCACCGCCGGAAGACGAGGCACGGCCGAGATAACGATCGAGCAGACCGGCCATCTTGTCGTCGCGGCTGCGGGCGGTACGGCCGCCGAGCACGACGCCGACGACCCGGCGGTTGCCGTCCCTGACGGCGCTGACGAGATTGAAGCCGGAGGCGTTGGTATACCCGGTCTTGATGCCGTCCATGCCCTGGTAGCGATACATGAGATTATTGTGGCCGCGCACGGTCCGGCCGCGGAAATTGAAGCTCGCCGTCGAAAACAGCCGGTATTCGTTCGGATAATTCTTCATCAGCGCGATGGCGAGCGTCGACATGTCACGCGCCGTGGTGACCTGACGACCGTCCGGCAGGCCTGAGGCGTTGACGAAAACGGTGCGGCTCATACCGAGCTGGCGGGCTTTGGCGGTCATCATCCCGGCAAAACCGCTTTCCGAGCCGCCGAGCTTTTCGCCCATGGCGGAGGCTGCATCATTGGCGGATTTGATGATCATGCCATAGACCGCCTCGCGCACGGTGATCGTACCACCAGCCTTGACGCCAAGCTTGGTCGGCGGCCGGGAAGCGGCGTATTTCGACATCTTGATCGGCGTATCCCAGGCGATCTTGCCGCGCTTCAGAGCTTCGAAGGTGAGATAGAGCGTCATCATCTTCGTCAGCGAGGCCGGATGGTTCAGCGTATCGGCGTTTTCGGCGACGAGAACCTTGCCGGTGCGGGCATCGAGGACCAGCGAGGCGCTGCCGGCAAGGGCTGCAAGAGGCGCCGAAACGGCAAGCGTTACGGTCAAAACAGCCGCCAAAAGCGTTCTCATGCAGTTCCCCTTGATGCGTCGGCTCTCGAATGGATCGGCCTTTGTGCCGTAATGTGACAGAAGCCGTAAGTTTGGCGCGACTTTGAGGCAACGCCTATCATTTTTCTAGTCTTTTCATCGTCTTGGTTAACAGGAAATGGGAGGCCTGTGCAAAATCGGGATTCAGCAAGCCTTAAGTCGCGCTTGCTATTTTCCCGCAAATGTTGGGGACAGGCGCCTGATGACGGGACATTTGAAGCGACTGGCAAAACGCGCAGCGATCGGCGCCGGGCTCGAGCTCTCCTGGCTTCTCGCCGCCGCCGGGCTGATGCGCGAAGCCCGTGGGCGCGGCGTCATCTTCACGCTGCATCATGTCCGCCCGCACGTGCCGGAGGCTTTCGAGCCGAACGCGCATCTCGAAATCACCCCGCGTTTTCTCGATACCGCGCTGCGGCGGCTGCGGCGGGAGGGCTATCGCTTCGTGCCGCTCGATCAGGTGCCGGCGCTGCTGGCCGAGCCCGAGGGCGGAAAGCCTTTCGCGGCCTTCACGCTCGACGACGGCTACATCAACAATCTGGAGCATGCGCTGCCGCTGTTCGAACAGCATCGGGCGCCGTTCACGGTGTTCGTCGCCAAGGGTTTTGCCGAGGGCTCGCACAGCATCTGGTGGGAGACGCTCGCCGTCCTGTTGCGCCGGCAAAGCGAACTCCGCTTCGATTTCGGCCGCGGCAGCGAACGACTGATGCTCAACAATCCGCAGCAGCAATGGGGTGCCTTCGACCGCTTCGCCGCCTATATCCACCGCTCCGACGAGGCGCGGGCGGTCGCCGCAATCGACATGCTGGCCCGGGAAAACGGCATCGAGCCGACCGATATCACCCGCGAACTGGTGATGCAGCCTGGCCAGTTGCAATGGCTGGCGACCCATCCGCTTGCAACCCTCGGCGCCCATACGATCAGCCATCGGGCGCTGGCCCGCCTGCCGGAAGCCGAAGCGCGGATCGAGATGCAGGTTTCGGCCGATTACGTCGAGGCGCTGACCGGCATCCGCCCCGTGACGATCGCCTACCCCTACGGCACACCGGAGGCTGTGACCGCGCGCGAGGCGGCGATTGCCCGCAATCTCGGCTTTCAGGCTGCCGTCACCACCCAGCCGGGCCTGCCGGCGGCGAAGCAAACCGCCTATCTCTCACGCATTTCGCTGAACGGCTTCTACCAGAAGCGACGCTACGTCTCCGCCCTTGCCTCCGGCATTCCGCTGAAGCTAATGGGCAAATAGCGCCGCTTATGGATACATCCTGACCTTGTCCCATGCGCCTTCCGGCGAGGGCCGGCGGAATTCGACCCGGTCATGCAGGCGGAATTTCTGATCTTTCCAGAATTCGATCGAGGTCGGCCGGATGCGGAAGCCCGACCAGTGGGCGGGGCGTGGAATATCGCCGATGGCATATCGCGCGGTATATTCGGCCACGGCCTTTTCAAGTGCGAAACGGCTTTCGAGCGGGCGGGATTGTTTCGAAGCCCAGGCGCCGATGCGGCTGCCGCGCGCCCGCGTCTTGAAATAGGCATCGGCTTCGGCATCGGTGACGATCTCGACCGGGCCGCGCAGCCTTACCTGGCGGCGCAGGCTTTTCCAGTGAAAGCACATGGCGGCCTTTTTCTGGCCCAGAATTTCAAGGCCTTTATGGCTCTCGAAATTGGTGTAGAAGACGAAACCGTCTTCGTCGAATCCCTTCAGGAGAACCATGCGGACATTGGGAAGACCATCCTCATCGACCGTTGCCAGTGCCACGGCGTTCGGGTCGTTGGGTTCGGAAGCCTCCGCTTCTCCAAGCCATTCGGCAAAGAGCTTGAAGGGTTCGCCACTTTCGGTAAAGTCACCGCTTGTTAACTCGTTTGCCGACATATTGGTTCAAATGCCCCGGATTATTCAAAACTCGCCCAGCTTTCGATAACTGGACAGGATGCAGGGTGGAAGTCATAGCAAAGTCATATCGCCATACAAAGGGCCTGCGGCGACGCAGCAGCGTGTTCTTCGTCATCGGCGTTGCAATGCTTTCGCTTTCCGGCTGCCTTGCAGGCGGCATGGATTTTCTCAGTGAAGCCAAGGTCGACCGGTCGGTGGCAACCGGCACCGTGCCGCAGACGCCGCCGAGCACCGATACGCTTTCCGACGAGATGACCGTGCGCAATGCCGTAACCTCGGCCGATGTGCAAAGGCTCGAGGGCCAGCCGCTTCCCTGGGCGAATGCATCGACGGGCAGCGCCGGCGTCATCGATACGATCGTCGAGAACAACGAATCAGGCCAGGTCTGCCGCCAGTTCCGCACCACGCGGCATTCCTATGTCGGTATCGCCAAATTTTACGGCAAGACCTGCCTCGTCGGTGGCGGCAACTGGCAGCTTTTGAGCTTTCAGCCGGAAAGTTAATTCGGGCAAACGAGCTGATCCGGCATCGCCGACAGGTTAACGCCTGCGGGCTTTCTGCCAAATGCTTAGCAAAGAGCTAACCATTCGACGCAAAACATCGCACATCTCCCCACAGAAATAAGAAGTGATTAGCAACTCCGACGCACGATCAGCGTTGAGAGGGGTTGTCTTTGCCTTTGCGGCGGGATGGCGCGTTCCGAGTTGATATTGAGCTTTTACTATTGAAATTTCGGGATGCCGGGCAAGGACGTGGCTTCCCGCATCGCAACACCGGCGGTTTTGACATGCGCGATCCTTATAAAATTCTGGGCGTCAGGCGCGACGCGGCAGCAGACGAGATCAAGGCGGCTTGGCGCAATATGGCCAAATCGGCCCATCCCGACCACAATCAGAGCGACCCGACGGCGACGGCCCGGTTCGCCGAGATCGGCCGCGCCTATGAAACGCTGAAGGACCCGCGCAAACGCAGTCTGTTCGACAATGCCGTGCGGATGACGGAAGCCAAGAAAAACGAACAGACGATCATGCAGCAGCGGCACGCCGCGCGCGAGGCTGCCGTGCGCGCCAAGGCGGCGCAGGCCAATGCCGAGCGGGTGATGGAAGAGCTTGCGCGCGCCGCCCAGAAGGCGGCTGCCGAAGGCCCCAGACAACAGGCGGGATCGGCTGAGCCCGCCGACGAGATGGTCGAACGCATTTTCGGCGCCCAGACACGCGCTGCCGGCGGCGGCCAGGCGCAGGGCCGCGCACAACAGGCGCAATACCAGCAGGCCCAAAACCAGCAGACCCAGAATCAGCAGGCCCAGAATCAGCAGGCGGGCGAGGCCAGCAGGCGCGTGGACGGTGACGCCGCGGAGGCCGACACCAAGGGCGACGAGGAGGCCGGCGAGGCTGGGCCAAATGCCGGCGCCAACCTGCCGCTGCCGCTCAGCATCCTGACCTCCCTGGTGCGCCGTTTCACCGGCGCCAAGGATACCGGCCTGGAAAAAGCACCGGATGAGGTGGCGACGGCAACGGTGACGATCGACGACGTGTTGAAGAGCGGCTGGATCACCGCGTCACTGCCGGAGGGTCGCGAGATCGGCTTTGCATTGCCGGCCGGCACAAGGGATGGCCACGAACTGCGGCTCAAGGGACAGGGCTTCAAGCTGCCGGGCATGCAACGCGGCGATGCCGTCATCAATATCCGCATTGCGCCCGATCCGCGCTTCACGGTCGACGGCTTCGACCTGCACGCCGTGCTGCCGCTCAGCATCGAAAATGCCGTTCTCGGCACCGAGGCGCGCATCGAGGGACCGAGCGGGCCGCTCAACATCACGGTCCCCGCGTGGTCGGGCTCGGACAAGACGATCAGCATCCCCGGCCAGGGATTGCCCCGCGAAGAGGGCGGCAGAGGCGATCTAGTCGTCGAATTGCGCATTATCCTGTGGGAAAAACCCGACGACAAAGTCACCGATCTGATGCGGAGCATGCGCGAAGGCCTGTTCCTGTGAAATATTTATGACTTTCGCACCCTTTGTTACGATACCTAACAGTTGATGATCCAGGCCAAGCTTGAACCGATTAGCGGCCTATGCCATAGGCAGGATCAATCAGAATTCCTAGGGAGCGAAATATGGCTCAAGCATCCGGCCTCATGGCAGGCAAACGCGGCGTCATCATGGGTGTCGCCAACAATCGTTCGATTGCGTGGGGTATTGCCAAGGCCATTCATGCGCAGGGCGGAGAAGTCGCGCTGACCTACCAGGGCGATGCGCTGAAGAAGCGCGTCGAGCCGCTCGCCGCCGAAATCGGCGCGACGCTGGTCGGCCACTGTGATGTTGCCGACGAAGCCACGATCGACGCCGTTTTCGAAAACGTCGAAAAGCTCTGGGGCAAGATCGATTTCCTCGTGCATGCGATCGGCTTCTCCGACAAGGACGAGCTGACCGGCCGTTACGTCGACACCTCGGCCGACAATTTCGCCAAGACGATGCAGATCTCCGTCTATTCCTTCACCTCGGTCGCACGCCGCGCCGAGAAGCTGATGACGGATGGCGGCGCCATGCTGACGCTGACCTATTACGGCGCCGAAAAGGTGATGCCGAATTATAACGTCATGGGCGTCGCCAAGGCCGCGCTCGAAGCGAGCGTCAAATATCTGGCCGTCGACCTCGGGCCGCAGAACATTCGCGTCAACGCCGTCTCGGCCGGGCCGATCAAGACGCTTGCCGCCTCCGGCATCGGCGATTTCCGCTACATTCTGAAGTGGAACGAATACAACGCGCCGCTGCGCCGGACCGTCACCATCGAGGAAGTCGGCGATGTCGGCCTCTATCTCCTGTCGGACCTGTCGCGCTCCGTCACCGGCGAAGTGCACCATGCCGACAGCGGCTATCATGTCATCGGCATGAAGGCGGTCGACGCGCCCGACATTTCCGTCATCAAGGACTAAAGCATTTCCGGAGCCGAGACCGTGCTTATCTACGTGATCAGACACGGCCAGACTGCCTGGAATGCCGAGCGCCGCCTGCAGGGTCAGAAGGACGTTCCGATGAATGCCACGGGCCTGGAACAGGCCCGGCAGAACGGCATCGCGCTTGCCGGGATTCTCGGCGACACCGTCGATGAATTCGATTTCGTCGCGAGCCCGCTCGGCCGCACCCGCGCGACGATGGAAATCATGCGCACCGCCATGGGCCTGCCGCCGCTTGCCTATCGCACCGATCCGAGGCTGGTCGAGATTTCCTTCGGCGACTGGGAGGGCTCGACGATCAAGGAATTGAAGGCGACGCAGCGCGAGCGGGTGGCCGAACGCAACGCCTCGAAATGGGATTTCATCCCGCCCGGCAATGACGCGGAGAGCTACGAGATCCTCTCCTGGCGCACCGGCTCATGGCTGCAATCCGTCGATCGCCCGACGGTCTGCGTCACCCACGGCGGCGTCATCCGCACGCTGTTCCAGGCGATTTCCAACCTGCCGAAGAGCAGCGCTGCCGAAGGCGCAATCCCGCAGGACCAGATCGCCAGGATCGACACCGCCGAGCGGACGATCGTCTGGCTGTAGGCATTGCATCTGAATCAAAATGCTTTCGGAAGTCCCGCCTGTTTCAGCATTTCATTGGCTGTATGGCGTGATTTTACCCCATGATCGACCGTGAAATGGCGGTTGGAAATCGGGCTTTACCAGATTTCGTGATCACCCTTTCCCGGTCGCACATATTCGCAGCCGGCTTTCAACAGTAGCTCTTTGAGTTCACGTAGATAGCCGGCCATGCGCTCAGTAGGTCGGATTGGCCGGCGTGTCATAGTGTATGTAGTAGCTGAATGAAGAGGAATTTATAGCCGCTCTCGACGGTTAGGCTTCCTACTTGACGATATCGAGATCGTTGATGACGCGCTTGCCGTCGACTTCGGTATAGAAGACGATCACCTTCACGCCGGCTTCCAGGCCATCGAAATTGAATTCCTCGGGCGCCTGATAGGTTTTGCCGTCATCGAGCGTCAGCACGAGATTGGCGGTGTCGACCTTCTTGATCGTCGCCTCGACATCGGCGCTCTCGGCAAAACCGCTCATCGGCGACAGGAAACTTGCTGTTGCCAAAAGCGTGGCGACGACGAAACGCATGGCGACAATCCTTTTCAAACGCTGCACGAGAACATGACTGGCCACACATAGCCTCCTGAATATGGCGAAAATTGCCCGTAAGAATGTCTTTTCCCGCCTAATTGATGAATAGGATTTTAAATATAATCAAGGTGCCGCGTTAACCGCGGTTTTCCCTTCCCATGATTTTTGGCATCGCCTGCGGGCAATCGTAAATTAACCCCCGCCCCCTACAGTTGCCCGGACGATGGGGGTTTCATTTTGCTATCCAGGCTGAGCGACAACAAGCAGTTGCGGCGCGTGTTGAGGAATACCCGCGTCTCGTTCCTGGTTTCATCGTTTGCCGCCCTTGTCGTCATCATGGTCGGCTTCGGCCTCGACCGCGCGAATACGGCATCTTATGAGCGCGAACTTCATATCCGCACCGAAAGCGAGGCTAACCTCATCCGCGCCCGGGTCATGGCGGAGATCCACATGGACCTCAGCATCGTCCGCGACCTGACCAATCTGATCTCCGTCAGCGCAGCAAACGGAGAGGAGATGGAGCGGCAGATCAATTGGCTGCTGATTCAGAACCCATCCTTCATTCATATCGCCGTCGCCCCCGATTTCATCGTCAGCAACGTCTATCCACCGCAATCGGGCAATCCGCGAATCGGCCGCGACGTGCGCGAAGCGCTTTTTTCACGCCAGGCGATCACGCCTGCGGCCGGCGATCAGTCGGCCCGCTTCTATGGCCCGATCAGCGCCGAGGGCCGCGACGCCTTTGCCATATTCTTCCCGGTTTTCATCAAGGAGAACGGCCAGCGGCGGATCTGGGGAGCGGTTGAACTCATCATCGACCAGCAGATGTTCTACGAGGCGACCGGGCTGATGCCGGCGCGCGACCGCGAGAACCGGGAACGTTATCCGCATCTCGACCATCTTTCGATCGCCATCCGGGATATTGGCTCGCCGGCGAGGGCCGTGACAGCCGCGCCCTTCTTCGGGTCGTCCGATATCGACAGCAGGGATCCGATGCGCCAGAAGATCGGCTTTGCCGGCGGCAAGTGGGAACTCTCCGTCGTCCCGAACAGCGGCTGGGACGCGATACCGGAAAACCGAACCGAGTTGCGCCTGATCGTCGCTGCCGCCGGCTGCATTATCATCATCCCGATCTTCTTCGCCACACTCCTGCTCGGCGAGCGCAATCGCAACATCACCGAGCTGGAGACGCGCGAGGCGAAACTCAAGGAACTGTCGCAGCGGCTGAATCTGGCGCTGAAATCCTCGAATATCGGCATCTGGGAGCTGCAGGATCATACGAGCAGCCTGCTCTGGGATGCGCGCGCCGCAGCACTGCACGGCAAGCCGGCGCAGGAAGGAAGCCGGGCGCTCGACGAATGGCTGGCGGCGATCCTGCCGGAGGACCGAGACATCGCCGAAGTGCATTTCTTCAGCTGCAGCATCGCCGGTACTGCCTGCACGGCGCAGTACCGCATCCTGCTTGCCGATGGCGGCATCCGGCACCTGCGCTCGGTCGGGGCCTTCTATACGGATGCCGGCGGCGTCAGCAAGACGATCGGCATCGTCTGGGACGTGACCGCCGATGCGGTGACCACCGACATGCTGCGCAAGGCCAAGGATACAAGCGAGGTCAAGAATGCCGAGCTGGAGCTGGCGCTTGAAGAGCTTTCCAGCCGCGAGGGGCAGCTCGCCGAGCTGTCGAGCCGGCTCGACCTGGCGCTCAATTCCTATCAATGCGGCATATGGGAAGCGCGGCCCCACCGAGGCGGCTCGATCTGGAACGAGCGGATGCACGAACTCTATGGGCTTGGGCCGCGCAACGGCTTCATGACCGAGGAGACCTGGCTTTCGCGCATCCATCCCGAGGATCGGGCTCTGGCGCTCGAAAGCGCACGCCACTTCAAGCAGAACGGCGATACGCACACCCTCGTCTGCCGGGTGATCGTCGACGACGGCTCAGTGCGTTACGTGCGCTCGGTCGGCAAGGTCCACCAGACGGGGACCGGCGAGATGAAGATCATGGGCATCGCCTTCGACGCCACCGAAGACGTGCTGATGACGATCCGGCTGAAGGCGGCCAAGGACGAGGCGGTCGCCAAGAATATCGAGCTCGAGCTTGCCAAGAACAGGATCGAGCACAATTCGCTGCACGACCCGCTGACCGCACTCGCCAATCGCCGCAAGCTCGACATCGCGCTTGAAGAACTGACCAATGACGGCCGCCGGCAACGGCAGAAATTCTCGATCCTGCACATCGACCTCGACCGCTTCAAGGACATCAACGACACGCTTGGCCATGCCGCCGGCGATGCCATGCTCGTGCACGCCTCGAAGGTGCTCGCCAAAAATGTCCGCGGCAGCGACATCGTGGCGCGCATCGGCGGCGACGAATTCGTCATCCTCGCGCTTGAGGTCGGCGACAAGGAGATGGCGCAGCTTTCGACCAGGATCATCGAGGAGATGCGCCAGCCGATCGATTTCCAGGGTTTTTCCTGCCGCTGCGGCGTGTCGATCGGCGTGGCGCTCGCCAACGGCATTCATGTCGACGCACGCAAGGTGCTGATCAATGCCGATATCGCGCTCTACCGCGCCAAGAGCATGGGCCGCAACCGCTTCGAATTCTTCAACCACAATCTCCAGGCCGATATCATCAACACCAAGCGCACCGCCGACGAGATCCTCGCCGGCATCGACAATGGCGAATTCACCGCCTGGTATCAGCCGCAATTCTGCGCCCGGACGATGGAGCTGACGGGTGTGGAGGCGCTGGTGCGCTGGAACCATCCGGTCAAAGGTCTGCTCGCGCCCGACAAGTTCCTGCGCATTGCCGACGAGATCAATGTGGTGCAGATGCTCGACCGGATCGTGCTCGAAACGGCGTTGCGCGACAAGATGCGCTGGACGGCGCTGGGGATTGCCGTGCCCAAGGTCTCGGTCAATGTCTCGGCGCGGCGGCTGCATGACGGCAGCCTGCTGGAATCGCTTACAGATCTGCAGATCCGCCCCGGCGAGATCTCCTTCGAACTGGTGGAATCGATCTTCCTCGACGAGAGCGAGGATGTGGTCTCGCACAACCTCGAGCGCATCAAGGCGCTCGGCATCGATATCGAGATCGACGATTTCGGCACCGGCCATACCTCGATCGTCAGCCTGTTGAAGCTGAAGCCGAAGCGGCTGAAGATCGACCGCCAGCTGGTGCAGCCGATCGTCAATGCCTCGCAGGAGCGGGCGCTGGTCCGCTCGATCATCGAGATCGCCCGCTCGCTCGGCGTCGAGACAGTGGCCGAAGGGGTGGAGACGGCGGCGCATGCCGAACTGCTGCGCGATCTCGGCTGCGATATCCTGCAGGGCTTTGCCTTCTCCCGGCCGCTCTCCTTCGATGATTTCACCAACGAGGCGACAGGAACGGGATGGCGGCTGGCGTCGTGATCGACGTCCGCTGATCGCCCTCGTCCTCGGCTCTTTCGGCTGGCGGAGTGAAGGTGGCGTAACGATGCGCGCTCCATCCGGAACAGCATTCCCGCGACTGCCGGTTTGGCGCAAAGAAAGGCTTTTGCCTCGACGGTTTTTTGGCCTATGAGTGTCGCGCCTTTTCAAGCAATGGCGCGACCGGCTTTGGCGCGCCACCGTGGGAACACATGTCGCACAATACATTCGGTCACCTCTTCCGCGTAACCACCTGGGGCGAAAGCCATGGTCCGGCGCTCGGCTGCGTCGTCGACGGCTGCCCTCCGGGGCTGCGCTTCACGCTCGCGGATCTGCAGGTCTGGCTCGACAAGCGCAAGCCCGGGCAATCCCGCTTCGTCACGCAGCGGCGCGAGGACGATCTGGTCAAGGTACTATCCGGCGTCATGCTCGATGCCGATGGCGAGACGATGACATCAACCGGCACGCCGATTTCGATGCTGATCGAAAACACCGACCAGCGCTCCAAGGATTACGGCGAGATCGCCAGGCAATACCGCCCCGGCCATGCGGATTATACCTATGACCTCAAATACGGCATTCGCGATTATCGCGGCGGCGGCCGTTCCTCGGCGCGCGAGACCGCGGCGCGGGTTGCCGCCGGCGGCATCGCCCGTCTCGTCGTGCCTGGCGTCACCGTGCGCGGCGCGCTGGTGCAGATCGGCAAACACAAGATCGACCGCCGCAACTGGGATTGGGACCAAGTCGGGCAGAACCCGTTCTTCTCCCCCGATGCGGCCATCGTGCCGGTCTGGGAGGAATATCTCGACGGCATCCGCAAGAACGGCTCGTCGATCGGCGCGGTCGTCGAAGTGATCGCCGAAGGTGTGCCGGCCGGTCTCGGCGCGCCGATCTACGCCAAGCTCGACCAAGATATCGCTTCGCTGCTGATGTCGATCAACGCCGTCAAGGGCGTCGAGATCGGCAATGGTTTTGCCGCTGCCGAGACCAGCGGCGAAGACAATGCCGACGAAATGCGCATGGGCAATGACGGTGTGCCGATCTTTCTTTCCAACAATGCCGGCGGTATTCTCGGCGGCATCTCGACCGGACAGCCGGTGGTGGCGCGTTTCGCCGTCAAGCCGACCTCCTCGATCCTGACAGAACGCCAGTCGATCGATGCCAGCGGCAACAATGTCGATATCCGCACCAAGGGCCGGCACGACCCCTGCGTCGGCATCCGGGCCGTGCCGATCGGCGAGGCGATGGTCGCCTGCGCCGTCGCCGACCATTATCTTCGCGACCGCGGCCAGACCGGCCGCCTGAAATAGGAGTGCTCGCTCATGTCTTATGACCAGAAGCGCGTCGTCGACGCCATCAGGGCCTTCGAGGCCGGCGAGATCGTCGTCGTCATGGACGACAATGACCGCGAGAACGAAGGTGACCTGATCGTTGCCGCCGTCCATACCACGCCGGAGAAGATGGCCTTCATCGTGCGCCACACTTCAGGCATCGTCTGCGCGCCGATGCCGAAGGAGGAGGCCAGGCGCCTCAACCTC
Organism: Rhizobium sp. NZLR10; assembly: GCF_019685125.1. Classification (NCBI taxonomy): domain Bacteria; kingdom Pseudomonadati; phylum Pseudomonadota; class Alphaproteobacteria; order Hyphomicrobiales; family Rhizobiaceae; genus Rhizobium; species Rhizobium sp. NZLR10. The sequence continues at coordinate 6,333 of NZ_JABDWE010000013.1, read as the reverse complement.
AACGCCATGGTGGCGGAAAACGATTCGGCCCATACGACGGCCTTCACCGTCTCGGTCGATTTCAAGCATGGCACGACGACCGGCATCTCCGCCGACGACCGGACGCTGACGGTGCGCAACCTTGCCAACCCGAATGTCGGCGCTGCCGATTTCGTCCGTCCAGGCCACATCTTCCCGCTGGTTTCCCGCGAGGGCGGCGTGCTGATGCGCTCCGGCCATACGGAAGCTGCCGTCGACCTCTGCAAGCTCGCCGGCCTGCCGCCGATCGGCGTCATCTCCGAACTCGTCAACGATGACGGCACCGTCACGCGCGGCCCGCAGGTGGTCGATTTCGCCGAGCAGCACGGGCTGAAGCTCGTCTCCGTCGCCGATCTCATCGCCTATCGCCAGCGCAAGGAAACGCTGATCGAACTCGGCACCAGTTTCGATGTCGACACGCCGTTCGGCAAGGCCAAGGCCCATACCTATTCCCTGCCCTGGGACCCGATGCAGCATCTCGCCGTCGTCTTCGGCGATATTCGCGACGGCGTCGATATCCCGGTGCGCCTGCATCCGGAAAATGTCGCCGAGGATCTGTTTGGCAAGAACAGCCCGGTCGATTTCTACATGCAGAAGATTTCCGAGGAAGGCCGCGGCGTCATCGTCTATCTGCGCGAAGGCTCGGTCGGCGTCGGCCACCACGACAATGGCCGCAAAGCCCGCAACCAGGGCCGCGAGGCCCATGCCGAAGCCCAGACGCGCGACAGCGAATGGCTGGAAATCGGCCTCGGGGCCCAGATCCTCAAGGACCTCGGCGTCAGCTCGATCAAGCTGCTGACCAGCCGCGAGCGCCACTATGTCGGCCTGGAAGGCTTTGGGATCAAGATCAGCACGACGGAGATCTGCTGAGGGTTTCCCCCTTCTCCCCAGCGGGGAGAGATGTCCGAAGGACAGATAAGGGGGTGAGCGACGCTAGGAGCGAATGCACTGAGCGCGAGCGAAGGGCAATAATGAGCGGCGTGCTATGAAGCCCCCTCATCCGGCTGCCGCCACCTTCTCCCCGCTGGGGAGAAGAGATTACCCTCTCCATCCGTCGAGCAACACGACCTTCTCCACCCCCGCAAACCTGGCCACCCGGTCCAGTTCAGCCTCCAACCTCTCCAGCCGCCCGGTCGAAGCCTTGACGCCAGGCTCCAGCCAGAGCCGCCGGACATCAAGCGTCGATTTCTTCCGATCGGCCTTCATATCGATACGGCCGATCAGCCGGTCGCCTTCGAGCAGCGGGAAGACGTAATAGCCATATTCGCGCTTCGGTTCGGGCACGAAAATCTCGATGCGGTAGAAGAAGCCGAACAGGCGTTCGGTGCGGTTGCGGTCGCGGATCATCGGGTCGAACGGGCTGAGCACGCGGATGCGCGGCGGCGCGCCGGGGTAATTGTCGAGCGTCGAGAGGAAATCGGCGAAAGCCCAGGAGGGGCGCGGCTTGGCGCCGAGCGCCGGTTCGATCAGCACTTCGATCAGCTCATCGCGATGGGCTGATACCCAGGCCTTGGCTTCATCGGGCGAGACGAGGTTCCAGAAGGCTGAGATCTCGCCATGGGTGGCAAAGCCGAGGCGGGCGAGCGCGCTGCGGCAGGCCCAGTCGATAAATTCCTCGCGGCTTACCTCCGGCTCGCGGAATTCGGCCGGGATGACACGCTCCGTCAGGTCATAGATCTTCTGGAAGTTCGACCGGCCGGCGATGGCGAACTTGCCGGTGTGCCAGAAATATTCGAGCGCGGTCTTGTTCGGATGCCAGTTCCACCAGCCGCCGGAGACATGGCCGTCGGCCTTGATGTCGCGGGCGAGGATCGCGCCGTCGCGCTCGACGCGCTCATAGGTCTCCTCGAAAGCCGTCTCGAAACCCTCGCCGCGCCATTTGCGCCAGCGTTCGATGATGACCTTTTCCTGATGGCGGAACTTGTGTTTCCAATAAACGAAGAAGGTGCTCGGCAGGATGGAGGCGTCATGTGTCCAGTGCTCGAACAGCGCGCCGTCCTTTTCGAGCAGCGCAGTCAGGTGCTCGCGCCGGTAGGTCTGGTTGCGGGAAAACAGGATCTGATGATGTGCACGCTCCACCGTCTGGATGCTGTCCACCTGGACAAAACCCAGCTCGCGGATGAGCTGCAACAGGCCGTCCTTGGTCAAGGCGCGGTTCGGCGGGGCGCTGAGGCCCTGCTTGGCAAGAAAGACACGGCGGGCGTCGGAATTGGAAAGCAGATTCGTCATGGCGACATCATAATCCGGAAAATCTTCCTAGCGCATTCCGTTTTTCTCCGAATCACGGAAATGCTCTAGGCTTTTGTTTCCACGCGATCCCGGACGCAAAACCGCTGCGCACTTTTGCTGGGATTCCTCCAGCCACCCGATATTCGGTGGATATCGAAAGCGAGATTTGCTCTTTCATCCCCCCGGCGTCTCCGTATAGAAAGCGGCATCGCATGGATGTGAGGGCTGGTTTGGATATTGTTTTCGAAGGTGCCGGGGTCAGTTTCGGGGCACGGGTGGCGCTGGAGCCGCTGACGCTCGGCATTTCTGGGAAACGTGTCGGCGTCATCGGGCTGAACGGTTCGGGCAAGACGACTTTCGCGCGGCTGATCAACGGGCTGAGCAAGCCGACGGTCGGCCGCGTCACCGTCAACGGCCGCGATACGGCCGACGAGAAGACGGCTGTGGCCGATGTCGGCTTCATCTTCCAGTCGCCGCAGAACCAGATCATCCTGCCGATCGTCAGGGACGACATCGCCTTCGGGCTGAAGCGGCGCGGTTTCACCAAGGCGGAGATCGAGGCGAAGGTCGAAGCCGTGCTTGCCCGCTTCGGCGCCGAGGCGCTCGCCGGTCGCCGAGCGCACGAGCTTTCCGGCGGCGAGCTGCAGGTGGCCGCTCTCTGCTCGGTGCTGGCGACGGGACCGGGCATTCTCATCCTCGACGAGCCGACCAACCAGCTCGACCTGAAGAACCGGGCGCTGGTCGAAGGGATTATCGCCGGGCTGCCGGAAAGCGCCATCGTCATCACCCATGACCTGGAATTGATCGCCGATTTCGAGCGAGTGCTGCTGTTTCATGAAGGGCGGCTTGCCGCGGATGCGCCGGCCATTGAGGCGATCGCGCGCTACAGGGAGATCGCCGCCTGATGCAATCGCTCTATGTCGAAGGCAACAGCGTGATGCACCGGCTTTCGCCGCGGCTAAAGCTGCTGTCGCTTGCGGCCTTGAGCGTCGTGCTGTTCATTACCGACAATCTCGCCGTGCTTTCCACCGCCGTGCTGCTGACGGCGGTTTTCTACCGCATGGTCGGCCTGCCGTTTGCGGATGCGCTCAGGCGGCTGCGGCCGATCTTCCTGACGATCGCCGTCGTCGCGCTCTTCAACCTGATCTTCAATCCCTGGCACGAGGCGCTCGTGCCGCTGCTGCGGCTGACGGCGCTGATGCTTTTCGCCGCCACCGTGACGGCGACGACGTCGATCACCGAATTTATCGACGAGGTGACGGCGCTTGCCCGCCCGCTGGAGCGCACCGGCCGGGTGCAGGCCGACGATATCGGCCTGGCGCTTGGGCTGGTGCTGCGCTTCGTGCCCGAGATCGTCACGCGTTATCAGGCGATCCGCGAGGCGCACAGGGCGCGTGGGCTGAAGGCCCGGCCGGCGAGCCTGCTTGCGCCACTGATCATTCTGACGCTCAAGGATGCGGATAATATCGCCTCGGCGATTGACGCGCGCGGCATTCGGCGGCATGGAAGTTAACCAATTTTAACCACGGAATTCATGATGAGCACCCGCGACCTCGTTCTCACCGCCCTCTTTGCCGCAATCATCGTGGCGCTGGGCCTGCTGCCGCCGATCCCGCTCGGCTTCATTCCGGTACCGATCACCGCGCAATCGCTCGGCGTCATGATGGCCGGCGTCGTGCTAGGCGCCCGGCGCGGCGCCATTGCCGTGATGATCGTGCTCCTGCTCGTCGCCATCGGCCTGCCGGTGCTTTCCGGCGGCCGCGGCGGGCTGGCGATCTTCGCCTCGCCGACCGCCGGCTTCCTGATCGGCTGGATCTTTGCCGCCTTCGTCACCGGCTATCTCAGCGAGCGGCTGGTCAATGACCGGCAGTCCGGCCTGGTGCAGACGGTGAGCTTCTTCCTCACCGCCGTGGTCGGCGGCGTCGTCGTGCTCTACGCCTTCGGCATCACCTATCTCGCGACGGTGGCTGGTCTCGGCTTCACGAAGGCTTTCATCGGCTCGATGGCTTTCGTTCCCGGCGATGTGGTCAAGGCCTTCGTCGCAGCCCTCCTCGGCCGCGCCGTCATGGTCGGCTATCCCCTGCTGCCGCTGCGCGCGTAAGGCGTAGGCACGCTATCACCTGCACCGACAGCCGCCTTCGGCTCGAAGGCGGCTGTCGCTTGTTGACGGCTGCTTTCAACATCGATTGAATTATTGGCCAAATCCAGCGACCGGTGAGCAAGCCTATCAAAAACCATGCGCAGAACTCTGCGGATGGGCGGCTCTCCCCATTTGCATACGACGAGCGACATTGCACAGACGATCGCGACGGCCAAACCGAGTGCCGGCAGGGGTGTCATGCCCAGATCGGTCAGCCAATCGAGAAGCTGGATGCCGATGGCGAAATGCAGGAGATAGAGCGGGTAGGTCATCAAGCCGAGGGTTTTGACCGATTGGAGCAAGGCTTTCGGGAGACGACTGATCTGCCGGCTATAGCCGACGCTGGCCGCGATGAAGACCAGCCCCGCCGCCCAGATCAAGATTGCCGGAAGCGGCGAGAATGAATGACCCGCCACGGCGAGCGTACGATCGCTGGTGCTGCCGGCTGCCATGTAAATCTGAGTAGCCCCGGTCACCAGCGCGCAGATCAAACCCACCCAGGAAATTGGGCTCATCCGCGTTCGAGACAAAAGCCAGATGTAGATGTAGATGCCGATGGCAAACTGGCAGCCGTAATAAAAGGGAACGGCCCGCCAGGCGGTGTCGGTGAATATGGCCAGGATCTCAGAATCGGGAAATGCGTTTAACAGAGCGATGAAAGCGGTACTTGCCAACGACAGGCCGAGCGCCAGCGCAGGCATCCTCGCCCTACGACCGGTCGCACACAGGATGAAGACAAGGGCATAGAAACATATCTCGCAGGCCAGTGTCCAATATTGACCATCGATCCATGGACCGCCCGGATAGAGCGTGATCGACCGCAGATAGTTCTTGATGACGCGCCTGTTGATATCCTGCGTCGCGATGAAGATCAGCGTCAGTGACGCGCAGATCCACACCGCCGGATACAGCCGCAGGACCCGTCCCTTCAGGAACGACATGGCGGTGGCCGAGGCGGCGGAGTTGATGATCACGAGCCCGGATATGACGAAGAACAGTTCGACGCCAACCCATCCCGGTTGGGCAACATTCTCGATCGCGGGCATTTTGTAGGGTCTCAGATATAAGGGCGACGCCCAGGAAGCAAATCCGAGATGAAACACCGTTACCATGAGCGCGCACACAAATCTGAGTGCGTCGATACCGTAAATATACGGGCTGGCAGTGTCGGATTTCGACATATCTGTTCTCCCAATATCTGAGGCAGTACTACCCTGGCTGGGATATTGATGCAAGGCACACGCAGAACGCGCGGCAATCGACGATTGCGTGATGGATCAGTTCGTCAGCTTTCTCGGTCAGAGATCATCAAGACGAGCGGCCACAGCCTCCCGTTCTTCCCCGGCGAGATCGTCAAGCGGGGTATCGCATACGCCCATTGGGGCGCGGTTCACGAAGCGGTATTGGCATCGAAATGTGGAGAGCGCGCGTCGCGCATGAGGAATTTCCAACGAAAAACCGTCTCCACGCTGTCGGAACGTCTGGCGTTCCGGTCCATTGCCGGCCTCTTACGGCTTGGAAAATCGGCAACAAAAAAACCGCCTTGAGGCGGTCGGGCATACTATCGATTTCAGTTCAGCTAGTCTCCACCTCCACCATCTCCCCCTCCTCCGTCACCATCGTCACAGGCGCCACCGTGGCAGTCGCCGCCATGTGAAAAGTCGCCCCCATCTCCACCGCCGTCGCCAGAACTACCCGGCTTGTGGCTATTGGCAGAGATTCCGACACAAAACAGAATGAAGTAGATGATGAGCAGGCCATTCGAGAACAGTGTTTCCAATCAGTATCCTTTCGTTCGTTTCAGGAAATCTTGTTTCCTTGACCTGCCACTGAACTTTCATCCAGCTGCGATTAGAGCCTCGGGGGTTTTGAATACGCCAAGTGGCGCGGTGTGAGCAACCGGCGGAAACGCGAAGCTTTCATCTTGCGCAGCGTTGGAGCCGGTT
>NZ_JABDWE010000012.1:0-216303 GCF_019685125.1 Rhizobium sp. NZLR10 | reverse complement strand
AATAAGCCGATATGGCCAGAAAACCCGCCTCAATCGGCCAAAATCCCACCGCACGACAGCCAGTCTGTAAAAAAATCAGACCCACAGCAAGCAACTGCGCCAACGCAGAGCGAATTTCAGCAGCCTGCTAGAACAGGATGTCATAAGAAAACCGCTCACACTTTCGGCATCACGCCCTGAAACACACTTGGCTAAACGGTCACCTCGCCTCGGTCGAAGCGGACAAAGAAAAACCGCCGGAATCGCTCCGACGGTTTTCGATATTTCATGATCGGCCGGCTCAGTTCGTGTTGAACTTGCGCACTTGCATGAAGTTCACCGCCGTGCCGCTGAAGCGGGCGGGGTCGACCGAAGCGGTCTTGACATTGAAGCCCTCGGCATAGACGGCGGTTGGTTGGGCACGCATCGTCTGGCTGACGAAACGCGGCGCCTTGACCTGCTTGGAGGCCATTTCGAGGCGGGCATTGGTCAGCGCCCACTGCGAGATCATCTTTTCCGTCAGCTTCGGCTCGGTGCGCACTGCCGCGCGGCTGGCATCGGCTGCGGCGGCTTCCTTGTGTGTCGGGCGGCCGCCCTTGGCAGGAAGTCCCTGAGCCACAGCGCTTTCGGTGGCCGGTTCGTCGAAGCCGTCACCAAAGCTTGCCGATTTGGACATCGGCGCCAAGGCGGCGAGTTCGAGCGGCGGCTTTGCGGCAGGCGCCTTTTGCGTCATCGCGGCGTTGATCGCCTGCTCTACTGTGATTGGCGGCGCCTTCGACGCGATCTGACTTTCCGCACCCTCGTTTCGCTGCTGGTCGAGCGCATCGGCGACGGCGGGAGACAACGCGTCCTGATCGGCTTCGTCGGCCTCCGCTTCGGGATCGGCATCGGCCGCGGCAAGAAGGTTCTCGGCAACGGCAGGGCGTTCGACCGGCGTCGGAACCGGCAGCGCATTGGCGCCCGTCAGCGACGCAAGCTCGGCGTCGCCAGGCGCACGGCGCGGGCCGAGAAGCGAGGGGACCGGAATACTATAGGCGCTGAGATCGGCAAACTGCTGCGGTTGGGCCTGATCGGCAGGAAGGGCCGCTGCAAGAGCCTGTTGCGCCGCATTACCCGAAGACGGTGCGACGAGCGCGCTCGCCACGTCGCTGCCGGCCGGCTGGTTGCTGAATGCCGGGCGAACCTGCGGCACCGGCGCGTTCAGATCGGCGACCTCGGTCTGTTGCGGCTCGGCAGGGGCTGGCTCGGACTTCGGCGGCGTCGCCTTGGCGACGGCAACAGGGGTCGAATCGTCCGTATCGTCTTCCTGCTCATCCGCTCCGCCGCCGAACAGCGCGGCAAACAGCGTCTTGTGCTTCGGCGCCGATTCGGAGGCGCTGGCGATCTCGATCTGCGTGCCGCTGACGCGGCGCTTGTAGTCGACCATCGCCTGCTGGTAGCCCGGCAGCGGCTTGCCGTCAGCCGGAATATGAATGGTGTTGCCGTTCGGGAAAAGCCGGACAAGCTCGTCACGGCTCATGCGCGGCCAGGCGCGAACGCCGCCGACGTCCATATGCACGAAGGGCGATCCTGATTTCGGATAGAAGCCGACGCCGCCGACCTGCATCTTCATGCCGATCCCACGTAATGTCGCGAGTTTGACGTCCGGAATGAAGAAGTCCATCGCCTTGCCGAGCATATGCTGGCTCTTTTCGGCGACGCCTGAGTTGCGCGAGCGGCCGCGCAGCATCTCGTTAGTTCCCGGCGAACGGAAACCGCAGACGACGTTGATATAATCCCTCGAACCGCTCTGGCGATAGACGTCCCAGATCAGGTCGAACAGGCGCGGATCCATCTTCGTCGGCTGATTCTTGCGCCAGTCGCGCAGGAAGCGGTTCAGCTGCTCCAGACCCTTCGGGTCGAACTTGCCGTTGCGCTTGTAGGTGATGACGGCTTTTTCGCCGGTATGGATGAAATAGAGCTTGAGGCTGCGGGTGTCGCCCGCGGCCTGCGAAGGTGTACCAACGAATACCGGTGAGGAAACCGCGAGCGCAAGAAGGGCGGCCGCTGCCGTCCTTATTGCCTTTCCGCAAATGTCGGCGCACAACAAACGCCAGCTCAAGCGCGAACGCTTGGAATTCCCATTCAGATTCGGCAACTCGATCCCCGTCAGACAGACAATGTCCCGTACTGTCTCAGATGACTGTCAAATGCGGTCACACGATGGCAAAAATGCCACACATGATCAACCTTTTCTTTACATAGTGAACGAGCCACTAACAAGTGGTTTATGACCAGTAACAAATCGTGGTTGCCTTAGTCTTAACAAAAAGCGCTTAAGCCGCATCTTTCTGGGGATTGTCGGGGTCTATACCGTAATCCTTGAGCTTGCGATAAAGTGTGGACCGGCCAATGCCAAGTTTGCGCGCCACTTGACTCATCTGCCCGCGATAGAATTTGAGCGCGAATCGAATGAGCTCTTCCTCGACATCGGCAAGCCTGCGTACGTCGCCGGCGGGATTGACGCTGGCGATCGCGTTTTCGGAGGCTTCGGACAGACGGTGATGCACCGCTCCCGAGATCGACGCCCTGAAATCCTCACCATAGGTGTCGTCGGGATCGAGGCCGGTATTGTCGGCAACGAGCGCCAGGTGATCCACGACTTCGTATTCCGGAAGCTGGGCGGCGATCTGCGGGAAGTCCCCCTCGGTCAGCTCCGGCCCTTCGGCGAGAACGACCGCGCGGAAGATTGCGTTTTCGAGCTGGCGGATATTGCCTGGCCAGTCATAGGCGGTCAGCAACGCCAGCGTGCCCGAGTTCACCGTCATGCGGCGACCATTTTTCTGCTCGCTGGAGAAGCGCTCGGCAAAGACACGCACCAGATTCGGAATGTCCTCCTTGCGTTTGCGCAGCGCCGGAATGGTGATCGGGAAGACGTTGAGGCGATAGTAGAGATCCTCGCGGAAATGGCCGTTCTTGACCTCCTCGATCAGATCCTTGTTGGTCGCCGAGATCAGCCGGACATTGACCTTATGGGCGGTGCGCGCACCGACGGTCTCGATCTCTCCCTGCTGCACGGCGCGCAACAGCTTCACCTGCACATCGAGCGGCAGGTCGCCGATCTCGTCCAGGAAAATGGTGCCGCCGTCGGCTTCCATGAATTTGCCGATATGGCGCTCGGTCGCGCCGGTAAACGCACCCTTCTCATGGCCGAAGAGAATGCTCTCGACGAGATTATGCGGGATCGCCCCGCAATTGACCGTGACGAAGGGCTTGTTCGAGCGGTCGCCGCCGGATTGGATGGCACGCGCCACCAATTCCTTGCCGACGCCGGATTCGCCTTCGAGCACGACGGGAATATTGGACTGAGCCGCCCGCTGGGCGAGATCGATGACGCGGATCATCGCCGGGCTTGCCGATACGATGTCGTCGAAGCCGACCGAGCCTGAGCGCGACCGGCGGCCGGCCCGCGCCTTCACCTCGCGCTGGTCGAGCTTCATCGCGTTCGAGATCGAGGTGGCGATGCGCTCGGGCGAGACCGGCTTGACGACGAAGTCGAAGGCACCGGCCCGCATCGCTTGCACCACCGTTTCGATACCGCCCTGCCCCGTCTGAACGATGACCGGGATCTGCGTGCCGAATTCGTGAAGCGCGTCGAGGAACTCGAGGCCGGTCATCTCCGGCATCATCAGATCGAGCACGATGACGCTGAAAAGGCCGCTGTCGCGTTTGACCATTTCCAGGCCGATGCGACCGTTTTCCGCCTGGTGCACGACATGGCCGTGCCGCTCGATTGCATTCTTGAGCAGGCGGCGCTGCACGGGGTCGTCCTCGACCACGAGGATTTGCCCTGCTCCCTTGAGCTCATTGTAACCGGTCATTGTCGCCTCACTTCATGCGAAACCATGGAGCGCACTCTGACAGGAAGGCTTGAACATCCAGTTTTGAGAAATAATTGCATTTTAACGATTGGAACGGGTCATTTTCGTGCCGAACCGATGCCTTTCTTGCGCCGAAAGGCCCTTGATGCCGGGCCTTCTCGCGCTTATTCAAGCAGACCTGTTATGAAAGTGGAGAGGAATTGCCCCATGAAAATCAAGCTCCCGCACGCCAGCCTTCTTTTCTCGGCAGCAGCGCCAGCTGGGGCGACCGATCCGGCGCTCGGCGATCTGCCGGTCTGGAAGCTGCAGGATCTTTATCCCTCCGCCACCTCGACCGCCTTCGTCGCCGACATGGAAAAGGCCGGCAAGGCCGCGATCGCCTTTGAAGAAAAGTGGAAGGGCAAACTGGCGGCGGCGGCGACCAAGACCGGCACTGAGGGCATCGGCGCGGCGCTGAAGGAGTATGAGGCGCTGGACGACATCATCGGCCGCCTCGGCTCCTTTGCCGGCCTCACCTATTTCTCCGACACCGCCAATCCGGCAAACGGCAAGCTCTATGGCGACGTGCAGACCAAGATCACCGAATTCTCCGGCCATCTCCTGTTCTTCGCGCTGGAACTGAACCGCATCGACGACGCGGTGATCGACGCCTGCATGGCTAGAGATACCGCCGCCGGACACTATCGCCCCTGGCTGATCGACCTCAGGAAGGACAAGCCCTACCAGCTCGACGACAGGCTGGAACAGCTCTTCCTCGAAAAGTCGATGACATCGGCCGCTGCCTTCAACCGCCTCTTCGACGAAACCATGGCGGAACTTCGCTACGATATCGATGGCGAGAAAGTGCCGCTCGAAGTGGCGCTGAACAGGCTGCAGGAAAAGGACCCCGAAGCCCGCCGCAAGGCCGCCATGGCGCTCGGCGAAACATTCAAGGCGAATATCCGCACCTTCACGCTGATCACCAATACACTTGCCAAGGACAAGGAGATCGCCGACCGCTGGCGCGGCTTCGAGGACATTGCCGACAGCCGCCACTTGGCAAACCGCGTCGAGCGCGAGGTCGTCGATGCGTTGGCCGCCGCCGTCCGCGAAGCCTATCCCCGCCTTTCGCACCGCTATTACAAGATGAAGGCGAAATGGCTCGGCATGGAGCAGATGAATTTCTGGGACCGCAACGCGCCGCTTCCGGAAACCTCCACTGCCGTCATCTCCTGGCCCGAGGCGAAGGACACGGTACTTTCGGCCTACGGCAATTTCGCCCCCGAGATGGAGGCGATCGCCAGGCGGTTCTTCGACGAGCAGTGGATCGATGCCCCGGTCCGCCCCGGCAAGGCGCCCGGCGCCTTCGCCCATCCGACGGTTCCCTCGGCCCACCCCTATGTGCTGGTCAACTACATGGGCAAGCCGCGCGACGTGATGACGCTTGCCCATGAACTCGGGCACGGCGTGCACCAGGTTCTGGCCGGCGCGCAAGGGGCACTGATGTGCCAGACGCCGCTGACGCTTGCCGAAACCGCCTCGGTCTTCGGCGAGATGCTGACTTTCCGCGCGCTCCTGGAAAAAACCAGCGACATGCGCGAGCGCAAGGCGATGCTCGCCCAGAAGGTCGAGGACATGATCAACACGGTCGTGCGCCAGATCGCCTTTTACGAATTCGAGCGCAAGCTCCACACCGCCCGCAAATCAGGTGAACTTACCGCCGACGACATCGGCGAACTTTGGCTCTCCGTCCAGTCGGAAAGCCTCGGGCCGGCGATCAACATTTCTGAAGGATACGAGACCTATTGGGCCTATATCCCTCATTTCATCCATTCGCCCTTCTATGTCTATGCCTATGCCTTCGGCGATTGCCTGGTGAATTCGCTCTATGCCGTCTACCAGAAAGCCGAAAAGGGCTTTCAGGAAAAGTATTTCGAACTGCTGAAGGCTGGCGGCACCAAGCACCACTCGGAACTTTTGAAGCCTTTCGGCCTCGACGCCACCGATCCGTCGTTCTGGAGCCAGGGCCTGTCGATGATCGAAGGGCTGATCGACGAATTGGAAGCTTTGGATAGAGCTGCCTGATCTGCCTCCCCACGGCCGACCTCTTCCCGCAGGCGGGGAGAGGCGCCGGCAGGCGGATAAGGGATCGTGCTCCAAGAAAAGACGCCGCTGATGGCCGAAACCCAACCCTCTATTCTCTACCGCGACGACACATCAGGACAGGTGATGCTTTTCGCCGAGCCGGCAGAGATCATTATTGCCAGGACGCGGGGCGAATTCTTTGCCGGCCTTGCCCGAATGGAAGAGGCCAAGGCCGAGGGCAAATGGCTCGCCGGGTACATGGCCTACGAGGCCGGATATCTCTTCGAAGAAAAACTCGCTCCCTTCGCCGGGGAAAACCGTGAAACGCCGCTACTCTGTTTCGGCGTCTTCGACGCCCCGCAGCCGGACACACACCCGCTTGCCCAACCAAAACAGCGCCTCGAAAACGAGGAATTCCTGACGGCCCCCAAGGCTGCCTGGGATTTCCCTCTCTATAAAGAGCGCTTCGACCGCCTGCACCAGCACCTGCGGCTTGGCGACGCCTATCAGGCGAACCTCACCATGCCGGTCGAGGCCCGCTGGAACGGCGATCCCCGTGCTGCCTTCTGGTCGCTGATCGAACGCCAGCCGGTCAAATACGGCGCGCTGGTTGATCTCGGCGGTCCGGTTATCCTTTCGCGCTCGCCGGAACTGTTCTTCCGCATTGATGAAGAGGGCTGGATCGAGACCCATCCGATGAAGGGCACTGCGAAACGCGGCGCTACCGCGGCCGAAGATGCCGAAATCATCGAGGCCATGCGCCGCGATATCAAGACGCAGGCGGAAAACCGCATGATCGTCGATCTGCTACGCAACGATATTTCCCGCATCACCGAGGTGGGCACGCTCGACGTCCCGAAGCTCTTCGACATCGAGACCTATCCGACCGTCCACCAGATGGTGAGCCATGTGCAGGCAAGGCTCCGTCCGGAGCTTTCGATCCGCGACGTCTTCGCCGCGCTCTTTCCCTGCGGCTCGATCACCGGCGCGCCGAAGATGCGGTCGATGGAAATTCTGCATGCGCTCGAAGACACGCCCCGCGACGCCTATTGCGGCGCGATCGGCATGATTTCGCCGAGCGGCGCCATGCGCTTTTCCGTCGCCATCCGCACCATCACGCTTTTTGACGGCGGCAGAGCCGTCTTCAATGTCGGCGGCGGCATCGTCTTTGATTCCACAGCCGAGGCCGAATATGAGGAATGCCTGCTCAAGGCCCGCTTCGCCGTCGGCGACCAATGGATTGCACGATGATCGATTTTTCGCTGGTCGAGACGCTGCGCTGGCAGCCTGGTGAGGGTTTTATCCGCCTGCGGCTGCATCTCGCCCGGCTTTCCCGCTCCGCCCGTCGCCTTGGCTTCCCGCAACCGATCGACGCCATGGCAAGGCTTGACGAAGCCGTTGCCGGTGCTGCCGGTCGGCTGCGTGTCCGCCTGACTTTCGACGCCCAAGGCCACATCGAGGTGACAAGCGCCGCGTTCGTGCCGCTGGCGCCCGACACCACCTGGACCGTGCGCCTTGCCGAGACACGTCTGAACTCCACCGACAGGCTGCTGCGCGTCAAAACCACCCGCCGCGCCGTCTACGAAAGCGCACGCGCCGAATACAGGCTCGACGAGGCCGACGAAGTCATTCTTTTGAACGAACGCGGCGAAGTCTGCGAGGGCACCATCACCTCGATCTTCCTGGACGACGGAACCGGCATGCTGCGCACCCCGCCGATCTCCTGCGGCCTGCTCGCCGGCGTGCTGCGCACGGAGCTGATCTGCGCCCGCAAGGCGCATGTCGGCCGCCTCACGCTTGCCGATCTCGATGCCGGCGCGCTTTATATCGGCAACTCGCTGCGCGGCCTGATCCGCGCAAACCTCGTCAGGAACTGACCATGTTCATTCTCTCCCTCACCTACATCAAATCCAATGACGAAGCCGACCGGCATATGGAGCCGCACTTGGCCTGGGTGAAGGAGGGTTATGCGAAGGGCTGGTTCCTCGCCTCCGGCCGCAAGGTGCCGCGCACCGGCGGCGCGATCCTGGCAGTCGGCGACTGCGCCACAATCGAGGCCTATGTCGCCGCCGATCCCTTTACAATCCATGGTGTTGCCGAATACGACATCACCGAGCTTGCGGTGACGACGACGGCCGAAGGGCTGGAAATCCTGAAGCGCTGATTTTAGAGAGGCCGGTCGGATGATCCCGTCGTCCCTCGCCGACCCGATATTTGCCCTTTCCCCCTCAACGCTCTTTATTGTGACGCCGTTTTATGGTTAGAGCCGGTCACTTCGCATCTCTGCGGCAATTTCAAAAGAATTCTTCGGGCTGAACGCCTTCGTCCCCTTCCATAGGAGAAAAGAATGACGGAACAAAACTATCCGGTATATGCCGAAATCACCGGTCCGATCGTGATGATCGGCTTTGGCTCCATCGGCCGCGGCACCCTGCCCCTGATCGAGCGCCACTTCAAATTCGACAAGAGCCGGATGGTCGTCATCGACCCGCGCGAAGAGCCCTCCGACATGGAGATTCTGAAGAAGCACGGCGTTCGCCACATCAAGGAATATGTCACCAAGGAAAATTACAAGGAACTGCTGAAGCCGCTGCTGACCGAAGGCGAAGGCCAGGGTTTCTGCGTCAACCTCTCGGTCGACACCTCCTCGCTCGACATTATCAAGCTCTGCCGCAAGCATGACGTGCCCTATGTCGACACCGTCGTCGAACCCTGGCTCGGCTTCTATTTCGACAAGGGCATGAGCAATGCCGACCGCACCAACTATGCGCTGCGCGAAACCATGCGCAAGGAAAAGGCAAAGAACCCGGGTGGCGCCACCGCCGTCTCCACCTGCGGCGCCAATCCGGGCATGGTCTCCTGGTTCGTCAAGCAGGCGCTTGTCAATCTCGCCAACGACACCGGCCTCAAATTCGAGGAACCGGACCAGCACGATCGCGAAGGCTGGGCAAAGTTGATGAAGAAGCTCGGCGTCAAGGGCGTCCACATCGCCGAGCGCGACACCCAGCGCACCAAGCATCCGAAGCCGCTCAACGTCTTCTGGAACACCTGGTCCGTCGAAGGCTTCATCTCCGAAGGCCTGCAGCCGGCCGAACTTGGCTGGGGCACGCATGAAGAGTGGATGCCGAAGAACGCCAAGAAGCACAAGAAGGGCAACAAGGCGGCGATCTACCTGGAGCAGCCGGGCGCCAACACCCGCGTACGCACCTGGTGCCCGACGCCCGGCCCGCAATACGGCTTCCTCGTCACCCACAACGAGTCGATCTCGATCGCCGATTATTTCACCGTCCGTGACAAGGACGGCGAAGTGACCTTCCGCCCGACCTGCCACTATGCCTACCACCCGGCCAACGACGCCGTGCTCTCGCTGCATGAGATGTTCGGCAATGGCGGTACGGCGCAGCCGGTCCACCACGTTCTCGACGAGGACGAACTGGAGGACGGCATCGACGAACTCGGCGTCCTGCTCTACGGCCATGAGAAGAACGCCTACTGGTATGGCTCGCGCCTGTCGCTGGAAGAAACGCGCCGCATCGCGCCCTATCAGAACGCCACTGGCCTGCAGGTGACCTCCGCTGTTCTCGCCGGCATGGTCTGGGCGCTGGAAAACCCGAATGCCGGCATCGTCGAGGCCGACGAGATCGACTACAAGCGCTGCCTCGAAGTACAGATGCCCTATCTCGGCCCGGTCGAGGGACACTACACCGACTGGACCCCGCTCGATGGCCGCCCAGGCCTCTTCCCGGAAGATATCGACACCAAGGATCCGTGGCAGTTCAAGAACATTCTCGTTCGCTGAGATCGCTCGCGCGACCCTGAAGATGCCCGCCGCAAGGCGGGCATTTTTGTAACGCCGGCTGTCTAAATGCCGCCCGGCGCGCCGCCAAGGCTTGCCTTCACGGCGGGCGCGCGCCATGTTTTGCCCGAACTTGGCGGGTGTTCCGCCGCGCCGATTCGCCGGGAGAAGCTTTATGAAAATCAGAACTGGTCTCGTTCTTGTCGGTGCAGCGGCTGCTCTTGCCGCCTGCGTTTCATCAGAGCCGCGCCGCCTGCCAGTTGCAATGACGCCGTCAGCCACCGGCGTCGAAGGCAACTGGAGCGATCCGAACGGCATCGTTTCCACCTTCCAGGGCGGTAGTTTCACCACCCGCACGACCGACAGCAACCAGCTTCTTGCCTCGGGCACCTATATCAACACTTCGCCGACCTTGGTGGAGATCAACATGACCTCGCTGGTGCGTAAGACCCAGTCCAAGGTGAATTGCGCCCTTGTCAATCAGAGCCAGCTCAATTGCACCTCCGATTCCGGCGCACAATTCACGCTTTCCCGCCGAGGCTAAGGGGATAGGCTAAGCACGCCATGCGCGCCCTCGCCGTTTATCTCGTCCTGCTGCTCGCGCTGCCGCTTGCAGCACTTGCCGTCGTTTTTCCGGCCAACGTCTATCGTGCCCAGGGCATCGCCGCTCCCGATTGCGACAGACCGGGCCAGGTGCTGATGTTGGCCGTGCCGGCAATATTGATCTACGGCGCCGGCGCACTCTTTGCCTATCGAGCCGGCCGGCGCTTTAATCGCCTCATTTTCCTTCTCTGTTTGAGCATCGCGCTCGCTACGGTTCCGAATATTGCGGAGGCCGTGCACGAACTCTATCGAAATGCCGCCGCCGGCGAATGCCGGGGATAGCAACCGGCTTTTTTGCCCTGCCCCCTTGGAAAGCGTCAGGCCTAGCCCAGCTTTCTCTTGCGGTCGCCCATCCTCTGATGGAACATCCGCAGGCCGGGACCGCCCCCGGCGGACTATGAAGGGATCGGCGAGGATCAGGGGGATCTCTCGCCCAATCAGGAGAACAGGGATGACGAAGTCTTTCAGCTTCGGTCTTTTGACCGCGTCCATGCTGGCGCTGAGCGCGGGCGCTGCCTTTGCGGATTACGAACTCAATATTCTTCATATTAACGATTTCCATTCGCGCATCGAATCGATCAACAAGTTCGACTCCACCTGCTCGGCCGAGGAAGAAGGCAAGAACGAATGCTTCGGGGGTGCTGCCCGCCTGAAGGTCGCGATCGACCAGCGGCGTCAGGCGCTGTCGGGCAAGAACGTCGTCCTCCTGAATGCCGGGGACAATTTCCAGGGCTCGCTCTTCTACACGACCTATAAGGGCGCTGCCGAAGCCGAATTCCTGAACCTGATGAAGTTCGACGCCATGACCGTCGGCAACCATGAATTCGACGACAGCGAGGACGGGCTTGCGACCTTCCTCGACAAGGTGCAGTTCCCTGTCGTGACGGCGAACGTTAAGGCGACAGCCGCCTCCAAGCTCGGCGACCGCATCAAGCCGTCGCTGGTGCTCGATGTCGGCGGCCAGAAGATCGGTATTGTCGGCGCCGTCACCAATGATACGGCCGAACTTTCCTCCCCCGGCCCGAATGTCACGATCGCCGATGACGTCCAGGCGATAACCTCCGCCGTTCAGGATCTGAAGGGCCAGGGTGTCAACAAGATCATCGCGTTGACCCATGTTGGTTACCCCCGCGATCTCGCTTTGATCGCCAAGATCCCAGACGTCGATGTCGTTGTCGGCGGCCACTCCCATAGCCTGCTCTCCAATACCGATCCAAAGGCTGAAGGCCCCTACCCGACGATGGTCGACAATCCCGGTGGCTACAAGGTGCCGGTCGTTCAGGCTGCCTCTTACAGCAAATATCTCGGCGATCTCGTCGTCAATTTCGACGATAGCGGCGTCGTCAAGGATGCCAAGGGCGATCCGATCCTGATCGATTCAACCTTTACGCCCGATCCGGCCGTCGTTGCCCGCATCACCGAACTGGCCAAACCGATCGAAGAATTGCGCAAGAAGGTCATCGGTTCCTCCGAGGCCCCGATCGAGGGCGACCGCAAGGTCTGTCGCGTCAAGGAATGCTCGATGGGCAATCTGGTGGCCGACGCCATGCTCGACCGCACCAAAAACCAAGGCGTTACCATCGCCGTCCAGAATGGCGGCGGTCTGCGTGCTTCGATCGACGGCGGCGAGGTCACCCAGGGCGAAGTCATCACCGTCCTGCCTTTCCAGAACACGCTTGCCACGTTCGAGGCAACCGGCGCAGATGTCGTCAAGGCGCTTGAAAACGGCGTCAGCCAGATCGATCAGGGCGCCGGCCGCTTCCCGCAGGTCGCCGGCCTGAAATTCTCCTTCGACCAGTCCAAACCTGTCGGCAGCCGCGTCAGCGATGTCCAGGTGAAGGAGGGCGACAACTCCGCCCCGATCGACCCTGGTAAGACCTACAAGGTCGCCACCAACAATTTTATGCGGGCCGGCGGCGATGGCTATTCGATCTTTAAGGACGGCAAGAACGCCTATGATTTTGGCCCGGATCTCGCCGACGTGACCGCCGAATATCTGGCAGCCCACTCACCGTATAAACCCTATACCGAAGGCCGCGTCACCGAAATCGCCGCGGTTGTGGCGCAGGCCCCCGCCGCCGAACCCGCTGCTCCGGCGACGCCGGCAGCACCTGCACCAACCACCGAACCTGCCCCCGCCCCTGCGGCAGCGCCAGCTCCGGCCACGCCGGCCGCACCCGCGCCTACTGCGGAACCGGTACCGGCGTCGGCACCCGCCGCAACGGCGCCGTCCACCTACGTGATCGCCGCGGGCGACACCTTCTGGGATCTCGCCGTGACCTTCTATGGCGACGGCACGCTATGGCGGAAGCTTTCGGAGGCCAACGGCAGTCCGAACCCACGCCACCTGACGGTCGGCAAAGAGATCGAAGTTCCGGCAAAATAAGACAATTTGTCCCGATTGCCATGACCGGTCCGGGGTTTCCCGGGCCGGTTTTTCTTTCTATAGGGTGAACCAAGATCTCCAGGCTGCGTATGAGCCGACGAGACAGAAAAGAGAGCGTTGGGGCCAAATGACAGCAGATCTTTCACACCGCCCGGCGGACCATCCGGCCGTCAAGTCAGGCAAGGTGGGTGTCCTTCTGGTCAATCTCGGCACGCCCGACGGCACCGATTATACCTCGATGCGCAGCTATCTCAGGGAATTCCTGACCGATCGCCGCGTCATCGAATGGTCGCCCTGGAAGTGGTATCCGATCCTGTTCGGCATCGTGCTCAACACCCGCCCGCAGAAAGTCGGCAAGGCCTATGAGCTGATCTGGAACAAGGAGAAGAACGAAAGCTATCTCCGCACCTACACGCGCAACCAGTCGGAGTTGATGACCGGGCGCCTGAGGGATCTTGATAACGTCAAGGTCGACTGGGCGATGCGCTACGGCACCCCGTCGATCGCTTCGCGCATCGAGGCGCTGAAGCAAGAGGGTTGCGACCGCATCGTGCTCTTCCCGCTCTATCCGCAATATGCGGCGGCAACGACCGCCACGGTCAACGACAAGGCCTTCCAGAAGCTGCTCTCGATGCGTTGGCAGCCGGCGCTGCGCACCGTGCCCGCCTATCACGACGACGAGACCTATATCGAGGCGCTCGCGAAGTCTGTCGAACGGCATCTTTCGACGCTCGACTGGAAGCCCGAAATGCTGCTCGCCTCCTTCCACGGCATTCCGATATCCTATTTCAAGCAGGGCGATCCCTATTACTGCCAATGCCAGAAGACCGGCCGGCTGCTGCGCGAGCGGCTCGGGCTCACCAAGGAAAACTTCATGGTCACCTTCCAGTCCCGATTCGGGCCGGAGGAATGGCTGCAGCCCTATACAGACAAGACAGTGGAGAAGCTTGCCAAGGACGGCGTCAAGCGCATCGCTGTCATCAATCCCGGCTTCGTCTCCGACTGTCTGGAGACGCTGGAGGAGATCGCCGAACAGGCTGCTCATTCCTTCCATGAGAACGGCGGCGAGACGTTCGCGCATATCCCCTGCCTCAACGACGGAGAGGACGGCATGACGGTGCTGGAAAAGGTCGTCCGCCGCGAATTGCAGGGCTGGGTCTGAGAAACCGTTTTCAGAAGGCAGCACTGCACGGTTAGCCGGCGACAGCCCGAATGGGCATTGCAAGACCAAACCTTCTTTCCACTTGGATGGGAGGTGGGCATGCGTGTGTCGTTTCCTCCTCGCAAAGAACATGCTAACTCACCACATCTATGGTGTGCACGCGCGCGCATGCGCGGATGAGAGGAATTTTTCATGCTGTTCGGCGGCTTCGATATCGTCGTGATCGTGCTGGTCATTTTCGTCATTCTGGTGCTCTTTGCCGGGATCAAAACCGTGCCGCAGGGCTACCGCTATACGATCGAGCGCTTCGGGCGTTATACCCGCACGCTGGAGCCCGGACTTAACCTGATCACTCCCTTCATCGAGCGTGTCGGCGCCCGGTTGAACGTGATGGAGCAGGTGCTGAGCGTGCCGACCCAGGAGGTGATTACCAAGGACAATGCCTCGGTCTCGGCCGATGCCGTCTCCTTCTATCAGGTGCTGAACGCCGCCCAGGCCGCCTATCAGGTCGCCAATCTCGAAAATGCCATCCTCAATCTGACCATGACCAACATCCGCTCGGTCATGGGCTCGATGGATCTCGACGAGCTGCTTTCCAACCGCGATGCAATCAACGACCGGCTGCTGCGCGTCGTCGACGAGGCCGTGCATCCCTGGGGCATCAAGGTCACTCGTGTCGAGATCAAGGACATCCAGCCGCCGCGCGACCTCGTCGATGCCATGGCTCGCCAGATGAAGGCCGAGCGCGAGAAGCGCGCCCAGGTGCTGGAAGCCGAGGGCTCGCGCAACGCGCAGATCCTCAGGGCCGAAGGCGCCAAGCAATCGGCCATTCTCCAGGCCGAAGGCCAGCGCGAGGCCGCCTTCCGCAATGCTGAAGCTCGCGAACGCCTGGCCGAGGCTGAAGCCAAAGCGACCAAGATGGTCTCCGAAGCGATCGCCGCCGGCGACATTCAGGCGATCAATTATTTCGTTGCGCAGAAATACACCGAGGCGCTCACCTCGATCGGCTCCGCATCCAATTCCAAGATCGTGATGATGCCGATGGAAGCCTCGTCCATCCTCAGCTCGCTCGGCGGCATCGGCGCCATTGCCCGCGAAGTCTTCGGCGATGCCGGCAACAACCCGGCAACGCTGCCACCCTTGTCGCGTCCGCGCCCCGCGCCGGCGCGCTCGACGCCGCCGATCAATCCGTCGACCCCCAATCCTTTCAATCCCGATCCGGAGCGATAAGCCATGCTGGCGAAGATCGTCGCCGAACTTGGTCCGTGGAGTTGGTGGGTCGCAGGCCTCGTGCTGCTCGCCGCGGAAATGATCGTACCCGGCTTCTTCCTGGTCTGGATCGGCCTGGCCGCCTTGATCGTCGGCGCGCTGTCGCTGCTCTTCTGGGACAGCGCCTTCTGGGTCTGGGAGCTGCAGGCGATCCTTTTTGCGCTGCTCGCGGTAGCCACGACGTTCGCCGGCCGTCGGCTGACGCTGCGCAATTCCACGACCGACGAGCCCTTCCTCAATCAGCGCGGCGCGAGCCTCGTCGGCCGCACCGCGACGCTGCACGAACCGATCAGCGAGGGCCGCGGCCGCATCCGCCTCGACGATACGCTATGGCAGGTGATGGGACCGGACCTGCCCGTCGGAACGCAGGTGAAGGTGGTTTCGAGCAACGGCCGCGACCTCACAGTCGAACCTGTCTGATCGAGCAAAAACAAAGACCTAAAGCGCAGGAAGTGAACCCGTTGGATCGCGGCGCGCCTCAGGCGACGCCAATCCGCAGTAGGTCATGGAAATGCACCAGTCCGACCGGCCTGCGGTCGTCGTCGGTGACGATCAGCGCGCCGATGTGATGCTGGTTGAGCAACGCCAGGGCGGCGGTCGCCAGCACCGTCGACTTCACGGTTTTCGGCGTCCGCGTCATGATGTCGTCGACGGCAAGTTCGGAGAGATTGCGGGTCAGGTTGCGCGCCATGTCGCCTTCGGTGACGATCCCGCAGAGCCGCCCATCCTCGTCAAGCACGCCGACGCAACCGAAATGCTTGCGCGACAGCACCGTGATCGCCTCCGGCATCGGTGTGCCCTTGGCAACGAGCGGCAGCCGCTCGCCGGTATGCATGATATCGGCGACGTGCATCAGGCTCGCCCCCAGCTTGCCGCCGGGATGGAACACGTGGAAGTCCGTCGCGGTAAAACCGCGCGCCTCCAACAGCGCCACCGCCAGCGCATCACCGATCGCAAGCTGCATCAGCGTCGAGGTCGTCGGCGCCAGCCCATTCGGGCAGGCCTCCTGCTCATTCGGCACGAGAAGGACGATATCGGCGGCGGTCGCAAGCGAGGAACGGTCGCTGCAAGTGATCGCGATCAGCGGAATGGAGAAGCGCCGCGTGAAGGAAATGATGCTCTTGAGCTCAGCACTCTCGCCGCCTTTGGAAATCGCCAACACGACGTCGTCGCGCGCGATCATGCCGAGGTCGCCGTGATTGGCCTCCGCCGCATGCACGAAAAAGGCAGGTGTCCCCGTTGAAGCGAACGTCGCCGCGAGCTTGGCGCCGATATGTCCGCTTTTGCCGACGCCGGTGACGATGACCCGCCCCGAGATGTCGCCGATCACTTCAATGGCGCGCGTGAAAGGACCGGCCAATCCATTGTCAAAGGCCTGTTCAAGCGCTTCAAGACCGCGTCTTTCGGTCTCTATCGTGCGTTTTGCCGATTCGAGCACGCTGTTTTCAACGAGGTTTATCGCTCTTCTGTTCATGAAATTGCGTTAGACCTTTTCACTTTCCAAGTCCACCCCGCACTCTTTCCGAAATGTGAACAGCGCTCGCCGCCGGCAACGAATGATTAACCACGAGGCTTTACCTTTGGGTAAGAACCGAAAGCATGTCAGGCGCGAATTGCATGGGCCAGCCAAAACAGACGAGCAGTGTGACGCCGCTCCGCGCCATGAGCCGTGCCGTCTCGTTTGTCGCGTTCTGCAGTCTGCTGCTCGGTCAGACAGCCTTTGCACAGTCCGCCTCGCCGCAGCCGGCAGGCACGGCAAACAGGCGCTCCACGGCCTCTCAGGACTATCGCACCACGAACAATGCTGCCGGTTTTGATGACGAGACCGACGATACCGCCACGCCCGCGACAAACGGCACATCCGCGAACGCGGACGATGCCCAGCAGAGGCCGGCGATACCGGATGCGCAAGCCAGCGACGACATTACCGGCTCCATCCTCGACGACGACATCCGCCGGCTGAACACACGCGAAACGCCGATCGACGAGACGCTGCCGCGCCGTAGGACTGCCGAAAGTGCCTCGGCGGCCGAAACGCCGGGCATTCCGATCGGCACGTTCGTGCTCCGCCCGAGCGTCACCCAGAGCATCAACACCGAGACCACTAAGGACGGCAACACCAGGCAACGGCGCGCCTTCCTCGAAACGGACGCAGCCGCGACCCTGACCTCGGACTGGGGCCGGCATCAGCTGACCGTAACTTCGGAAGGCGCCTGGCAGAGGAATATCAGCGGCGAGGGCGAGGAGCAGCCGTCCTTCAAAGTCAACGGCGACCTCCGGCTGGATCTTTCCGACGATACGGTCGCGCATCTCACCGCCGGGTACAATTTCTACCGCGAGGATACGGACGATCCCGAGGCCATCGCCAACGCAGCACAGCAGTCTGATGTGCAGGAGTTTAGCGCGGGCGCCTCAGTCCAACGCGATTTCGGCATCCTGCGCGGCACGACGGCACTGGCACTGACCCGCTCGATCTATTCGGATGCCACGCTTGCGAACGGCACGACCGTTGAGCTGAGCGACCGCAACCAGACGGCTGGCACGCTGCGCGGCCGCGTCGGTTACGAGCTGTCCCCCGCGCTCATCCCCTTCATCGAGGCGACGATCGGCCGGAGTGTCTATGACGAGACGCGCGATTCCGCCGGCTATGAGCGTTCTGGCCACGCCTATGGCGCCAAGGCAGGCGTCGAGGTCGACCTCGGCGAAAAGCTGAAGGGTGAAGTCGGTGTCGGCTACGAGATGGCGAATTTCGAAGACAGCCGCCTGTCCTCGATCGATACCGCCACGCTCGATGCGAGCCTGCTCTGGTCGCCGATCCGCGGCACCGACGTCAATCTCGACCTGCAGACGAGCATCCAGCCCTCGACCACGGCGGGCGAAAGCGGCTACGTCTCGCACGCGCTGACGACGACGGTCACCCACCAGCTGCGCGACAATCTGGTCGGGACGATGATCGGCGGGGTAACGTGGCGCGATTATCCCACAGATAGCACCATCAATGACGAACTCGTCTATACCGCCGCGACCGGTCTGACCTGGAACATCAACCGCTATCTCGATTTGACCAGCACGCTCGGTTACGAGCTGACAACGCGCAAGGAAGGCACCGATTCGCAGCAATTGCGAGCCGGCGTTGGTCTCAAGTTGAAGCGCTAATGCATGTCGCCGGGAAGTGTGCGGCGGTTCCCGGATAACGACATACACAAAAACAAAGAGCTAAAGCGCGTCGCATGAATCAAGCTAAGTGCGACGCGCTTTAATTTAGGGATGCAAAAACGCCACGCATCTGGGAGGATACGCGGCGCTCTATCATTTATATGCTGTGCGGGAAGGTTACTTCAGACCGGCGAGCAATTCCTTGAAGCCGCCTTCGACGGTCGGGCGGATATCGTCGCGTTCGAGAGCGAAGGCGACGTTTGCCAGGATGAAGCCATCCTTGGCGCCGCAGTCGTAGGTCGCGCCGCGGAAGTGGTAACCGGCGAAATCCTGCTCCTTCAGCAGCTTCAGCATGCCGTCGGTAAGCTGGATCTCATTGCCGGCGCCACGCTCCTGGGTTTCGAGGATCTTGAAGATCTCCGGCTGCAGGATGTAGCGACCGTTGATGAAGAAGTTGGAAGGCGCTGTCCCCTTGGCAGGCTTTTCCACCATGCCGGTGATTCGGAAGCCATCGCCGATCGCCTCGCCGACGCCGACGATGCCGTATTTATGGGCCTGGTCGGGCGCGCATTCCTCAACGGCGATGATATTGCCGCCGCTCTGGCCGTAGAGGTCGATCATGCCCTTCATGCAGCCCTTGTCGCCCTTCATGATCATATCGGGCAGCAACAGTGCGAAGGGCTCGTCACCGACGATTTCGCGGGCGCACCAAACCGCGTGGCCGAGGCCGAGCGGCTCCTGCTGGCGGGTAAAGCTCACCGTGCCGGCCTTCGGCAATTGCTGGGCGAGAAGGGTTATCTCGGCCTTCTTGGCGCGCTCGCGCAGCGTCTGCTCCAACTCGAAATGGATGTCGAAATAATCTTCGATGACGTGCTTGTTGCGTCCGGTGACGAAAACCAGATGTTCGATCCCGGCCTCGATCGCCTCATCGACGACATATTGAATGATTGGCTTGTCGACGACGGTCAACATTTCCTTCGGAACAGCCTTGGTTGCCGGTAGGAATCGCGTTCCTAACCCCGCAACCGGAAATACTGCTTTACGAACTTTATTGTGTTGAGCCACACGCGGCCTCCTGGTTCGATCATATCGCTTGGAAATGGAGCTTTTTAGCTTTAACTAGTATAGAATTGCTACGGTTTTGCAAATGGTGACCGCAGCGGATCGCCATGGTAAAGAATTTGTTGACTCCGTTCCTGTAGTCTCGGGTTTGGGCGGACATGATGCCCCGCTGCACCGGAAACTGAAGATGACGGATACGATTGTCGATGGCCCAGAATCACAAATACTCCCTTCGTGGTCTTGCTCTCGCCCTCGTTGTCGCCGCCCAGGTCGGGCTGGTTCCTGACAACGCGAAAGCCGATTCCCGGTTCCAGAAATGGATCGCGGATTTTTACCAAACTGCCGCTCAGAGTGGCATCAGTAAGGCAACTTATCAAAAGGCCTTTTCCGGAGTGACCGAGCCCGATCCGACCGTGCTCGAAAAGGCGGCCTACCAGCCGGAATTCACTTCGAAAATCTGGGACTACGTCGATTCCCGTGTCAATCCCTATACGATCAAGATCGGCCGCGAGATGGCCGTTAAGCACGCAAGAACGCTCGATGCGATCGAGCGGCGATTCGGCGTCGACAAGACCATTCTCTTGGCCATCTGGTCGATGGAATCGAATTACGGCGCAATCCTCGACAAGGACGACCGGCTGCACTACGTGCCGCGGGCGCTCGCAACGCTTGGCTATGCCGATCCGAGCCGCGCCAAATTCGCCAAGAAGCAGCTGGTCGCCGCGCTGAAGATCCTGCAGAACGGCGATGTGCCGGCACGCGAGATGACCGGCTCCTGGGCCGGCGCCATGGGCCACACCCAGTTCATTCCGACAAGCTACCTGCTTTATGCTGTCGATGCCGATGGCAACGGCCATCGCGACATCTGGAACTCGGTGCCCGATGCACTGGCGACCTCGGCCAATCTTCTGATGAAGAACGGCTGGGACACCGGCAAGACCTGGGGCTACGAGGTTGTCGTTCCCGCCGCAGCCGCCAAGCAGGCCGGCAAAACCCACACACTGGCCCAATGGGCGGCACTCGGCCTGGCACGCCCGAACGGCAAGGCTTTCCGAGAGAGCACCACCAAGGCCATGCTGAAGATGCCGGCTGGCGCCGGCGGCCCAGGCTTCCTGATGACCGCCAACTTCTTCACCATCAAGAACTACAATGCGTCGGACAGCTATGCGCTTGCCGTCGGCCTGCTCGCCGACCAGATCGCCGGCTACGGCGGCCTGCAGCAGCGCTGGCCGCGCCCGGACGGCGCCCTTGACGTCACCGAGAAATTCGAGCTGCAGACCCGCCTGAAGACGCTCGGCTATTACAATGGCGAGGTCGACGGCAATTTCGGCTCGGGTTCGAAGGCGGCGATCTCAGCCGCGCAGTCGCGCATCGGAATGCAGCCGGATGGCGAGCCCTCGCTGCCGCTTCTGAACGCACTACGCCGCTAGACCTGATGATCCCGACCGGATCGAACGGAACCTGAATCCGCCTTTGAATCAAGGAAATAGGGTATGATGCCGCCCGAAGACCACACATACTTTTCGGCATATGCCCTACAACTGGCAGAACCGTGACCTACATAGCAGCGGGAGTGGACGCTGGCCTACCCTGCCTGCAAGATGCCGGCAGATGCGGAACTGCCCATGACGAATAAAACTGATCGAACCCCAATCCGTTGGCTCATGCTCGCCGTGGCGGCCGCTTCGCTATGCCTCGGCGCCCTTGCGCCGGTGCATATTGCGGAAGCGCAGGAGCAGCGCTACCAGCGGCGTTCGATCCTCGATTTCTTCCTCGGCCGGCGCTATCTCGACGACGGCCCGCAAGCCCCCGACGTCCCGCAGCCGAGGCGCCAGCAGCACAAGCGACCGCCGTCGCAGAAAGCCGTCGTCAACACCCGCACCGCGCCGCCGCTCCGCGCGCCCGTGCAGGAGGAGCCGGTGGTGCAGAAGCTCGGCGACGCCAAGAAGATCCTGATCGTCGGCGATTTCCTGGCCAGCGGCCTTGGCGACGGCCTCACTGCCGCCTTCGAGACCTCGCCGGGGGTTGTCGTTGAAGCCCGCGGCAATGTCTCATCGGGTCTCGTCCGCGACGATTATTACGACTGGCCGGAACAACTGCCGAAGATGATCGACGAGCTGAAGCCGGCAATGGTCGTCGTGATGATCGGCGCCAACGATCGCCAGCAGATGATGACCGATACGGCCAAGGAAAAATTCCGCACCGATAGCTGGTTTACCGAATACCGCCGCCGTGTTCTCTCCTTCGGCAGGCAAGTTACCGACCGCAAGATCCCGCTGCTCTGGGTCGGCCTTCCCGCCTTCGAATCCGATCAGATGACGGCCGATGCCGTCCAGATGAACCAGCTCTACCGTAATCAGGTCGAAAGCATCGGTGGTGAATTCGTCGATATCTGGGATGGTTTCGTCGATGAAAACAGCAACTTCATCGTCACCGGTTCGGATGTGAACGGCCAGCAGGTCAGACTGCGCACATCCGATGGCATCAACCTTACCCAGGCCGGTCGGCGCAAGCTCGCCTTCTATGTGGAAAAACCGGCACGGCGTCTTCTCGGCACGCAGGCAAGCCCCGATCTGGTTCGCCTCGACTCCAGCAATCTGCCCGGTCTCGGCCTTCCCGCCAATCCGGCCGAACACACCGTGCCGATCAGCCTCTCCGATCCCAATCTCGACGGCGGCGCCGAGCTTCTCGGCGCAAGGCCGCCGCCTGTGGCTTTGACGCGGTCGCCCCGCGACCTGCTGGTCGAGCAGGGCGAAATGACGCCCGCGCCTCCTGGGCGCATCGATGATTACCGCCTGCCGGTGGCAAAGACGGCGGCCGAAGTCTCGGTCAAATGAAAAGGCCGCGTGCGCCAGCCTTGCTCGTCGTTCCGTTTATGTCGCCGTCGCCTGCGGCCAGCTCAGATAATAGTAGTTCGAGCCGATCAGGCCGAAGAAGGCGTTGCTGTCGTTCGTCTGGTCGACATAGCTGCCGTTTTCCTTGACGAAAGCGCCGTCGGCGCCGCGCTCCAGATGCGCATCGAGGAAGTCGCTCCAGCCGCTGACATCGATCTCCTTGCCGTCCTTGCTCTGAGTTTCCGCCTCATCGGCATCGTCCACGTCCCAGGCAGCAATCGATACGCCCTGCGTCGGGTCGGAGATGGTCAGCGTGCCCGCTTCGAGGGCGGCTAGCATGTCGTGGGCCTTGCCGCTCTCGCCTTCGGCCGCAGCCGCATCCTGCAGCTGCTTCTTCAGCATCGACATGAAGGAGGCGCTGGTCACGTCGGCGCTTCCGCCCGTCGTGTCGGTCGCATCGGACGTGTCGTTCTGGGATGAAAGCGTGTCGAGCAGCCCTGACAGGGCCTGGTTGGAAAGCAGCGAGGCGGAGCTCGGATCGAGCCCATAGCTGCTCAAGATACCGGCAGCCGACGAACTCTGCGTATCCTGCGAACTGTCATCGGAGCTGCGAAGGTTTTTCAGCGCATATCGGGCAGAAACCAGCCGCGTGCTGTCAAGTGCAGAAACCATTTGAAAAATCCTTGTCGAACATTCGCGGCGGTCGATGTCCCTAACGCCCGCGGCCGATGGTGAAATGCCTTCACCGAAACGGCATGGCACCTCCGCTCCGGTCGCCGCCGACTCTTCCCGAGCCCGCGTCCTGCGAAAATCTCGCTTCCCGGTATTGCCTGAGGCTTGCGCCGAATGCCGGCGCGTCAAGCGGTCGCACCCGGGTATAGTCCAAAGCGATAATGCATGTCGCCCGGAAGTGTGCAGCGGTTCCGGGATAACGACATGCATCAAAACAAAGAGCTAAAGCGCGTCGCATGAATCAAATTTGATCCGACGCGCTTTAAAGCGTCCTTGCGCGCCGACAGGACACGCAGCGCTTTACTATAAAACTCCGCCGTAGGGCGGAGCTCTTGTGTCGTGAGCGTCTGTGCCGCCGACGGTCAGTTCGGCAGGACGGTCGAGCCCATCAATTCCTCGTCGATAGCGCGCGCCGCTTGGCGGCCTTCGCGGATCGCCCAGACCACCAGCGATTGGCCGCGGCGTACGTCGCCCGCCGTCCAGAACTTGTCGACCGAAGTCTTGTAGTTGCGGTCGTTGGCGACGACGTTGGTCGAGCCGCGCTTGTCGGTGTTGAGCGTCAGCTTGCCCTCGAGCTCCTTCAGCACGCTGCCGGTGAACGGGCCACGGAAACCGATGGCGATGAAGGCGAGATCGGCCCGGATGACGAATTCGGTGCCCGGAACGGGCCGCCGGCGTTCATCGACCTCACAGCACTTGACACCGATCAGCACGCCGTCTTCGCCGACGAATTCAAGTGTGGCCACCTGGAATTCACGCACCGCGCCCTCGGCCTGCGAGGAGGAGGTGCGCATTTTCGTCGCCCAGAAGGGCCAGACGGCAAGCTTGTCTTCCTTCTCCGGCGGCTGCGGCCGAATGTCGAGCTGGGTGACCTTGACGGCTCCCTGGCGAAACGCCGTGCCGACGCAGTCCGAAGCCGTATCGCCGCCACCAACGACGACGATGTGTTTGGCGCCGGCAAGGATCGGGTCTGACGGCCAGCCGACGCTGTCGATGTTCTCGCGCCCGACGCGGCGGTTCTGCTGCACGAGATAGGGCATCGCATCATGCACGCCGGCAAGGTCTGCGCCCGGAATGCCAGCCTCACGCGGGGTTTCGGAGCCGCCGCAGTAGAGAACGGCGTCGTGATCGGCCAACAGCTGCTCGACCTTGACGTCGACGCCGACATTGGCGCCGCAATGGAAGGTGACGCCCTCGCCCTTCATCTGCTCGACACGGCGATCGATGAAGTTCTTCTCCATCTTGAAATCGGGGATGCCATAACGCAGCAGGCCGCCCGGCTTGGTCTCGCGCTCATAGACGTGCACCTCGTGGCCGGCGCGGCCGAGCTGCTGGGCGGCCGCCATGCCGGCAGGACCGGAGCCGATCACGGCGACCTTCTTGCCCGTATGCACCGTGGCCGGCTGCGGCCGGATGAAGCCGAGCTCGTATGCCTTGTCGGCGATTGCCTGCTCGACCGTCTTGATGGCAACCGGCGCATCCTCGAGATTCAACGTACAGGCTTCCTCGCAAGGCGCCGGGCAGACGCGCCCGGTGAATTCAGGGAAGTTGTTGGTCGAATGCAGGTTCTGGATCGCCGCTTCCCAATTGTTGTTGTACACGAGGTCGTTCCAGTCGGGGATCTGGTTATGAACCGGGCAACCGGTGGGGCCGTGGCAATAGGGGATGCCACAGTCCATGCAGCGCGCAGCCTGTTTCTGCACTTCCAGGTCCGACATCGGGATCGTGAACTCACGGAAATGACGGATACGATCCGACGCCGGCTGGTACTTCGCCACTTGCCGGTCGATTTCCAGAAACCCTGTTACCTTACCCATATTTTCGTCCCTTACCCTCATGACCGCCTCACCGCAGCCAATCTGTCTATCGTCAGTCCCGGTAGCCCGAGCGAGTTGCTTGTCTTGACCGTCATTGGATCATATCCCTTGCAAGACATCCGTGCGATCAAGACAGCCTTCGCCGTCGGCTCCACACGGGTCGTCGAGATATTTCGTCATCCGTCACCTCAGTCAGCAGGTGACGGATGCCCCAGTACAAATCATTCCGCGGCGATGCCCATCCGACTGCGTTCCATTTCCTCGAGCGCACGACGGTATTCGACCGGCATGACCTTGCGGAACTTCGGACGGTAGTCGGCCCAGCTGTCGAGGATCTGCTTGGCGCGGGTCGAGCCCGTATAGTGCAGATGGTTGGAGATCAGCTGGTAAAGGCGCTCCTCGTCATGGCGCGTCATGTCGCCGGAGACGTCGACGCGTCCCTTGTGCATGAGATCGCCGCCGTGATGATGCAGCTTCTCCAGCATGTCGTCCTCCTCGGGCACCGGCTCGAGCTCGACCATCGCCATGTTGCAGCGGCTGGCGAAATCGCCGGTCTCATCGAGCACGTAGGCGACACCGCCGGACATGCCGGCCGCGAAGTTGCGGCCCGTGGCGCCGAGCACGACGACGACGCCGCCGGTCATGTATTCGCAGCCATGGTCGCCGACACCCTCGACGATCGCGATTGCGCCCGAATTGCGCACGGCGAACCGCTCGCCCGCCACACCGCGGAAGTAGCATTCACCCTCGGTCGCACCGTAAAGCACGGTGTTGCCGACGATGATCGAGTTCTCGGCCACGATCCTCGAATTCTCCGGCGGCCGGATGATGATCTTTCCGCCCGAAAGCCCCTTGCCGACATAGTCGTTGCCGTCGCCGATCAGGTTGAAGGTGACGCCGCGCGCCAGGAAGGCGCCGAAACTCTGGCCAGCCGTGCCGCGAAGCGTCACATTGATCGTGTCTTCCTTCAGCCCGCGGTGGCGGTAACGCTTGGCGACTTCGCCGGATAGCATCGCGCCCACCGACCGGTCGACGTTCTTGATGCCGACCTCGAAGGCAACGGGTGTCTTGGCGGTCAGTGCCGGCTGTGCCTGCTCGATCAGCGCGCGGTCGAGAATATCGTCGATCGGGTGCTTCTGCCGGGTCGTCCAGAAGGTCTCCTCCTTGGCAGCATCAACCTTGTGGAAGATACGGCTGAAATCGAGGCCCTTCGCCTTCCAGTGGTTCAGCATCTCGTCCTTCTCAAGGAGCTCCGAGGCGCCGATGATATCGTCGAGCCGGGTAAACCCGAGCGAGGCGAGGATTGCGCGCACTTCGTTGGCAACGAAGAAAAAGTAGTTGATGACGTGCTCCGGAGCGCCCTTGAAGCGCTTGCGCAGCACCGGATCCTGCGTCGCCACACCAACCGGACAGGTGTTGAGATGGCACTTGCGCATCATGATGCAGCCGGCCGCAATCAGCGGCGCGGTGGCGAAGCCGAATTCATCAGCGCCGAGCAGTGCCCCGATGATGACGTCGCGGCCGGTCTTCAGGCCGCCATCCACCTGCAGCGCGACGCGCGAACGCAAGCCATTCAGCACCAGCGTCTGCTGGGTCTCGGCAAGGCCGATTTCCCAGGGGCTGCCGGCATGTTTCAGCGAGGTCAGCGGCGACGCACCCGTGCCGCCGTCGAAGCCCGCGACCGTGATGTGGTCAGCGCGTGCCTTGGCAACGCCGGCAGCAACCGTGCCGACGCCGACTTCCGAGACGAGCTTGACCGAGACATCCGCGGTCGGGTTGACGTTCTTCAGATCGTAGATCAGCTGCGCCAGATCTTCGATCGAGTAGATGTCGTGATGCGGCGGCGGCGAGATCAGGCCGACACCCGGCGTCGAATGGCGGGTCTTGGCAACCGTCGCATCGACCTTGTGACCCGGCAGCTGGCCGCCTTCGCCGGGCTTGGCGCCCTGCGCCACCTTGATCTGCAGCATGTCGGAATTGACGAGATATTCGGTGGTGACGCCGAAGCGGCCCGACGCGATCTGCTTGATCGCCGAACGTTCCGGGTTCATCGAACCATCGGGCAGCGGCATGTAGCGGTCGGATTCCTCGCCGCCCTCGCCGGTGTTCGACTTGCCGCCGATCCGGTTCATGGCGATCGCCAGCGTCGTATGCGCCTCCCTGGAGATCGAGCCGAAGGACATCGCCCCGGTCGAGAAACGCCTGACGATATCGGCCGCCGGCTCGACCTCGTCGATCGAAACCGGCTTGCGTCCGAGCGCCTCGGCGCTCTTGACGCTGAAGAGCCCGCGGATCGTGTTCATGCGCAGCGCCGAATTGTTCACCATATCGGCGAATTCGCGGTAGCGGTCCTCGGCATTGCCGCGCACGGCATGCTGAAGGGCGGCGACTGCATCGGGCGTCCAAGCATGGCTTTCGCCGCGCATGCGGTAGGCATATTCGCCGCCGATGTCGAGCGTCGTGGCAAGCAGCGGATCCGCGCCGAAGGCCGCGGTATGGCGGTCGACGGTCTCCGCCGCGATCGCCTCGAGGCCGACGCCTTCGATCATCGTCGCGGTGCCGAAGAAATACTTGTCGATGAACTCCGACTGCAGGCCGATCGCATCGAAGATCTGCGCGCCGCAATAGGACTGATAGGTCGAGATGCCCATCTTCGACATGACCTTGAGGATGCCTTTGCCGACCGCCTTGATGTAGCGGTAGACGACTTCGGTGGCATCCACTTCCTTCGGGAATTCGCCCTTGGCATGCATGTCGAGCAGCGTGTCGAAGGCGAGGTACGGATTGATCGCCTCCGCGCCATAGCCGGCAAGCAGGCAGAAATGATGGACCTCGCGTGGTTCGCCGGTCTCGACGACGAGACCGACCGAGGTGCGAAGCCCCTTGCGGATCAGGTGATGGTGCACCGCCGCTGTGGCAAGCAACGCAGGAATGGCGATCCGGTCCGGCCCGATCTGGCGGTCGGAGAGCACGATGATGTTGTAGCCGCCCTTGACGGCGGCTTCCGCGCGCTCGCAGAGCCGGTCGAGCATCTCGGGCATGCCAGCCGCGCCGCGCTCGATATCATAGGTGAAATCCAGCGTCTTGGTGTCGAAACGGTCTTCCGTATGACCGATCGAGCGGATTTTCTCGAGATCGCCGTTGGTCAGGATCGGCTGACGCACCTCGAGCCGCTTGGCGTTCGCCGCACCCTCGTGGTCGAGAATGTTCGGCCGCGGCCCGATGAAGGAGACGAGGCTCATCACCAGTTCCTCGCGGATCGGGTCGATCGGCGGGTTCGTCACCTGCGCGAAGTTCTGCTTGAAATAGGTGTAGAGCAGCTTCGGCTTTTCCGACATCGCGGAGATCGGCGTGTCCGTGCCCATCGAGCCGATCGCCTCCTGGCCCGTCGTCGCCATCGGCGACATCAGGATGCGGGTGTCTTCGAGCGTGTAACCGAAGGCCTGCTGACGGTCGAGCAGCGACACGTCGCGGCGCAGCGCCCGCGGCTCCACCGGCTTCAGTTCTTCCAGGATAAGCTGGGTGCGGCCGAGCCAGCTGCGATAGGGATGCGCCGTCGCCAGCTGCGACTTCACCTCGTCGTCGGAGATGATGCGGCCTTCTTCCATATCGATCAGCAGCATCTTGCCCGGCTGCAGGCGCCACTTCTGAATGATCCTCTCCTCCGGAACCGGCAGCACGCCGGCTTCCGACGCCATGATGACGCGGTCGTCATCGGTGACGAGGTAGCGCGCCGGTCGCAGGCCGTTGCGGTCGAGCGTCGCACCGATCTGCTTGCCGTCGGTGAAGGCGACGGCCGCCGGCCCGTCCCAGGGCTCCATCAAGGCGGCATGATATTCGTAAAAGGCCTTGCGTTCGGCGGCCATCGACTGGTTGCCAGCCCAGGCTTCCGGGATCAGCATCATCACCGCATGCGCCATCGAATAACCGCCGCGCACCAGGAATTCGAGCGCATTGTCGAAGCAGGCCGTGTCCGATTGTCCTTCGTAGGAGATCGGCCAGAGCTTGGAGATATCCTCACCGAACAGCGGCGACGACACCGACGCCTGGCGCGCCGCCATCCAGTTGACGTTGCCGCGCAGCGTGTTGATCTCGCCGTTATGGGCAACCATGCGGTAGGGATGCGCCAGCTTCCACGACGGGAAGGTGTTGGTGGAGAAGCGCTGGTGCACGAGGGCGACCGCGCTTTCGAAACGCGGATCCGACAGGTCCTTGTAATAGACGCCGACCTGATAGGCCAGGAACATACCCTTGTAGACCACCGTCGCCGACGACAGCGATACCGGATAGAAATTGCTCTCCTCGCCGTCGAACTCGTCATAGATGCGGTTGGAGATCACCTTGCGCAGTGTGAACAGCCGACGCTCGAACTCGTCGTTGTTTTCGGCATCCTCGCCGGCGCCGATGAAGACCTGCACATGATGCGGCTCGGTTGCGGCAATGGCCGGCGCCTTGGAGAGCGAGGAATTGTCGACCGGCACGTCGCGAAAACCGATGCAGACCTGACCTTCCTCGGCGATGACGTCCTTGATCACCTTCTTGAAGTGCTCGATCTGCTTTTCATCGCGCGGCATGAAAATATGACCGACGCCATATTCGCCGGCCGGCGGCAGCGTGATGCCTTGCGCGGCCATCTCCTCGCGGAAGAAACGGTCGGGAATTTGCACCAGGATGCCGGCACCGTCGCCCATCAGCGGATCGGCGCCGACGGCGCCGCGATGCGTCAGGTTTTCGAGCATGAACAGGCCGTCCTTGACGATCTGGTGCGACTTCTGACCCTTCATATGCGCGACGAAGCCGACGCCACAGGCGTCGTGTTCGTTGCGGGGATCGTAGAGGCCCTGCTTCTTCGGCAGGCCGGAGGCGGATTTGGACGTATTGGCCGTGGCGCGCACCTCGGCAGCAGCGAACCGGTCAAATTCCATGGATGGCGTCTTCGTCATCATCTTTCCTCCTGTCGAAGCCCGCGGGGCTGCGGGCGGCTTTTCGTCCCGCGCCGCAACCCGAAGATAGGTTCGGCGCATGACAGCGCTGCTGCATGGTGAAGATCGGCCGCAGACATCTGCTTTGAAGGAAAGCAAACCGTCGCGTTCCGCGCCTGCCATTCGCCTCCGCGCGCCGCCCTTGAGGCTTGACGCTCGGAAGAACTATAGCGTGAAAGCCCATCTGTTCCAGGGTTTTCAGCGCCTCCTCGGCCGTGAAGGCCAAAATAGGACAGCAACACTGTCCTAATTCATCAGCTCTATGCCAGAAAGCACTTCGCTCCGCAAGAGCGCGCCGCTAAAAAACATCAATTTGCGACGGAAGATTGCCCGAGAAATGGTCGTCGCGACATAAAATTACAATATTCGTGATTATTCTTTTTATTGATTGCGTAGTTCGATTTCTGTGATGTGTCGCGAGCGGCAACCTTGATCCCGTGAAGCTTTGGCGTAATCTCCGCTGCGACTTGCCAAGCTTTCCCTTCCAACGGTTTCCCCTCATGTTCTTTGCTTCCGATAATTGGGCCGGCGCCCATCGATCCATTGCCGAACGATTGCTGATGGAATCGACCGGTTTTGCCGCCGCCTACGGCGCCGGCGATCTCGACAAGAAGGTCGCGGCCCGCTTTTCCGAGATCTTCGAGCGCGACGTTTCGGTCTTCTTCGTCGCCACCGGCACGGCCGCCAACTCCCTGTCGCTGGCAAGCGTCCAGCGCCCCGGCGGCATCACCTTCTGCCATTCGCAGGCTCATGTGATCGAGGATGAATGCGGGGCTCCGGAATTCTTCTCCGACTCCGCCCGCCTCGTTGCCGTCGACGGCGAAGCCGGCAAGATCGACCCAGCGAAGCTCGTCGCCAAAATCGCAGGCTTTCCAGAAGATGCCGTCCGTCAAGGCCGCGCCAGCGCAGTGACCATCACCCAGACAACCGAGATCGGCACCGTCTATTCCCTGCCGGAGATCGGCGAGATCGCCGCCATCGCCAGAAAGCGCAGCCTGCCGCTCCACATGGATGGCGCCCGCTTCGCCAACGCGCTGGTCGCGCTCGGCGCTACGCCTGCCGAAATGACCTGGAAACGCGGCGTCGACATGCTGTCCTTCGGCGGCACCAAAAACGGCTGCTGGTGCGCGGAAGCGATCGTCTTTTTCAATCCGGATCAAGCCGGGGAAATGCCGTTCATCCGCAAGCGCGCCGCCCAGCTTTTCTCCAAGTCGCGTTTCATCGCCGCTCAGTTCGATGCCTATTTCGAAAATGGCCTCTGGCTCGATCTCGCCCGCCACTCGAACGGCATGGCCGATCGACTGCGCGCCGGCATTGCCATAAGCAACGCCGCGCGCCTCGCCTGGCCGACCGCGTCCAACGAAGTCTTTGCCGTCGTCAGCAAACATGCGGCAAAAACCGCCGAGGAAAAGGGCGCGAAATTCTACGAATGGCCGACCCCAGCGGCAACGCCCGAGCTCGTTTCCGAAAGTGAAACCCTGATCCGCCTGGTCACCAGCTTCGCGACGACGGAAGCGGACGTGGATGGTTTCCTCAAGTGCCTGGCCGCCTGATCGACCGCCGAAACGGCAGTGCCTCACCCCGACCTCAGCCCCCTCACCTTTTGCAGAATATCGTCCGACAGCGCCGAGACCAGCGCCTGATCCGCCCCTTTGCGCGGCACCAGCACGAATTCCACATCCTCCAGCACCGGGAGTTTACCCGCAGCGATCTCTTTCAGGCCCGAGGGCGCCATGCTGCGCGGCTGCACCAGCACGCCCATCCCGGCCCGCGCCGCCGCCGTCAATCCGCTGAGACTCCCGCAGGTGCAGACGATCCGCCAGGCGACGCCGTTTCGCGCCAGCGCCTCCAAGGCGATTACCCGTGTGACGCTCGGCGGCGGAAAGGCGATCAGCGGCAAAGGGCCGGAGGCCAGCACACGCTCCGGATCACGCGCCAGCCAAACGAGCGGCTCGCGATAGACGAGCTTTCCGCGGGCATCGCCGAGCCGGCGCTTGGCGAGCACCAGGTCGATCTCGCCATTGTCCTGCATCTCGTAGAGGACGCCTGATAGTGCGACCGTCAGTTCCAGGTCGACCGACGGATGCGAACGAACGAAATCCTCCAGCACCGCCGGCAACTGGCTGGTGACGAAATCCTCCGACACCCCGAGCCGCAGGCTGCCGCGCAGGCTGTTGCTCTGAAACAGCGACTGCACCTGCCCCGCGATCGAAAGCATCGCGCGCGCGTGCGACAATAGCGCCTCGCCATCGCCGGTCAGCATCACCTTATGTGTGTCACGGACGAGCAGCTTGCGCCCAAGCGCAGCCTCGAGCCGCTGGATATGTTGGCTGACCGTCGACTGCCCGAGGCCCAACCTGTCTGCGGCGAGCGTGAAACTGCCCATCTGTTCGACAGCGACGAAACTGCGCAATTGCGAAAGGTCGAGCATGAATATCCAGTTTCTCGATAACTGTTATTCCTTGCATCCTGGATCACAATGGACGAGAAAGCAATGACTGTTTTATCATGCCGCGAGATCGCCATGCGCCGCTTTCTGCCCGATACATTCACCATCCTGCTGGTCTGCACCGTCATCCTCGCCTCGCTGCTTCCGGCACACGGCACTTTCGCGGGTTATTTCGGCATCGCCACCGATCTTGCCATCGCGCTGCTGTTCTTCCTGCATGGCGCCCGCCTCTCGCGCGATGTCGTCATTGCCGGCCTGCTGCATTGGCGACTGCACCTCGTCATCCTGCTGACCACCTTCGGCATCTTCCCGCTGCTTGGCCTGGCGCTCGGATTGATTCCCGACACCATCCTGCCGCAGCCGCTTTATCTCGGCATCCTCTTCCTCTGCGTGCTGCCGTCGACCGTACAGTCGTCGATCGCCTTCACCTCGATGGCCGGCGGTAACGTGCCTGCCGCCATCTGCTCGGCCTCGGCATCCAACATCTTCGGCATGTTTCTGACACCGCTGCTCGTCGGCCTGCTGTTTTCGGTCGGCGGCCATGGCGGCTTCTCCTTCGACGCCCTGCAGCAGATCCTGCTGCAGCTGCTTGCCCCCTTCATTGTCGGCCAGATCCTGCAGCCTTGGATCGGCGACTGGATCCGCGCCAAGAAAAAGATCCTGATGCCGGTCGACCGCGGCTCGATCCTGATGGTCGTCTATCTCGCCTTCAGCACAGCTGTCGTCGAGGGGCTGTGGCATACCTTCTCGATCGCCGATATCGCGGTCGTCATCGTTGCCGACATGGTTCTGCTGGCAATTGTCCTCGTTTTGACGATGTTCGGCAGCCGCGGCCTGGGCTTCAACAGGCCCGACCAGATCACCATCACTTTTTGCGGCTCGAAGAAAAGTCTCGCAAGCGGCGTGCCGATGGCCAACGTCATCTTCGCCGGCCAGTCGATCGGCGCGATCGTGTTGCCGCTGATGCTCTTCCACCAGATCCAGTTGATGGTCTGCGCCGTTATCGCTCAGAAATACGCGGCCGCCGCAGCCCGCCGGGCGACGGAAAAGGAAATAGACGAAGCCGCGAGCCCGGCTTGAACCGCAATGCCATAATAAAAACGGCGCCCCGATGAGAGCGCCGTCTCTTTTACCCGAAGGGGAAACAATCAGCCGTTGATAATCTGCGCTTCGATGGCCTTCGGAGCCTCGATCGGTTCTGCGGCGATCGCAATCTTGCGGGGCTTCATGGCCTCGGGAATGTTGCGCAGAAGGTCGATGTGCAGCAACCCGTTCTTCAGCGAAGCGGCCGTCACCTCAACATGGTCGGCAAGCTGGAAGCGCCGCTCGAAGGCGCGCTTGGCAATGCCGCGGTAGAGGAATTCGCCGCTTTCGGCAGGTTCCTCGTTCTTTTCGCCTTTCACCGACAGCACATGGGCATGGGCCTCGATCGAAAGTTCGGTCTCGTCGAAACCGGCAACGGCCATGGTTATGCGATAGGTGTTTTCACCGGTGCGCTCGATATTATAGGGCGGATAGGTCTGGGCCTGCTCCGGCTGGGCAAGGCTGTCGAGCATGGTGAACAGCCGGTCGAAACCGACGGTGGAGCGATAAAGGGGAGAGAAGTCTACGTGACGCATGATGTCCTCCTGTGGAAGCGACGTGTTGCGATGAAATGCCCCTGAAACCCCATCTTTGGCGGCCTCGGGACGGTTGCGCGGGCCCTCTTCGGCACCCGCAAAGAGGAGATGGTGATGGGATTTGACGAGTTCAAGACCCTTTCGGAATCGCCTCGATCGGCCCGTGAACCGCGCATGAACGGCCGGTTCGGAGCGCATTCAGGCGCATGAGCCTAGAGATCGCAACGTCGGGTGAATCTGGTCCCGGCGGCTGAAGTGCATCGTCCCTTCTTCTTCAGCTTCAAACTCGGCCGGCTGTGAGCACCTCATGCTCCTGCCGGCCCTTTTCGGGCCGCGGCTTGGCGGCCCCAACGCTTTCCAAGCCGGATGCCATGCGTTATCCCTGAAGACGAAGCAGTCAGCAGCGGCGCATTGGCAAAGTCATGGATCAGGTTCTCTATTCGACGCCCGACAATCCCGCCCCGGAAAACCGCACGGAGGGGTTCTTCGAAACCCATGACGGCCACCGGCTGCGTTATGCCGTTTTCCGTTCCGGCGCCCAGGTCGCCAAGGGCACTGTCGTCATCCTGCATGGCCGCAACGAATATATCGAAAAATATTTCGAGACGATCCGCGACCTGACGGCCAAAGGCCTCTGGGTCGCTACCTTCGACATGCGCGGCCAAGGCGGTTCGCCGCGGCTGCTGAAGCGCCGCAATCACGGCCACATCCGCCGCTTCGTCGATTACGAGCGCGATCTGGACACCTTCCTCGAAAAGGTGGTGCTGCCGGATACACGCCTGCCCTTCTACCTGCTCGCCCATTCCACAGGCGGGCTGATCGCGCTCTCGGCCGCCCCCTATCTTACCACCCGTATCGATCGCATGGTGCTGTCGGCGCCCTTCATCGGCCTGACCGGCCAGTCGGCATCACCGCGCGTTATCCGAACGCTTGCCGGCACGTTGACCGCCCTCGGCCTCGGCTTCCTGCCGCTGACGTCGAAACTGAAGGAGCCGGATTTCCGCGACAATCCGCTGACCTCGGACGAACACCGTTTCGAGCGCAATGTCGCGATGATGAAAGCCCATCCGGAGCTGACGCTCGGGCCGCCGACGGCCCGCTGGTTGATCGAGGCTTTTCGCACCATGGACCGGGTGACCTCACCCAACCATCTCTTCTCGATCACCATCCCGACCATCGTCATCGCCCCGACCCGTGACGGTGTCGTGCCCTACACGGCGCAGGAGCGGCTATCGCGTTATTTCCGCGCCGGTCAACTGGTGCCGATCAACGGCGCCCGCCACGAGATCTTCCAGGAACGGGATACCTACCGCGCGGCAGCCCTTGCCGCCTTCCACGCCTTCATTCCCGGCAGCGATGCCGAAGAAAACCAGGACGTCGTCGCCCTCGGAACCTGACACCCGATCGGCACGACCGAGCTTGGGATTAGCGCTGCAGGACGGCGATCGCCTGCTCGTAGACCGCCCGGCTGCCGGCGGCGATGATCGAGCCGCCGTTTTCCGGCCGTCCGCCGTCCCAGGTGGTGATGATGCCGCCCGCCCCCTCGATGACGGGAATGATGCCGCCGACGTCATAGGGCTTCAGGCTGTTTTCGATGACGAGATCGATATGGCCGGCGGCAAGCAGCGCATAGGCATAGCAGTCGCAGCCGTAGCGGAAGAGCCGGACCTGACCCTCGATCTCGCGGTATTTCTCCATCTCCTCGCCGTTAAAGAGATGCGGAGAGGTGGTGAACAGGATGGCGTTCGAAAGCGTGTCGCACTGGCGCGTCGCCAGCCGCCGCTCCCCCTCCGGCCCGGTATAGAGCGAGCCGTTCTGGTCGGCGAAATAACGTTCGCCGGTAAATGGCTGTTCGATCATGCCCATGATCGCCCGCCCCTCTTTCTGCAGGCCGATAAGCGTTCCCCACACCGGCACGCCTGAGATGAACGCACGCGTGCCGTCGATCGGATCGATCACCCAGACATATTCGCGGTCGAGCCCGACATTGCCGTGTTCCTCGCCGAGAATGCCGTGGCCGGGGAAATTCTCCTCGATCAGCGCCCGGATGGCGAGTTCGGCCGCCCGGTCGCCCTCCGTCACCGGATCGAAACCGGAGGAAAGCTTGTTCGTGACATCGAGACCGGAGCGGAAGCGCGGCAGCGTCTCGGCTCGGGCGGCTTCCGCCAGGCGGTTGAAGAACGAACGGTCAGGAAGCATGAGGGATCCGTTTGGCTGGCGGGAGTGACGCTTTCATAACGAAAAGCAGCGGGAATGCAAACACAGCAGGCAGTTCGATAGGGTTGCGACGAACCCTCCAATCGCTTCCATTACGCGCCCACTGCCCAAAGATGTCGCAGCGCAATATATTGCTTGACATTTGTGCAATGCAATAGTAGCGTCGTTTGTACAGTCTTCTGACTGTAAATACCCTCCTTGGGTGTTTCCTCCCTAGACTTAGCCGCGCTTACAAGCGCGGTTTTTTTTGGCCGGGAAGACCAAGTGGAAAGACGTCGGTATAATCGACAGAGGTTATTCGGCGGCCAGCGCCCGATCGCCGGCGAATTTCTCGACATAATCTGCCATCTGCTGCATGAAACCCGTGACTGCCTCAGCGACCGCGGCGAAGTCGGCGCGTTTCTCCAGCGTCGCCTCGTCGACATAGATCGCCCGGTTCACTTCGATCTGCAGCGCGTGCAGTCCGCGCGAAGGCCGGCCGTAATGTTCGGTGATGAAGCCGCCGGCATAAGGCTTGTTGCGGATCGCCGCAAAGCCCATTTCCTCGAGGATGGCGATGGCCGCGCGCGAAAGCTCGGCCGAAGCGCTGGTGCCATAACGATCGCCGATTATGAAGTCGGGCCGTGCGGTGCTGCCGGCGACGCGCACATTGCCGGGCATCGAGTGGCAGTCGATCAGCACGCCGAAACCGAACTGCACATGCGTCCGCGCGATCAGCCGGCGCAGCGCCGCATGATAGGGCTTGTAGACCGCTTCGACCCGGTCGAGCCCCTCCTGCACCGGCAGGCGCCGCGCATAGATCTCCATGTTCTCGGCGACGATACGCGGGATGGTGCCGAGCCCGCCGGCGACGCGGAGCGAATTGACATTTGCATAGGGTGGCAACAGCCCGTCGAACATCCGCGGATCGAGTTCGTAGGGCTCGCGATTGACGTCGAGAAAGGCGCGCGGAAAGTTGGCCGCCAGCAGCGGTGCGCCGAGTGCGACGGCCGAGCCGAACAGCTCGTCGACATAGTGATCCTCGGAACGACGGATGGCGATACCCTCGAGCCTGGACTGCGCGATAAATTCCGGTGGATAAATACGGCCGCTATGGGGGGAGTTGTAGACGAAAGGGATGGTC
Source organism: Rhizobium sp. NZLR10 (assembly GCF_019685125.1). Classification (NCBI taxonomy): domain Bacteria; kingdom Pseudomonadati; phylum Pseudomonadota; class Alphaproteobacteria; order Hyphomicrobiales; family Rhizobiaceae; genus Rhizobium; species Rhizobium sp. NZLR10. The sequence goes on along the minus strand of NZ_JABDWE010000012.1, from coordinate 179,193 downwards.
TGCGACACGGGCTCATGAACCTCAAAAAGCTCGTATTCGCGTATTTCCGGCACTTTCGGCCCTCTTTACCATGTCATGAACTGACTGCTTTGCCCATGTTGCCAGTTGCCCGGCCTCAAGTCCATACTATGTAGCAGGGATGGCGGTCGGGCACGGGCAATTCACCGGTTGTTTACCGGGTGAAGACTAGTGTAAACGCTTGGCAGCCCACCAAAAACTTATTGATCAGCGGTCTGGATTGATGACTCAGAAGATACTTCTCGCAGAAGACGACAACGACATGCGCCGCTTCCTGGTGAAAGCGCTCGAAAAGGCCGGTTACAAGGTCCTTTCCTATGACAATGGCGCCAGCGCCTACGACCGGCTGCGCGAGGAGCCGTTTTCGCTGCTGTTGACCGATATCGTCATGCCGGAAATGGACGGCATCGAGTTGGCGCGCCGCGCCACCGAACTCGACCCCGACCTGAAGGTGATGTTCATCACCGGTTTTGCGGCGGTGGCGCTGAACCCTGATTCGAAGGCGCCGAAGGATGCCAAGGTCCTTTCCAAGCCTTTCCACCTGCGCGATCTCGTTGACGAGGTCAACAAGATGCTTGCCGCGTAAGGCTTGCCGGGCGGCACGTCACAAAACTGCAAAAAGCCTATTGACGGCTCCAAAGGTTTTGTGATCTATCCGCCGCCATCGGATGGGCGTGTAGCTCAGCGGGAGAGCACTACGTTGACATCGTAGGGGTCACAGGTTCAATCCCTGTCACGCCCACCATCCGATCCCCTTGCCCCACAAGGGATTTCGCCAAGCCGCTGTTTGGTGAATTTTCTCGGTCTCCATCCCATTTATTTTTGCCGATGCCGGACCTTCGTCGCTTCTCGAGGCGACATCGACATGGCCTGTCCCGGCAAACCATGTTGTCGGCCTTGGCTGGTCCGTGCAGATGGCAGTCATGACGCGCCGCATATGAGGGCGTGCTCACACGATCATCAATTGCACATCACTCGCTGGGATTCAGCCCCTCGTTGCTCGAGCATCCGGAAGTCCGGTTTTGTGACGGAGAGATGACGGGTTTGTGACAAAACGCGTGTTATTTCAGCAACATAGCTGACCGAGCCTACTGTCATGATCGACAATCTCGTTGCGGCGCAGCATCGCCTATGTAATTTCCGCGGCGAGGCAGGCGCCAAGCTAAAGGGTGCCGCTTCGGTCACACGGGGTGAAGATACGTAGGGACTGCCGATGGCAACGGTCTTCATCCTCTTGCATCTGAACTGGAGGTTATTCCATGAACATTAAGCGCCTTCTTCTCGGCTCCGCTGCTGCACTTGCAGCAGTATCCGGCGCTCAGGCTGCCGACGCTATCGTTGCTGCCGAACCGGAACCGGTTGAATATGTCCGCGTCTGCGACGCTTACGGCACCGGCTACTTCTACATCCCGGGCACCGAAACCTGCCTCAAGATCAACGGCTACATCCGTTTCCAGGTTGACGTTGCTCCGCACGCCAGCTCGATCGGCGCCGGCGGCGGCGGTTCCGTCGCCAACGACTCGGATTGGGACGCCCGTACGCGCGGCCAGGTTCAGTTCACCGCCAAGAGCGACACCGAATACGGTCCGCTGACCGGCGTCATCGTCATGCAGTTCAATGCTGACAACGCAACCGCTCAGAAGGCTCAGCTCGACTCCGCTTATATCGACATCGCCGGCTTCCGCGCCGGTCTGTTCTACAGCTGGTGGGATGACGGCCTCTCAGGCGAAACCGACGACATCGGTTCGCCGGTCACGCTGCATAACTCCATCCGTTATCAGTACGAAACCGACGCTTTCTACGCTGGCATCAGCGTCGACGAGCTGGAAGACAGCCCGTTCTATGATGGCGAAACCGCCAACAACGTCGGCGTTGCAGTCGGTCTCGGCGGCAAGGCTGGTGCATTCAGCTACCAGATCACTGCCGGTTACGACACCGACAACGAAGAAGGCGCCGTCCGCGCTATGGGTACGGTTGCTGTCGGTCCGGGCACGCTCGGCCTCGCAGTTGTCTACGCAACGAACCCGAACGCCTATTACAACAAGGCTGAATGGGCGATCGCGGCCGAATACGCCATCAAGGCGACTGACAAGCTGAAGATTACCCCGGCTGTTCAGTACTACGACAACTACGGTGTCACTGCTGGCGAGTTCAACGACGACGTCAGCGCCTGGAAGGCCGGCGTAACGATCGACTACCAGATCGTTGAAAACCTCTCGGCAAAGGTTTCGGTTCAGTACCTCGATCCGGACAATGCTGAAGACGTAACCTCGGGCTACTTCCGCCTGCAGCGCGCGTTCTAATAAAAGGCTGCAGCACTTCAAAGTGCTGCAGCGTCCTCTGTGCGTCTTAAAAGACGCGGGGCACTGTAAACCGGCAGCTACAAATTCCTGATCTGACTGACCTCCGATCGGGAAAGAATGGGCCTGGATTTCCCTGCCTGGGCCCATTCCCCTTGACCAGAAGTGCGTCCAAGACGGCAGGCGCTCGATGAGCGCCTTGCCATCGTCGCGTCACATCGGTCCTTTTTCGATGTCCGGCCGCCAATCCCATTGCTTGACCTTGCAATCGATCGCCGGCAGGCCCGGCGGCCATGGTATCTTTGTGCCGCGGGGACAATGGAACCAAATTCGGACACAGAGCCATGCCATGGCGAATCGAGGCTGAGAGGTGTGATTCGCCTCGCCAGGACATGGGGTTTGAGATCGAAATGAAGTTATCCGCGTTTGTTGCCGCCGCCATTTTTTCCGTCGCCCTGGCCCTGCCGGCTTCTGCCGCGCAAGCTCCTGTAGAGACGTTTCCAGGGGCTCCGGGGGTCATTACGCTGTCCGGCAAATGCGCCAAGCTTGTTGTCGCCAAGTTCGATGCCACCAAGGGCTGCAAGAACGAACTTGCCAGCGTCACCCTCGCCAATGGGGTGGTGACCTTCATCTTCACGTCGGATGGCAAGGCGCTTGGGTTCCAGGGCGACGGTAGCGGCATCAAGCCCGCTTCCAACGGTAATGCCCGCCTGCCGCTCAGCCTCGTCACCACGGGTGTCGGCAACAAGATGACCGGGGAGGTCAAGGTCGCCGGCTTCTGCACTTTCGGCAATCCCTATGCCGGCAAGCCGATCGCGATCGAATGCACTGCCGAAAGCAAGGATTCCTCGTTTGCCGGCAGCTTCCGCACCGGCGGCAAACTGGTGAAAAAGGGAAAGTAGAGCAGTTCCAGCAAAAGTGCGCGGCGATTTTACGTCCGGGATTGAGTGAAAACCCGAGATTGCGTGAAAACAAAGAGGCACAGCATTCCGTGATTCGAAGAAAAACGGAAATGCTCTGGCCGTCAGGCACACCAGGCGCCGCCGGCAGCGCCCGGCTTGCGCGCCAGCCCTTCATTGATCAGCTGCGCGCCGAAAGAGCGCCCGTCGCGCGAGACGACGCGCGGCGCGCCTGAGGGCTCGGCTTTGCCCGCGGCATTCATGGTGAAGGGACCGGCGTTCAGAAGCGCCAGCAGCCGCGACTTGGCGGCAAAGGCGACCCTGCGTTCGCCATCGCAGCGCGCCTGGTCGACGACAGGGCTTGCCATATCGGCGATCACGATCTTCTCGCCCTTGTACCAGAAGACGCCGCCATCGCCGACGCAATTGATATGGGCGCCCTGCCCGCAATAACCGAACGCGACCGTCCCGGTTTCCGGATTGGCAGGGGTAAGCGGGGACGGCACCGCCTTGACCGGCTGGATGACCGGCGTCGGGATCGTCGCCGGCGGCAGCAGCTGCGATTGCGGCGCCGGCGGTACGGCTTTCGGCAAGGGTGTGGCAAGCGCCACCTGCTTCGGCGACACGTCCTTCCTGACGGCAGGTCTCGGCTCCGCCGTTTCCCGCGTCATCGACGCCGATTGCCCTGCAAACATCGGCTGAATGCTCTTCCAATGGTCGTGGGCGATAATGCCGCCGATCGCGGCGATGCCGATCACTGCCCAGGGCAGCAATCCGCCACTGCTGCTCGCTTTGCTCTTTCCTCTCGCCGGCGCCTTGCGGCGGCCGCGTGTCGCTGTCCTGGCCATCTGTCCGATTCCCGTGAGGCAGGGATTATCGCCGCCCAATCCTTTCTGAAAGGTTGGCGCGGCGACAGGATGATGTCTTGTTCGCCGATCTTTACCTCAAATGACATTTAGGCACCGGCCGGCATCGGAGAAGCCGGTGGGGGAATCGAAACGCCTGAGGGGAAAAAGCCGAACAAATCCCGTATCGGCCGACTGCCTTCTCACGACGCTGGCCGCCGCCTGCGTGCTCTTCGCCTTCTGGAAGCTCAAACAACGGCTCGGCTCCAATTCCGCACGGCATGTCGATCGGGATGAGGACCAGTCGAAAACGAGACGCCCGGCATCATACCGGGCGCCTGTATCTGCGTGATTGTCTGTTGCTCATTCGGAGGGTGCGGCTGCAGGATCGTTTTTTGCAACCGGTGTCGTGCCACCGACGGACGCGGCCAGCGGCTTTTCCCGTTTGCGGATATTGATGCGCTCGTCCGCCGCCTCGCGTACGGCCTGCCATTCATTCTCGTGCCGGATGAAGATCTCGCGGGGCACAAAGTTGATCGTCATATTGTTCTCACCCTGTTTCAAATCTGCCGTCAGTGCGCAAAAGAGCCTTCCGGAATGCTGGTTATTTCTTGGTCTCTGCATTGCTCTTGATGTCGGGACCACCCTTGGAAAGATCTGCACCGGTAACGTGGGCCGGCACGTGAATGTCGTGATAGACGCCGGGTGTCAGTGTCAGGTCGACCTGATGCGGCGGCAGCACCTGCGCCTTCTGCATGCGATTTGGCTTTGCCCGCTTCATGCGGTCGGCAGCCTCTGCGCGTTTGTCGGGGACATGGGTCGAAGTGTGCATCATCGGCCTCCTCTTTTAAGCTCAACCAGTGGCTAACGGTCGGGCACCGGGATGGTTCCAAAAAAACACCTGATCTCCATGCGGCCACCGGCCTTGACAGGCCGGGGAAGTTCATTACCTAGGGCCTATCCCGCAGCCTTCCAGACATCGGCTGACGGGGAACTTTGGTGCCGGGCCCCTCTGGCGAGAGTTTTTAACGGCGCTCTCGTGATGTCGGTATCGCCTGCAGCTTAGCCGGCGGATTTTTCATCGATGAACAAGCTCACCATGCCTGACCCGCATGCCCGTGGTGGCATGCCTCCTCTTTCCAACATAGCCACCCCTTTCAACAGGATTTGCGGCCGCGAGGTGCGGCCATGATCCAGTCCGTAACCCACAAATCCTCGCTCAGCTATTTCCGCTGGGCCTTCATCGTCACTGCCCTCGGCCTCGTTCTCGGCGCCGTGCTCGGCTGGCAGACGACCGGCACGATCGGCGGCATGGCGACCGTCTTCTTCATCTGCACGGTGCTTGCGGTGCTGGAGATCTCGCTGTCCTTCGACAATGCCATCGTCAATGCCAATAAGCTGAAGGAGATGACGCCGGTCTGGCAGCAGCGCTTCCTGACCTGGGGCATCATCATTGCCGTCTTCGGCATGCGCATCGTCTTCCCGCTGGCAATCGTCGCGATCGCCGCACAGATCGGCCCTTGGGATGCTCTGGTGCTAGCCGCCCGCGAACCTGCCGAATATGCCCGCATCATGAATGACGCGCATCTGCCGATCGCAGCCTTCGGCGGTACCTTCCTGATGATGGTCGGCCTCAACTACTTCTTCGACCACAAGAAGGAGATCCACTGGCTTCCGAGCCTTGAAAGGATGATGGCCCGCTCGGCCACCATCAAGGGCATCGAGATCGCTTTCGTGCTGACGCTGATGCTCGTTTTCTCCTGGCTGATCGGCGGCGAGGAAGCCACCGTCTTCGTCCATTGCGCCATCTACGGCCTGCTCACCTTCCTCGCGGTCGAAGTGGTCGGCGGGCTGCTCGATGCCTCGCAGCAGACGATGAGCGCTGCCGCCAAGGGCGGCCTCGGCGCCTTCATCTATCTGGAGGTGCTGGATGCCAGTTTCTCCTTCGACGGCGTTATCGGCGCCTTCGCTTTGACGCAGAACCTCTTCGTCATTGCGATCGGCCTCGGCATCGGCGCCATGTACGTGCGTTCGATGACGATCATGCTGGTGGAGAAGGGAACGCTTGCCGAATACCGCTATCTCGAACATGGCGCCTTCTACGCCATCCTGATCCTCGCGGTGATCATGTATACGCAGACCCTGGTGCACATCCCCGAGGTGATCACCGGTCTCGGCGGCGCAGCCCTCATCGGCCTGTCGCTCTGGTCGTCCATCCGCCACAACAAGCGCGAGCGGATAGAGGATCACACCGCCAAGCAAGACGAGCTTCACGCCTGACGATTACAATGCACGTCGCCCGGAAGTGTGCAGCGGTTCCGGGATGACGACATGCATAAACAAGACCAAAGCCGCGACGCCCAGCGTTGCGGCATCCCCATTGGACAAAAATAAAGCCCGCGACCAACCGGTTGCGGGCTATTTCATGCATTCATGCCTTGAAGGTCTTAGCGGATGACCTGACCAAAGGAGACCGGGTCGATGCCGAGTTCCCTCAGATCGCGGGCACGCGGGCGGCGGCCGGCTTCAACAGCGGCGCTGACGGCGTTTGCGGCACCGAGCGCAGCAAATGCGCGGCCAAGGAAACCGGTATGGACTGAATTACGGATAGCGGACATTGTCTTTTCTTCTCGCTCTATGATTGACCAGTTATAGGTGGGCACCCGCACCCGCTGCAACAATGCTCAGAAAATCACCTCAGCCATGCAGAAACAGGAGGCCGGCACACATTTCCATGGCCGGCCTCGAGGGAGGGGGTAATGTCGTCTTTTTCTTCTAGCCTTCTTTGTTCTAGTCTTCGTTTGCCGCTAGCTGCGCCAGCACCTGGCCGCGGCCGCGAAGCCGCAGAATCAGCGGGATGAGAAAGGCCGCCGCTGCCACGATAAGCAGGCCCGCCGCGATCGGCGACATCACCAGCGTCGTGACGTCGCCCTGGCTGATCGCCAGCGCCCGGCGCAGTTGCTGCTCGGCCAGAGGCCCAAGGATCAGGCCGACGACCGCAGGCGCGATCGGATAGCCGAAGAGCCGCATGAGATAGCCGAGCACGCCGAAGGCGAGCAGCATGCTAAGCTCGAACACCGACGGGTTGGCGCCGATCGTCCCGAGCGTTGCAAACAGTAGGATGCCCGCATAGAGCCACGGCTTCGGGATCGTCAGCAGCTTTACCCAGAGCCCGATCATCGGCAGGTTCAGCACCAGCAGCATTGCATTGGCGATGAGCAGACTGGCGATCAGGCCCCAGACGAGCTGCGGATTGGTGGCAAACAGCAGCGGCCCCGGCTGCAAGCCGTATTGCTGGAAGCCGGCCAGCATGATTGCTGCCGTTGCCGTCGTCGGCAAGCCGAGTGTCAGAAGCGGCACCAGCGTGCCGGCGGCCGACGCGTTGTTTGCCGCCTCAGGACCGGCCACGCCCTCGATCGCGCCATGGCCGAACTCCTCTGGGTTCTTCGCCAGCCGCTTTTCGGTCGCGTAGGACAGGAAGGTGCCGATTTCGGCGCCGCCCGCCGGCATCGCGCCGATCGGAAAGCCGATCAAGGTGCCGCGCAACCAGGGCTTCCATGATCGCGCCCAGTCCTCAGCCGTCATCCACAGCGAACCCTTGACCGCCTCGACCTTCTCCGCGATCCGGTTGCCCTGCGCGGCGATATAAAGCGTCTCGCCGATCGCAAACATCGCCACTGCCAGCGTCGTCACCTCGACACCGTCGAGCAGGTCGGGAATGCCGAAGGAAAGCCGCGCCTGTCCCGTCTGCTGGTCGATGCCGACCATGGCGAGCGCAAACCCGATGAACAGCGACGTCAGCCCTCTCAATGCCGAATCGCCGAAGGCCGAGGAGACGGTGACGAAGGCAAGCACCATGAGCGCGAAATATTCGCGCGGCCCGAAGACCAGCGCCAGCTTGACGATATAGGGAGCGATGAAGGCAAGCCCGAGCGTGGCAATCAGACCAGCGACGAAGGAGCCGATCGCTGCCGTCGCCAGCGCCGGCCCGCCGCGCCCGGCACGCGCCATCTTGTTGCCCTCGAGCGCGGTGACGATCGAGGCGCTTTCACCCGGCGTGTTGAGCAGGATCGAGGTGGTCGAACCGCCATACATGCCGCCGTAATAAATGCCGGCGAACATGATCAGCGAGCCGCCGGGATCGAGCTTGTAGGTGACGGGCAATAGCAGCGCCACGGTGAGTGCCGGGCCGATGCCGGGAAGCACGCCGACGGCGGTGCCGAGCGTCACGCCGACCAACGCATAAACCAGGTTCATCGGCTGCATCGCAACCAGGATACCCTGCCATAGGAATTCGAATGTGTTCATCTTGGTGTCCCAAGCGGCGTTCCCGACCATGCGATTTCGAGGTCAGGCGCCGCGCAAAATCAAAACAGCCGACAGCGCGTCCCGCGCGGTCAGAAGAACAGATGCTCGAGCGGCCCGGCCGGCAGCGTCAGCTGCAGCATCTGCGAGAAGATCGCCCAGACGACGAAGCTGAGGACGATGCCAAACGGCAGCGAGATCCACAGCTTGCGTTTGCCGAAGCCGCGTGCCGTCAGCGCGAAGAGGATGCCGGTCGCAATCGAGAAGCCGGCGACCCGCAGAAGCAGCATTTGGCCGGCCAGACCGGCGACGATCCAGATGACCGGCGCCACCTCCTGCCGCTCGCGCTCCGGAAACTCGCCGCGCCAGGCTTCGGCGACGGTCCAGATCCCGAGACAGAAGAGGCCGAACGCCACCACTTCAGGCACTGTCGCCGGACCGATGCGGTCGTATTGCGCGATCGTTTTCAGATGCGAGGCGTCCCAGGCCATCACGCCGGCGACGACGAAGAGGAAAACGGCAATGATGAACGCCGCCCAATCAGGGCGGCGTGTCGTTGCCGAGGAGGTGTTATCCTCGCTCATTGAACAAGCCCGATATCTTTGAGAATGCCTTCGGTGGCGGAGACGTCCTTCTCGAGCTGCGCCTTGAAGGCGTCGCCGGACAGATAGGTGTCGGCCCAGCCCTTGGTCTTCAGAGTTTCCTGCCAGGTGGCGGAGCTATGCAGCTTCTCGAAATCGGCGGTGACACTTGCCACCTGCTCTGCCGACAGGCCGGGGGCTGCGGCAACCATGCGCCAGTTCTGGATGACGACGTCGGTGCCGGCTTCCTTCAGCGTCGGCGCATCGACGCCGTCGATGCGCTTGTCGCTCGATACGGCGAGAAGACGCAGCGTGCCGGATTTCACCTGCGATTCGAACTCGCTGTAGCTCGAGACGCCGGCCGTGACCTGGCCGCCGAGAATGGCGGCGAGCGCTTCGCCGCCGCCGGAGAAGGCGACGTAGTTGATCTTCGTCGGATCGACGCCGGAGGCCTTGGCGATCAGGCCGACGGCGATGTGGTCGGTACCGCCGGCTGAACCGCCGCCCCAGGAAACCGCGCCCGGATCCTTCTTCAGCGCCGCAACCAGATCGGCCATGGTCTTGATGTCGGACGCAGCAGGAACGACGACGGCTTCATATTCACCGGTCAGCCGGGCGATCGGCGTAACGTCCTTGAGCGTCACCGGCGACTTGTTGGTGAGAATCGCGCCGACCATGACATAGCCGCCGACGATCAGCGAATTCGGATTGCCGGCAGCCTGGCTGCTGAACTGCGCAAGGCCGATGGTGCCGCCGGCGCCGGGAACGTTCTGGACCTGCACGTTGCCGGAGATCTTCTCCTGCTGCAACGCGGTCTGCAGCGAACGGGCCGTTTGGTCCCAGCCGCCGCCGGGAGCCGCCGGTGCGATGATGGTGTAGTCGGCCGCATAGGCCGGCAGCGCTATGGTCGCGGCAAAAAGGGTTGCGATGAACGTATGCTTCACGATGTTTCCTCCGTCGGCGGCTGAGCGAACCGCCTGTTATTCTCCAGGGAATCGGGAGGAATGGCCGGCCAGCGGACGCAAGTGTCCTGATGACGAGCAGGATACCTCCCAAAGCTTCAGCTCTCCGCCTCCACGGAGAAGAAGTAGCCAAAGCCACCACAACAAGCTGTCATTTAGCTGACACCGGCGAGATAACCGGGCGAAGAGGACACTTTTTTGCCGTAATTGCCAGACGCGGGTCTAAATCCCGGGGTCCCATATGGACCGGCCGAAACGTGAGGCTCGTCACTGCGCCCGCAAAACCTCGTTCCAGTGCGCGATCAACCGCGCCCGTTTGACTTGGTCGAGATAGACCATCAGTCCGGGACTGACCGGCACCGGTCGAAGTTGGGCGCCGAGCAGTTCCTGCAGCGTATTGGCGGTATTTTCCCCCGCCACCTCGGGGCTGACCGCCGGGATCTGCAACTCGCGCGCCATGATCGTCTGCCCCTCCCTCGACATGAAGAAGGTGAGATAGCGCCGGCCGAGCTCCGGCTCGGCGGCCGCCTGCGGCACCAGCCCGATCCGCGACATCACCACGGTATAGTCCTTCGGCAGCACGATGCCGACATCCGGATAGCGCGAGGCCCAGTCGGCCGCATAGGAGCCGAGGATATTGTAGCCGAGCACGAAGCGCCCGTCGGCCACACGTTCGAGGATTGCCGAACTCGTTGAATAGAGCTTGACGCCGGCAGCCCCCATCGCTCCGATGACCGACCAGATGTCGCCGAACTGCTCCTGGTCGCGCGCCATGAACAGAAAACCGACGCCGGAGCGCTCGATATCGTAGGTACCGATCCGCCCATGGACGTCGTTGCCCTTGCGGTTCAAGTAGTCGACGAATTCCGCCCGCGAGCTCGGCACCGGCTCGTGCGCAAAACTCGGCTTGTGATAGACGAACACCGCCGGCTCGAAGGTCAGCGCATAGGCGGTGTTGCGCCAGTTCGCCCATTTCGGCCAGGCGGCACTCATCGGCAGATTGCTGACTTGCGCATATCCGTCGTTGGAGAGCTTCACCTGCAGATCCATCGCCGAGGAAAAGGCAAAGTCCGCTGTCTTCTTGCCGGCATCTGTCTCCCTGACGATCCGGTCGTAGATGTCGCCGGTCAGCATGTCCTCATACCTGACCGCAACGTCGGGATTGGCCTCCTGGAAACCCCCGATCATCGGCTGCGCCAACGGCTCGTCGAGCGAGGAATAAACCGTCAGCACCGGCGCATCGGCGCTGCCCGACTTCGCCGGATAGAAGGCCTGATCGGCCAGCGCAAAGCCCGGCCAACACGCCAGCAGCAAGATGAAAACTCTCCTCATGCCCCAACAATGCCTGAGCATGCCGGGGGGAGCAAGGGCGCTGGTCAGACAGTCGATGGCGCCCGTTTGCGGGTCAGAGTTCGCGCTCGAAGAACAGCAGGATCTGCTCAAGCGCTGGCGGGACCGGATAATATGCATCCCGTTCGCGGAAACCGAGACGGCGATAGAGCCCCTGCGCCGCCGTCTGCAGAATGCCGGTATCGAGCCGCATCGAGTGGTAGCCGTCCATCCTTTGCCCGGGCCATCGATGCCTCGCAGAGCGCTGCGGCGATGCCGCGGCCGCGTGCCGCCGCCGAGACGAAAAGTCTTTTCATCTCTGCAATGCCTGGCCCTTGCTCGTGATGCATGACACAGCCGACAGGCTCTCCATCGAGCCGCGCCAAGAGGATAGCACCCTTCGGCCTTTTGTGAATCTGCGGCAGGTCGACGAGCAGCGCCTCGAATTTCTGCGGATTGTAATAGGCATCGATGACTGGTCGATGCCGCGGGTAATTGTCATAGAGCCATTGCCGGAACGATCGGCAGAGATCCTGCACGGCGGTCATTTCCGCCTGGCTCTGAGCGAACTCGACCGTCAGTTCCGCCATTTGCCAAACCTCCCGATGCCTCATCGCTTTTATCATGAACAAGCTGCGCCGTGGAGATCGAACTAGAGCACGATGCCGAAAAGTGTGTCCGGTTTTCGGCGGACGTCGTGCTCTAACTATTGAACTTAGAACAGGATTCAGACTTTAGGCCAAGCGGGCCTAAAATCATCCTGTTCTAGGCGGCGACCCATTCCATCAGAGCATTTTGCGCATGCAGCAAAAAGGCCTTGGCAGGCAGAGCGGATGCTCCATCGCCCCGGCAGTCACCTCCTGGCCGCGCGTCACCGGCGGGCACGGCAGGAAGATCGCGTCGCCGGGCAAACGATCGAGAATATCGGTGCCGATCCGGTAACCGGCAAGCACCTCCGCGGCGGCTTCGTCCGGCCATGAATCGGTGATGACGCCGTCGGTATCTGATAACTCACCCATATCGGTGCTCATGCGGAAGCGCCCGTTGAGCAGTGCGACGTCATGGATGTGCCAGCGCTCGGGATAGACCTGCACCACGTCGATCGGCAATGCGATCGACGCTTCGGCCCAGGAACGGAGAATATTCGCGTCTGCCGCCACGCCAACGACCTTCAACCTATCGATCGAGCCGCGCCGGCTCTTGATATAGGCAAGGTCGCCGAGCGTCTCGCAGGGGGGTTGGAGCGCGTGCGCGCATTGATGACAGGCACCGGCGAGGCTGCCGCCACCGCCTTCAACGTAGAAAGCTCCTTCGTGCGGATCACCAGCATGTCGAACCAGTTGCCGAGATAACCCGCAAGATCGCCGGCTTCCTCTCGGCCGTTGAAGCCGATCGGCACATGCACGCAGATACCGCCCATCGCCTGGATGCCGAGATCGAAGGCACTCGTGTTTCGCCAGCCGCCGTCGTCGGCAATCAGCGCGACGCGCCTGCCCGCGAGGTTCTGCGGCATGGTGCGCTCTTCCCAAGTTATGGCGAGTTCCCCGGCGCGAGCGATAATCGATCGAAGTCCGGCCTCCGGAATATCTTGAAACTCCAGAAAATCCCGGGTCGAACCTGTCATCCAAAATCTCCGTCGCGCGTGAAACGTCGTCACAATAACGGGCGCCGGCCTCGTAGCAACCACGCACGGAAGCAACCGCGAATCACATTCCGTGGCGGATACCCCTCGCAATTGTCTTCCAGGCCATGCGCCTACGTCCGGCTCAAGCCCCGAACTGACCGACAGCCACTTTTTATAATACCGACGCCAAAGCATCGGCTGAAGCAGATCACTCCGCTTCGTCGATTAGAATCGCCTTTTCATCCCAAAGGATTAGCGCTGAACGCGATCCCTCACCCATTCAGAGTATTGATGAAGATCGGCGACGCTATATGGTCGCGCAGCCGTGTTAAAACGTCGAAACCGCCAGAATTTCTATTCGGTGGACGACTCTGCGCGACAAAAACTCTATAAAAAGCTAGACTAAACTGGGAAGATCCATGGGAGGGGTCATGGAACGACGACTGAGCGCTATTCTCGCTGCGGATGTCGTTGGCTACAGCCGACTGATGGGCATCGATGAGTCCGGCACGTTGCAGGCGCTGAACCGCCATCGCTGCGAACTGGTCGACATTCGTATTTCAGACTACAAGGGCCGGATCGTCAAACTCACCGGCGACGGCATCCTTGCCGAATTCCAGAGCGTGGTAAACGCGGTCGCCTGCGCCGCCGAAATCCAGCGCAGCATGGCGGCCCGCAACGAGAACGTGCCCAAGGACGAACGCGTCGAATTCCGCATCGGCATCAATCTTGGCGACGTCGTGGTCGAGAACGGCGATATCTTCGGAGATGGCGTCAATCTCGCCGCCAGGCTTGAGCGTATCGCAGCGCCGGGCGGCATCGCTGTGTCGGCCTCGGTGCGCGATCAGGTCGGCTCGCGCCTCAATCTCGGCTTCGAATTCATCGGCGAGCATATGCTGAAGAACATCCGGCAGCCGGTTCAGGTCTATACCGTCACCCTGGCGCCGCCCTCCTCGGCGAAATTGGTCGCGCAGAACCGCAATACCTGCTTCATCGCAGTGCTGCCCTTCACCAATATGAGCGGCGACGCCGATCAGGACTATTTCTCCGACGGCATCACCGAAGACATCATCACCGATCTCTCCAAGATCTCCAGCCTGCACGTCGTGCCGCGCAATACCATCTTCACCTACAAGGGCATCTCGGTGAAGGTGAAGCGGCTCGCCCAGGAACTTGGCGTGCGCTACGTGCTCGAAGGAAGCGTGCGCATCTTCGGCAATCGCGTGCGCATTTCCGGCCAATTGATCGACACCGCCAATGGCGATCATCTCTGGGCCGAGCGTTATGACCGCGACCTGACCGACATCTTCGCCATCCAGGACGAGATCACCCATGCGATCGTCGGCCAGTTGAAGGTGCGTCTGCTGCCGGAAGAAAAGAAGGCGATCGCCAATGAGCCGACCGCCAATGTCGAGGCCTATACCTATTATCTCAGGGGCCGCCAGCTCTCCCATACCTGGACCAAATCCTATCTCGAACTCGCAAGGCGCATGTTCTGCAAGGCGGTTGAACTCGACCCGGATTATGCCCGCGCTTATGCCGGCATCGCCGATTGCGACGCGGCGATCCGCGACTGGGCACCTGATGACGTGCCGCTGAGGCGCATCCTCGAGATGAGCGCCCGCGCGCTTGCGCTTGATCCCGACCTTCCCGAGGCCCACGCTTCTCATGGTCTGGCCCTGCATCAGAGCGGCTTTGACGGGAGGGCGGCGGCGGCCTTCGAACGTGCATTGGCGCTGGACCCGAACCTTTTCGAGGCGAATTTCCATTATGCCCGGTTCTTCTTCATGCACGGCAACTTTGCCGAATCGGTTCAATATTTCACCCGCGCCGCCGCGATCCGCCCTGACGACTACGTCTCGCCGATCCACCTGATGTCCGCCTACCGCTCGCTCGGCCGTGTGTCGGATACGGAAAACTGGGCGCGCCTCGGCCTGCTGCGCGCCGAACGCGCGCTGAACGTCAATCCGGAAAATTCCGGCCCGGCCCATCGCGGCGCGCTGGCGCTTGCCCATATGGGCGACGCGATGAGGGCACGCGACTGGGCTGCGCGCGCGATCGCCATCGATCCTGATGACATCGTCGCGCAGTACAATCTCGCCTGCGTCTATTCCGTCCTCGGCGATGTCGACCAGGCGATCGATCTCCTTGAAAGGCTGCTGCCTCACAGCTCCGTCTACCATATCAAATGGTTCAACAATGATTCCGATCTCGACAACATCCGCGACGATCCTCGCTTCCAGAGGCTGCTGGCCGCCGCGATGATGCAGCGCGAACGGGTCGAAAGGACCGGGAGCTGAAGCCAGGCCCTTCCCGCCGTTCACTGGCGCATCGCGCCCGAAAATCAGCATCGATTTTCGGAAAGCACGATGCGAGGATTGAAAGTGTTTCAGCGTCCTTTGCGCGTCTGACAGGCGCGCGGCGCTGTAAGCTCCAAAATCGCTGTGACATCGCTCCCCCACCTCTGTAATCTCCTTTGAAAAACAGGGGGAGATCCGTGCGCATCCTGCTCACCGAAGACAATATCGCGCTGGCCGACGGCCTGTCGGCGATCTTGCGCGGCACGGGCCATGCCGTCGATGTCGTTCACGACGGCGCATCCGCCAATGCGGTCATCGCCGCTGAAAATTTCGATCTGGTGATCCTCGACCTCAACCTGCCCGAGATGGACGGGCTCGACGTGCTGCGCGCCATGCGCGCCCGGCAAAACCAGGCAGCCGTGCTCATCCTGACCGCACGCGGTACGCCGGAAGAACGGGTGAAGGGTCTCGATCTCGGTGCCGACGATTATCTGATCAAACCCTTCGACATCGCCGAATTCGAGGCCCGCGTGCGCGTATTGCTGCGCCGCCAGGCAGGCCTGCGCTCGGCGACTGTCAGTTTTGGCAGCATCTCGTTCGATCTCAATTCCCGAGCCTTTTCGGCAGGCGCCACGCCGCTGGACATTCCCGCCCGCGAACTTGGGCTGCTCGAAATTCTTTTCATGCGGGCCGGCAAGGTCGTCGCCAAGGAGGCGATCATCCAGTCGCTGACGGCCTTCGACGACGACATTTCGGCAAACGCCATCGAGCAATATGTCAGCCGCCTGAGGAAACGTCTCTCACCGCACGGCCTGACGGTCAAGACCGCCCGCGGCATCGGCTATTATCTCGACAAGCTTCCCGAGGCCTCATGAAAGCCGCCTATTCCCTCAGGCGCCGGCTGCTCTTCTGGCTACTTGTGTCCACAGCGGTCATCGGCACGCTGGCGCTCGCCGATACCTATCGCGAGGCGGTCCAGACCTCGAACATCGTCTCCGACCGTGTGCTCGCCGGCTCCGCGCTGGCGATCGCCGAACGCGTCGTCGTTGCCGAAGACGGCACCCTGCAGGTCGATATCCCCTATGTTGCGCTTGAAATGCTGACCTCGGCCGCGCAGGACCGCGTCTTCTACCGCGTCGACGGTCCGCCGGGCAAATTTATCACCGGTTACCAGTCGCTGCCGGTCCTGAAGAAGACACCCGCCAATGCCGCCGCCTTCGCCGACGACAGCTTCCGCGGAGAGCCGATCCGCGTCGCCACACTCGAACGCTCCGCCTCGACGGGCATCCGCTCCGTGCCCTTCGTGGTGACGGTCGCCGAAACCACCATTGGCCGACGGCAGCTGGCGCAAGCAATCCTCGTTCGCTCGGCACTCCGCCTCGCCTTCATGATCGCGGGTGCCGCCGTCATTGTCTGGATCTCGGTCACGGTGGCCCTGCGTCCGCTCTACAAACTCGGCGACGCCATCGGCGAACGCAGCCCCGATGATCTGCATCCGATCGAGCAGACGGTGCCGAGCGAGGTCCAGCCGCTGGTCGATACGGTGAATAGCTTCATGGTCCGCCTGCAATCGGCCCTCGATGCGCTCCGCCACTTCACCGGCAATGCCAGCCATCAGCTGCGCACGCCGCTGGCGATCATCCGCACCCAGCTTGCTCTCTCTGCCCGCGCCGGCTCGCTTGGGGAGGCGCAGGCGGCAGCTCTGAAGGGCGATCAGGCGGTGGCGCATGCCGAGCGCATCCTCGCCCAGCTTCTCCTGATGGCAAAGATCGACGCGGCCACCGCGAAGGAAGCACTGACCGCCTCCGCCATCGATCTTGCCGCCATCGCCCAGGAAATTACCGGTGAGCAGATCCCGACGGCTGCCGTCGCCGGCATCGATCTCGGTTTCGAGGGCGGAAGCCCGGCGATGATCCGCGCCGAGCCGCTGCTCATCGGCGAAATGCTGCGCAACCTTGCCGGAAATGCCATCGCCTATGCCGGCAAGGGAGCTGAGGTCACCGTCCGCATCATCGCAGCAGCAGAGACGATCCGCCTCGAAGTCGAGGACAACGGCCCCGGCATTCCACGCAACAAGCTGGAGGCGGTGCGCGGGCGGTTTTCGCGCGGCAATGAGACAGGTGCGCCGGGCGCCGGCCTCGGCCTGCCGATCGTCGAGGAAATCGCCAATCTTTTCAATGCCAACCTGACGCTGGAGCCGGGCCCGGATGGCAGGGGCCTGAAGGCGGCCGTCACCTTCGCCAAGGCCGCATAAAAGCCTTCAGCCTCAACAACGCCGCGCGTCTTTCGGACGCGCTAAGGACGCCGTAGCATTTTGAATCGCGGCATAATTCCTTAAATCGATTCCGATTTAAGGAATTATGCCGGTGACCTTTCCAGCTTGCTTTCTTTCGCTGCATTGCACACACTGATTTCGGGAACAGCAAGCCGCACGACGATGCGCGCCGGATAAAAGAGAAATATGTCGATCAAAGCCAGCATCTATCATCTGACCCATTACACTTATGATAAACCGATCCGCCTCGGCCCACAGATCATCCGACTGAAACCTGCCTCGCATTCGAAGACACGGGTGCTCAGCCACTCGCTGAAGGTCACGCCCTCCAACCATTTCGTCAACCTGCAGCAGGATCCCTACGGCAATTACCTCGCCCGCTACGTCTTTCCGGACCCGGTGACGGAGTTCAAGATCGAGGTCGATCTCGTCGCCGACATGACGGTCTACAATCCCTTCGACTTCTTCGTCGAGGAAGAGGCAACCAAGTGGCCCTTCGGGTACCCTGAGACGATCCAGGAAGATCTCTCGATCTATATGACGCCGGAACCGGCCGGTCCCCGCCTGAAGGCAATGCTGCCGACGCTCGACTGGTCGCCCGACCAGCCGACGGTCGATATGATCGTCGGCCTGAATGCCCGCCTGCAGCGGCAGATCGGCTATGTCATCCGCATGGAAACCGGCGTGCAGACGCCGGAGGAGACGCTTGAAAGCGCCAAGGGCTCCTGCCGCGACACCAGTTGGCTGCTCGTCCAGATCCTTCGCCATCTCGGCCTTGCCGCCCGCTTCGTCTCCGGCTACCTCATCCAGCTGACGCCGGACCTGAAAGCACTCGACGGCCCCTCCGGCACCAAAGTCGATTTCACCGACCTGCATGCCTGGGCGGAGGTCTATCTGCCCGGCGCCGGCTGGGTCGGCCTTGATCCGACGTCTGGGCTGCTGACCGGCGAAAGCCACATCCCGCTTGCCGCCACGCCGCATTATCGCAACGCCGCGCCGATCTCGGGCGGTTATTTCGGCGAGGCCGAAACCGAATTCGCCTTCGACATGAAGGTCTCGCGCGTCGCCGAACACCCGCGCATCACCAAGCCTTTCTCCGATGAAAGCTGGGACGAACTCAACGAACTCGGCGAGAAGGTCGATCGTGTCCTCGAAGCCGAGGACGTGCATCTGACGATGGGCGGCGAACCGACCTTCGTTTCGATCGACGATTTCCAGTCCGAGGAGTGGAACACCGCCGCCGTCGGCCCGACCAAGCGCGAAAAGGCCGACAGCCTGATCCGCCGGCTGCACGAACGCTTCGCCCCCGGCGGTTTCCTGCATTATGGCCAGGGCAAATGGTATCCGGGCGAAAGCCTGCCGCGCTGGACCTTCTCGCTCTACTGGCGCCGCGACGGCAAGCCGGTCTGGCAGAACCTCGATCTGGTGGCTGTCGAAGGCAAAGATACCGGCGTCACCGCCGAGGATGCCGAGAAGTTTTTGACGGCGATCGCAAAGGAACTGGCGATCAAGCCTGACATGGTGCAGCCGGCCTATGAGGATCCAGCCGACTGGATCATCAAGGAAGGCAGCCTTCCCGAAAACGTCGATCCGTCGAATTCGAAGCTGAAGGATCCCGAAGAACGCAACCGCATCGCCCGGGTGTTTGCCCGTGGCCTTACCGTCCCCACGGGTTACATCCTCCCGGTTCAAGCATGGAACGCCAAGGCGGCTGAAAGCCGCGTCTGGGTCAGCGAGAAATGGCGCACCCGCCGCGGCAATATCTTTCTCGTCCCGGGCGACAGTCCCATCGGTTACCGCCTGCCGCTCGGCACACTGCCCTATGTTCCCCCGGCGCGTTATCCCTATATCCACCCCGCCGATCCGACGATCCCACGTGAACCGCTGCCTGATGTCTTTGTACCGGCCGGCCGCGCCATGCCTGAAGCCTCTTTCAATGCCGACGAGGGCAATCGCGGCCGGATCGAACAGACGCTCGGTGAACTCCGCGGGGCCGTGCGCACCGCCATGTCGGTCGAGCCGCGCGACGGCAGGCTCTGCGTCTTCATGCCGCCGGTCGAGCGCATCGAAGATTATCTCGAGCTGATCGCCGCTGCCGAAAACGCCGCCGCCGAGCTCAAGCTTCCTGTCCACATCGAAGGTTACCCGCCGCCGCAGGACGAGCGCATCAATGTCATCCGCGTCGCCCCGGATCCCGGCGTCATCGAGGTCAACATTCATCCGGCCTCGAACTGGAAGGACTGCGTCGATATCACTACGGCGATCTACGAGGAGGCGCGTGACACCCGGCTTGGCGCCGACAAGTTCATGATCGACGGCCGTCATACCGGCACCGGCGGCGGCAACCATGTCGTCGTCGGCAGCGCCAATCCGAACAACAGCCCGTTCCTGCGCCGTCCCGATCTCTTAAAGAGCGTCGTCCTGCACTGGCAGCGGCACCCCTCGCTCTCCTACCTCTTCTCCGGCATGTTCATCGGCCCGACCAGCCAGGCGCCGCGCATCGATGAGGCTCGTCACGACAGCCTCTACGAGCTGGAGATCGCCATGGCGCAGATCGCTGCACCCGGCCGCGGCCAGCAGCCGCTGCCCTGGCTCGTCGACCGCCTGTTCCGCCACCTTTTGACCGACGTTACCGGCAACACCCACCGCGCCGAGATCTGTATCGACAAGCTGTTTTCGCCGGACGGTCCGACCGGACGGCTCGGCCTCATCGAGTTCCGTGGCTTCGAAATGCCGCCGAACGCCCGCATGTCGCTCGCCCAGCAATTGCTGGTCCGCGCGCTGATCGCCCGGTTCTGGGTCAACCCGGTCGATGGCAAATTCGTCCGCTGGGG
Organism: Rhizobium sp. NZLR10; assembly: GCF_019685125.1. Taxonomy (NCBI): domain Bacteria; kingdom Pseudomonadati; phylum Pseudomonadota; class Alphaproteobacteria; order Hyphomicrobiales; family Rhizobiaceae; genus Rhizobium; species Rhizobium sp. NZLR10. The sequence goes on along the minus strand of NZ_JABDWE010000012.1, from coordinate 158,921 downwards.
CACAACTCTGCACGACCGTTTCATGCTGCCGCATTTCGTCTGGGCCGATTTCCTCGACGTGCTTGCCGACCTTCGCGAAAACGGCTTCGACGTCAGTTCGGAATGGTTCAAGGCTCAGCTCGAATTCCGCTTCCCCTTCTGCGGCGAGGTCGAATACGAAGGCTCCAAACTGGAGCTGCGCCAGGCGCTTGAACCCTGGCACGTCATGGGCGAGGAAGGTGCGCCGGGCGGCACTGCCCGTTACGTCGACAGCTCCGTCGAGCGCCTTCAAGTGCGGCTCGAGACCAGCAATGCGGCGCGCTACACCGTCACCTGCAATGGCCGCACTCTGCCGCTGACGCCGACCGGCACCTCCGGCGTATCGGTCGCCGGCGTCCGTTACAAGGCGTGGCAGCCGTCCTCCGGCCTGCATCCCGTCTTGCCGATCAACACGCCTTTGACTTTTGACATTTATGATACATGGTCGAAGCGTTCGATCGGCGGCTGCATCTATCATGTTGCCCATCCGGGCGGCCGGACCTATGACACCTTCCCGGTCAACGGCAACGAGGCGGAAGCAAGGCGGCTCGCCCGCTTCGAGCCGTGGGGACATACGGCGGGTGGTTATATCCCGCGCGCCGAGACGGGTTCTCTTGAATTCCCGCTAACGCTGGATCTGAGGCGGCCCGCCGGAATTTGAAGCCGGGGGATTGAGGCTGAGGTTAAGGCCGGGGGTTTAAGGCTTGGGTTTTGATGGGTAAGAGGCCGGCAGTTGAGCGCAGGGGAGAAGCAGAGGACCGCATCGGCAAGGATGCGGCCTTCGACTATGCGCCGCTTCCTGGCACCGCCGACGAGATGGTCGACAATAAAGGTGTTGTCCGCCCGGTCTGGAAGAATTTCCTGTCGCATCTGAGCGCAATGCCGGAAAAGGATCTCGCCGAGCGTTTCGCCCGCGCCGACCGCTATCTCCGGGATGCCGGCGTCTTCTACCGTGCCTACGGCAGCAAGGGCACCGGCGAACGCGCCTGGCCGATCTCGCATATTCCGGTGCTGATCGACGAGCGCGAATGGCAGACGCTGTCGGCAGGCCTCGTCCAGCGCGCCGACCTGCTCGAGGCGATCGTTGCCGATATCTACGGCGACAACCGGCTGGTGCAGGAAGGGGTGCTGCCGCCGGCGCTGATGGCCGCTAATCCCGAATTCCAACGCCCGCTCGCCGGCATCCGGCCGGCCTCCGGCCATTATCTGCATTTCTGCGCCTTCGAGATCGGCCGCGGACCGGACGGCAACTGGTGGGTGCTGGCCGACCGGACGCAGGCGCCGTCGGGCGCCGGTTTCGCGCTGGAAAGCCGCGTCGCGACGACCCGGGCCTTTTCGGATATCTACGCCGAAACCCCGGTCCACCGCCTCGCCTCCTTCTTCGGCGCCTTCCGCGACGCGCTGCAGGGCATGAAACATTCGGGCGACGACCGCATCGCCGTGCTGACGCCAGGCCCCGCCAACGAGACCTATTACGAGCACGCCTACATCGCCCGCTATCTCGGCTTCATGCTGCTCGAGGGCGAGGACCTCACCGTCGTCAAGGGCCGCGTCATGGTGCGCACCGTCGCCGGCCTGAAGCCGATCGGCGTGCTCTGGCGCCGTCTCGATTCGGCCTTTGCCGACCCGCTGGAGCTGAACCAGAATTCGCATATCGGCACGCCCGGCCTCGTCGAAGCGCTGCGCGCCGAAAGCGTCACCATCGTCAATGCGCTCGGTACGGGGGTTCTCGAAACCCGGGCGCTTCTGGCCTTCATGCCGACCATCTGTCACCGTCTACTGGGGCAGGATCTGCAACTTCCATCGATCGCCACCTGGTGGTGCGGCCAGGAGGAAGAGCGCGAGCACGTCGCAAAGAATATCGAGAAGATGGTGATCGGCCCGGCCTATTCCCGCGCCCCCTTCTTCGACGACAGCGGCGAATCCGTGCTCGGCTCGTCACTGCGTGCGGCCGCCAAGGATTCCATCACCGACTGGCTGAGTTCGGACGGACCGAAACTTGTGGGACAGGAGGTCGTCACGCTCTCGACGACGCCCGCCTGGGTGGACGGCAAGCTCGTGCCGCGGCCGATGTCGCTGCGCGTCTTCGCCGCCCGCACAGCGAACGGCTGGCAGATCATGCCCGGCGGTTTTGCCCGCATCGGCTCCGGTGCCGATGTCGCGGCGATCGCCATGCAGTCGGGCGGAGCGGCCGCCGACGTCTGGATCGTCAGCGACAAGCCGGTCGAGCGCCACACTCTGCTGCCGGCCGAAGGCAGCTTCACCCGCAACATGCCGGGTAGCCTCCCAAGCCGGGCGGCCGACAATCTGTTCTGGCTCGGCCGCTACATCGAACGCGCCGAAGGGGCGCTGCGCATCCTGCGCGCCTGGCATGCGCGTTATGCCGAGGCTGCCGATCCGAGCCAGCCGCTGCTCGCCGACGTCTCCGAGTATCTCACGGCTGTCGATATCGATACCGCCGAGGCCGTGCCGGAAACGCTTTTACGCCACATCGACAGCGCCGTTTATTCCGCCAGCAACATCCGCGACCGTTTCTCGCCGGATGGCTGGCTCGCCCTCAACGATCTTGCCAAGACCGCCCGCCGTTTCCATGTCAGCGTCGCTGCAGGCGATGACGCCAGTCACGCGATGACCATCCTTCTGCGCAAGCTTGCGGGCTTCGCCGGCCTGGTGCACGAGAACATGTACCGCTTCATGGGCTGGCGCTTCCTCTCGCTCGGCCGTTATATCGAGCGCGGCCTGCACATGACGCGGCTGCTCGGCCACATGTCCGGCCCGGAAGCGCCCGACGGCGCGCTCGACATGCTGCTCGAGATCGGCGACAGCGTCATGACCCACCGCCGCCGCTACAACGTCAACACGGCGCGGCTGACCGTCACCGACCTTTTGGCGCTCGACCCCCTCAACCCCCGCTCGGTCCTCTTCCAGGTGAACGAGATCCACCACGAGGTCGAGCAACTGCCGAACGCCCTGATCAACGGCCAGATGTCGCCCTTCTACCGCGAGGCGATGCGGCTCCATTCCGGCCTGGCAGTGATGACGCCGGAGGGCATGGGGGTCGAGGTCTATCAACGGCTCGAACGCGAATTGGAGCAGCTTTCCGAGCTGCTCGCCCAGACCTATCTCGGGTGACATCAATGCTCTACGATCTTTCGCTTCGGATGGGTTACAGCTACGACGTGCCGGCCTCCGGCGCCCGCCACATCATGCGCCTGATGCCGCTGTCACTGACCAACCGGCAACGTCTGGTCGCCGGCTCGATCACCATCTCGCCGACGCCGGACGAGCAGTCGCATTTCGTCGATTTCTTCGATCATCCCGCCACCTCCTTCATGCTGCGCGCGCCGCACGAGACGCTCGACATTCGCATGCAGGCCCGCGTGCAGGTGGAAAGCCAGCCGATCGCCGCCGATTTCTCGCCATTGCTCGCCGACTTGCCGGAGGAGATATCAGGCATCTGGTCGCTGGCGCCGGATTCGCCGCACCATTTCCTCGGCGATAGCCCGCGCCTGACCCAAGCGCGCGAGATCAGCGACTTTGCCCGAAGCTGTGCCATGCCTGATCTGACGGCGATGCAGATCGCCCATGCGCTCTGTGCCCGCATCAACAAGAATTTCACCTACGACCCCGAGGCGACGACGGTGGACACGACGCCGCTCGAAGCATTCACGCTGAAGCGCGGCGTCTGCCAGGATTTCACCCACATCATGATCCTGGCGCTCCGGAGCCTCGGCATTCCGGCCGGCTACGTCTCCGGTTTCCTGCGCACCATCCCCCCACCGGGCAAGGAACGGCTGGAAGGTGCAGATGCCATGCATGCCTGGGTGCGGGTCTGGTGCGGCGAGACGATCGGCTGGATCGAACTCGACCCGACCAACAACATCGCCGCCGGCACCGACCACATCGTCGTCGCCTACGGCCGGGACTATTCCGACGTCGTCCCCGTCATCGGCGTGTTGAAAAGCTATGGCGGCCAACGCGCCGACCAGGCGGTCGACGTGATCCCGCTGAAATAATCCCAAAACTGGAAGAATCCGCCGATTCGTTAAAATTGTATTGACGTCGTAAGGACAACGGAAAGGAGGAGCGTGCCTAATGTCACCCACAGGGTCTATTTCGGGTGAACATGATGAGCACCTCTTTTTTGCATCCCTGCCTGCGTCGCATGTTCAGCGACCGTGGCGGTAATTTCGGTATGATGACGGCGATCCTGCTGCCCGTTCTTTTCGGTGCAGCCGGCATGGCGATCCAGGTGGGAGATATACTGCTCTCCAAACAGCAATTGCAGGAGGCCGCCGATTCCGCCGCGCTCGCAACCGCGACCGCGCTGGCGAACGGCACGATCCAGACTTCGCAGGCCGAGGCCTTCGCGCGGAATTTCGTCGCCGGACAAATGGCGAATTACCTGCAGAGCAGCGCCGATATTAAGAGCGCGACAGGCGTCGATATCAAGACGACGACGTCGGGCAAATCGACATCCTATCAGGTGACGGTTTCACCAGGTTACGACCTCACCGTCAACCCGCTGATGCAGGCGGTCGGTTTCAGCACGCAGCATCTTTCGACATCAAGCACGACGGTCGGCGGCCATTCGCAGAGCCAGGGCTCGCTTTCCATGTATCTCGCGCTCGATAAATCGGGGTCGATGGGAGATCCCACCGCGACCGTCAACGAGGATGATCCGACGGAACCATTCACCTATAAATGTAATCCTCACCTGAATAATGGCGGCAACCAGGTGATTTACGACAAATGCACCGGCAGCCGTGCGCACTATTACACCAAGATAGAGGCGCTGAAGATCGCTGCAGGCAATCTTTTTAGCCAGCTCAACAGCGCCGATCCCAATGCCGAATACGTGCGCACCGGCGCTGTATCCTACGATCTCGTTGAGTACACGCCGAGTAAGCTCGCTTGGGGAATCACCGCTGTCACGAGCTACGTTAACGCGCTTCAATCGGGAGGCGGCACGAATTCAAGCGGCGCAGTGAACACGGCTTACACGTCTCTGACCGCCAAGAACGCCGCGGGCAATGACGCCGAGGACGCAGCTCACAAGCTCAAGACCGGGCAAGTACCCAAGAAGTACATCGTTTTCATGACCGATGGCGACAACAACGACGACAGCAGCTACGGCCGTTCATACGACACCTTGACCAAGGCAACATGCGACACCGCGAAATCCAAGGGCATCGAAATTTACACGATCGCCTTCATGGCGCCCGCGGGCGGACAGGCGCTGCTGCATTATTGCGCTTCCGATGACGCCCATTATTTCCAGGCGGAAAAAATGGAAGATCTGCTTGCCGCCTTCAAGGCGATCGGAGCGAAGGCCTCTGCACAGATGACACGCCTGACGAACTGATAAACGCTCGAGAAACGGGAACCAAAAAGCCGCTCCGGAACAAACCGGGGCGGCTTTTCGTTATCGCTATCCCATCCATCTGATCGGGAAAAGCGATTGAAATCAACCCCCTTGAACCCTGTGAATATGAAGGTTTCGCAATTTTTTCGTTTGTCCAAATCCTTTGTTGCAAGTGCTTAGTAACGATGCATAAACTGTCGTCGATGCGAGCGACAAATCGATTAGATCAGGCATAACATCCTGAAACCAAATTAAAATTGGCGAGACCTGACAATGAACACCGTTTCCAAGCCGGTTATCCCCTCCCCCGCCCCGCGCAGCTCAAAGCCGGAAATTCTCGCCGAAGAAATCATCGAACGACTGACCTACCGCATCGGCAAGGATGCCAAGGTGGCAAAGCCGCATGACTGGCTGACGGCGACGATCCTCGTGGTGCGCGACCGCATTATCGACAGATGGATGGCCTCCACCCGCGAGGTTTATGCGACCGGCGCCAAGCGCGTCTATTATCTTTCCCTCGAATTCCTGATCGGCCGCCTGATGCGCGATGCCGTCTCGAACCTCGGCCTGATGGAGGAGGTGCGCGATGCGCTCGCCTCGCTCGGCGTCGACGTCAACGTCATTGCCGGCCTGGAGCCCGATGCCGCACTCGGCAATGGCGGCCTCGGCCGCTTGGCCGCCTGTTTCATGGAGAGCATGGCAACGGTCGACGTACCCGCCTACGGCTACGGCATCCGCTATGTGCACGGCCTCTTCCGCCAGCAGCTGGCCGACGGCTGGCAGGTGGAGCTGCCGGAAAACTGGCTCGCCCACGGCAATCCCTGGGAGTTCGAGCGCCGCGAGAGCGCCTATGAAATTGGCTTCGGCGGCGCCGTCGAATTCATCACCACACATGACGACCAGCCGCGCTACGTCTGGAAACCGGCCGAGCGCGTCATCGCCGCCGCCTTCGACACGCCGGCGGTCGGCTGGCGCGGCAAGCGTGTCAACACGCTGCGCCTCTGGTCGGCGCAGCCGATCGATCCGATCCTGCTCGATGCCTTCAATGCCGGCGACCACATCGGCGCGCTGCGCGAAAGCAACAAGGCCGAAAGTCTGACCCGGGTTCTCTATCCTGCCGACGCCACCCCGGCCGGCCAGGAACTGCGCCTGCGCCAGGAATTCTTCTTCTCGTCCGCCTCGCTGCAGGACATCCTGCGCCGCCATCTGCAGCAGTATGACGATTTCACTTCGCTGCCTGATAAGGTGGCGATCCAGCTGAACGACACCCATCCCTCCGTCTCGGTTGCCGAACTCGTGCGCCTACTCTGTGACGTGCACGGCATGGATTTCGACCAGGCCTGGGACATCACCCGCCGCACTTTCTCCTACACCAACCACACGCTGCTGCCCGAAGCGCTGGAAAGCTGGGCGGTGCCGCTGTTCGAGCGTCTGCTGCCGCGCCACATGCAGATCATCTATGCGATCAACGCCAAGATTCTGATCGACGCGCGCAAGGGCAAGAACTTCTCCGATGGGGAAATCCGCTCGATCTCGCTGATCGATGAAAGCGGCGACCGCCGCGTGCGCATGGGCAACCTTGCTTTCGTCGGCTCGCATTCGATCAACGGCGTCTCTGCCCTGCACACCGACCTGATGAAGGTCACGGTCTTTGCCGATCTCCACAAACTCTATCCCGATCGCATCAACAACAAGACCAACGGCATCACGCCGCGCCGCTGGCTGCAGCAGTGCAATCCCGGGCTCACCGGCCTGATCCGCGAGGCGATCGGCGACGAATTCCTCGACGACGCCGAGAAGCTGCGCCCGCTCGAGGCGCATGCTTCGGATCCGAGCTTCCAGGAGAAGTTCGCAGCGGTAAAGCGGGCCAACAAGGTGGCGCTCTCCAACCTGGTCGCCAGCCGCATGGGCGTGAAGCTCGATCCGTCGGCGATGTTCGACATCCAGATCAAGCGCATCCACGAATACAAGCGCCAGCTGCTGAACATCATCGAAGCCGTCGCGCTCTACGACCAGATCCGTTCGCATCCCGAGCTCGACTGGGTGCCGCGCGTCAAACTCTTCGCCGGCAAGGCGGCGCCGAGTTACTACAACGCCAAGCTGATCATCAAGCTGATCAACGACGTCGCCCGCACCATCAACAACGACCCATCGGTACGCGGCCTGCTGAAGGTCGTCTTCGTGCCGAACTACAATGTCTCGCTGGCTGAGGTCATGGTTCCGGCCGCCGACCTCTCCGAGCAGATATCGACCGCCGGCATGGAAGCATCCGGCACCGGCAACATGAAGTTCGGCCTGAACGGCGCGTTGACCATCGGCACGCTCGATGGCGCCAATGTCGAGATGCGCGACAATGTTGGCGAAGACAACATCGTCATCTTCGGCCTCAAGGCCGACGAGGTGTCGAAGGTCCGCAGTGACGGGCACAATCCCCGCGCCATTATCGAAGGATCGCGCGAACTCGCCCAGGCGCTCGCCGCCATCGGCTCCGGCGTTTTCTCTCCCGATGACCGCAACCGTTACACGTCACTGATCGACGGCATCTATTCGCACGACTGGTTCATGGTCGCTGCCGATTTCGACGCCTACGCCCAGGCTCAGCGCGAAGTCGATCAAATCTGGACCAACCAGTCCGCCTGGTACACCAAGACGATCAACAACACGGCGCGGATGGGCTGGTTCTCTTCCGACCGGACGATCAGGCAATATGCAGACGAAATCTGGAGAGCCGGATGAAAACGCCGAAAACCCTCCCTGAAGTAGCGCTTTCCTGGGAAGTTTCGGCAGATGAAATCGCGGCGATCCTTGCCGGCTCGCATTCCAATCCCTTTGCCGTCCTAGGTGTGCACCAGGCAGGCGACGCCTTCGTCGCCCGGTGTTTCATCCCGGGCGCGGAGGAAGTGACCGCCATGACGTTCGACGGCGGCGTCATCGGCGAACTGAAACTGCTCCATGCCGACGGCGTCTTCGCCGGCCCGGTTTCCTTCACAAAGCTCCAGCCGGTGCGTTACCGCGCCCGGCGCGGCGATGCCGAATGGGCTGTCACCGATCCTTACAGCTTCGGTCCGGTACTCGGGCCGATGGACGATTATTTTGCCCGCCAGGGCTCGCACCTGCGCCTGTTCGACAAGATGGGCGCCCACCTCATCAAGCATGATGGCGCCCAGGGCATCCATTTCGCCGTCTGGGCCCCGAATGCGCAGCGCGTCTCCGTCGTCGGCGATTTCAACAATTGGGACGGCCGTCGTCACGTCATGCGCTTCCGCTCCGATAGCGGCATCTGGGAAATCTTTGCCCCTGATGTACCGATCGGCGTTGCCTACAAGTTCGAGATCCGCGGCCAGGACGGCGTGCTGCTGCCGCTAAAGGCCGATCCCTTCGCCCGCCGCAGCGAGCTCCGGCCGAAAACCGCCTCCATCACCGCCGCCGATCTCGAGCAGGAGTGGGAAGACGAAGCCCATCTCAAACACTGGCGCGAGGTCGACAAGCGCCGCCAGCCGATCTCGATCTACGAGGTGCATGCCGCGTCCTGGCAGCGGCGGCAGGACGGCACGATGCTTTCCTGGGACGAGCTCGCCTCCAGCCTCATCCCCTATTGCGCCGATATGGGCTTCACCCATATCGAATTCCTGCCGATCACCGAGTATCCCTATGACCCCTCCTGGGGTTACCAGACCACCGGCCTCTACGCACCGACCGCTCGTTTCGGCGAGCCGGAGGGTTTTGCCCGTTTCGTCAACGGCTGCCACAAGGTCGGCATCGGCGTCATCCTCGACTGGGTGCCGGCGCATTTCCCGACCGACGAACACGGCCTCGGCTGGTTCGACGGCACGGCACTCTATGAGCACGAAGACCCGCGCAAGGGTTTCCACCCGGACTGGAGCACGGCGATTTACAATTTCGGCCGGACCGAGGTCGTTTCCTATCTGGTCAACAACGCGCTCTACTGGGCCGAGAAATTCCATCTCGACGGTCTGCGCGTCGATGCCGTCGCCTCGATGCTCTATCTCGATTATTCCCGCAAGCACGGCGAATGGATCCCGAACGAATATGGCGGCAACGAGAACCTGGAAGCGGTCCGCTTTCTGCAGGACCTCAACATCCGCATCTACGGCAATCATTCCAACGTCATGACCATCGCCGAGGAATCGACTTCCTGGCCAAAGGTCTCGCAGCCGGTGCATGAAGGCGGCCTCGGCTTCGGCTTCAAGTGGAATATGGGCTTCATGCACGACACGCTGAGCTACATGAGCCGCGATCCCCTATACCGCGGGCACCATCACAACGAGCTCACCTTCGGCCTGCTCTACGCCTATTCGGAAAATTTCGTCCTGCCGCTCTCGCATGATGAGGTTGTCCACGGCAAAGGCTCGCTGATTGCCAAGATGCCGGGCGATGACTGGCAGAAATTCGCCAACCTGCGCGCCTACTACGCCTATATGTGGGGCTATCCCGGCAAGAAGCTGCTGTTCATGGGCCAGGAATTCGCCCAGTGGAGCGAGTGGAGCGAGGCGAAGTCGCTCGACTGGAACCTGCTTCAGTATCGCATGCACGAGGGCATACGGCGTCTGGTGCGCGACCTCAACTTCACCTATCGCAGCAAGCCGGCGCTGCATGAGCGCGACTGCGAGGGTGAAGGTTTTGAATGGCTGGTCGCCGACGACCACCAGAATTCCGTCTTTGCCTGGCTGCGCAAAGCACCGGGCCAGAAGCCGGTCGCCGTCATCACCAATTTCACCCCCGTCTACCGCGAGAACTACACGATCCGCCTGCCGTCCGCAGGCCGCTGGCGGGAAATCTTGAACACCGATGCCGACATCTACGGCGGCAGCGGCAAGGGCAATGGCGGGCGCGTGCAGGCCGTCGATGCCGGCGGCAACATCACCTGCTCGATCACCTTGCCGCCCTTGGCGACAATCATGCTTGAACCTGAAAATTAGTGACTGGTGGGAGGAGAAAATGGTAGAGAAGCGCGTTCAGCCACTTGCCCGCGATGCAATGGCTTATGTTCTGGCCGGCGGCAGGGGGAGCCGTCTTAAGGAACTCACCGACCGGCGTGCCAAGCCGGCCGTCTATTTCGGCGGTAAGGCCCGCATCATCGATTTCGCCCTGTCGAACGCCCTGAATTCGGGCATCCGCCGCATCGGCGTTGCCACGCAATACAAGGCGCATTCGCTGATCCGCCACATGCAGCGCGGCTGGAACTTCTTCCGCCCCGAGCGCAACGAAAGCTTCGACATCCTGCCCGCCAGCCAGCGCGTTTCGGAAACGCAGTGGTATGAGGGCACCGCCGACGCCGTCTATCAGAACATCGACATCATCGAGGATTACGGTGTCGAGTACATGGTCATTCTCGCCGGCGACCACGTCTACAAGATGGACTACGAGTGGATGCTGCAGCAGCACGTCGATTCCGGCGCCGACGTCACCATCGGCTGCCTGGAAGTGCCGCGCATGGAAGCGGTGGGCTTCGGCGTCATGCATGTCAACGACAAGGACGAGATCATCGCCTTCGTCGAGAAGCCGGCCGATCCGCCGCCTATTCCCGACAAGCCGGATTTCGCCCTCGCCTCGATGGGCATCTACGTCTTCCACACCAAGTTCCTGCTCGATGCGCTGCGCCGCGACGCTGCCGACCCGAACTCCAGCCGCGACTTCGGCAAGGACATCATCCCCTATATCGTCAAGAACGGTAAGGCGGTCGCCCACCGCTTCGCCAAGTCCTGCGTCCGTTCCGATTTCGAGCACGAGCCCTATTGGCGCGACGTCGGCACGATCGACGCCTATTGGCAGGCCAATATCGACCTGACGGCGATCGTTCCGGAACTCGACATCTACGACAAGTCCTGGCCGATCTGGACCTATGCCGAGATCACCCCGCCGGCGAAATTCGTCCATGACGACGAGGATCGCCGCGGCTCGGCCACCTCCTCGGTTGTCTCGGGCGACTGCATCATCTCGGGCGCCAGCCTCAACAACAGCCTGCTCTTTACCGGCGTCAGGGCCAACTCCTTCTCCAAATTGGAAGGAGCGGTCATCCTGCCGAACGTCAAGATCGGCCGGCGGGCACAGCTCAGCAATGTGGTGATCGACCATGGCGTCGTCATTCCGGAAGGTCTGGTCGTCGGCGAGGATTCCGAACTCGACGCCAAACGTTTCCGGCGGACGGAAAGCGGCATCTGCCTGATCACCCAACCGATGATCGACAAGCTGGATATCTGACTTATGAAAGTTCTTTCGGTTTCGTCCGAAGTCTTCCCTTTGATCAAGACAGGGGGTCTGGCCGATGTGTCAGGCGCCCTGCCGATTGCTCTTAAAGCCTTCGGGGTCGAGACCAAGACCCTTCTGCCCGGCTATCCCGCCGTCATGAAGGTCATTCGCGACCCGGTCGTCAGGCTCGAATTCCCCGACCTGCTCGGCGAGCCGGCGACCGTGCTTGAGGTCCGGCATGAGGGCCTCGATCTGCTCATCCTCGATGCGCCGGCCTATTATGACAGGTCGGGCGGCCCCTATGTCGATCCGCTCGGCAAGGACTATCCCGATAATTGGCGGCGTTTCGCCGCGCTGTCGCTCGCCGCCTCCGAGATCGCCGCCGGACTGCTGCCCGGCTGGCGGCCGGATCTCGTCCATACCCACGACTGGCAGGCGGCGCTGACCTCGGTCTACATGCGCTATTATCCGACGCCGGAACTGCCGAGCGTGCTGACCATCCACAATATCGCCTTCCAGGGCCAGTTCGGGTCCGAGATCTTTCCCGGCCTGCGCCTGCCCGCCCATGCCTTCGCCACCGACAGCATCGAATATTACGGAACTGTCGGTTTCCTCAAGGGTGGCCTGCAGACCGCCCATGCGATTACGACGGTCAGCCCGACCTATGCCGACGAGATTCTGACGCCGGAATTCGGCATGGGGCTCGAGGGCGTCATTGCCAGCCACATCGACAATCTGCACGGCATCGTCAACGGCGTCGACACCGATATCTGGAACCCGGCGACCGATCCCGTCGTCCACACCCATTACGGCGCGACGACGCTGAAGAACCGCGAGGAGAACCGTCGCTCGATCGCCGAATTCTTCCATCTCGACAATGACGACGCCCCGATTTTCTGCGTCATCAGCCGTCTCACCTGGCAGAAGGGCATGGATATCGTCGCCAACGTCGCCGACGAGATTGTTGCCATGGGCGGCAAGCTCGTTGTGCTCGGCTCCGGCGAAGCGGCACTTGAAGGCGCGTTGCTGGCCGCCGCCGCCCGCCATCCCGGCCGCATCGGCGTCTCGATCGGCTATAACGAGCCGATGTCGCATCTGATGCAGGCCGGCTGCGATGCGATCATCATCCCTTCGCGCTTCGAACCCTGCGGCCTGACCCAGCTTTACGGCCTGCGTTATGGCTGCGTGCCGATCGTCGCCCGCACCGGCGGACTGAATGACACGGTGATCGACGCCAATCACGCCGCACTTGCGGCGAAAGTGGCAACCGGCATACAATTCTCACCTGTGACGGAAACGGGCATGCTACAGGCAATCCGCCGTGCAATGCATTTTTACGCGGACCGGAAACTCTGGACCCAATTGCAAAAGCAAGGCATGAAATCGGATGTCTCCTGGGAGAAGAGCGCCGAACGCTACGCTGCCCTCTATTCAAGCCTCGTCTCGAAAGGCATGTGAACTAAAATGAACAAGTCTGTACCCACCACGCCCTATCTGGACCAGAAGCCCGGGACGTCGGGCCTGCGCAAGAAGGTTCCGGTGTTCCAGCAGCCGAATTATGCGGAGAACTTCATCCAGTCGATCTTCGATTCACTGGAAGGCTTTCAGGGCAAGTGCCTCGTCATCGGCGGCGACGGACGCTACTACAATCGCGAAGTCATCCAGAAGGCGATCAAGATGGCCGCCGCCAACGGCTTCGGCAAGGTCATGGTCGGCAAAGGCGGCATTCTGTCGACGCCGGCCGCCTCCCACATCATCCGCAAGTACAAGGCTTTCGGCGGCATCATTCTTTCCGCCAGCCACAATCCCGGCGGTCCGACCGAAGATTTCGGGATCAAATACAACATCAACAATGGCGGCCCGGCGCCGGAAAAGATCACCGACGCGATTTATGCACGCTCCAAGACGATCGACAGCTACAAGATCGCCGATTTCGCCGACGTCAATCTCGACCGCATCGGCAAGGACGAGCTTCCCGGCGGCACGATCCTGTCGGTCATCGACCCGGTCGAGGACTATGCCGCGCTGATGGAAGAGCTGTTCGATTTCGGCGCCATCCGCAACCTGATCAGCCTCGGCTTCCGCATTGCCTTCGATGGGATGAGCGCCGTCACCGGCCCCTATGCCAAGGAAATCTTCGAAAATCGCCTTGGCGCTCCCTTGGGATCGGTGCGCAACTTCATGCCGCTGCCGGATTTCGGCGGCCATCATCCGGACCCCAACCCGGTTCACTGCAAAGAACTCTTCGATGAGATGATGGGCGATGACGCGCCCGATTTCGGCGCCGCGTCCGATGGCGACGGCGACCGCAATCTGATTATCGGCCGCGGCATCTTCGTCACGCCCTCCGACAGCCTGGCGATTCTGGCCGCCAACGCCAATCTCGCTCCCGGCTATTCCGGCGGCCTTGCCGGCATCGCCCGCTCGATGCCGACATCGGGCGCGGCCGATCGTGTCGCTGAAAAGCGCGGCATCGGCATGTACGAAACGCCGACCGGATGGAAGTTCTTCGGCAACCTGCTCGACGCCGGCATGGCGACGATCTGTGGTGAGGAAAGCTCCGGCACCGGCTCCAGTCACGTCCGCGAAAAGGACGGCCTCTGGGCCGTGCTGCTGTGGCTGAACATTCTTGCCGTGCGCGGCGAGAGCGTCGCCGATATCGTCACCCAGCACTGGCAGACCTACGGCCGCAATTATTATTCGCGCCATGACTACGAAGGTCTCGACACCGATGCGGCGAACGGCCTTGTGGACAATCTCCGCAGCCAGCTTTCCACCCTGCCCGGCAAGAGCTTCGGCAGCCTGAAGGTCGAAAAGGCTGACGACTTCGCCTATCACGACCCTATCGACAAATCGGTGAGCGAGCATCAGGGTGTCCGCGTGCTCTTCGAAGGCGGCTCCCGCGTCGTCTTCCGCCTGTCCGGCACCGGCACGTCTGGCGCAACCTTGCGTGTCTATATCGAGCGCTACGAGCCGGATTCGACTCGCCACAACATCGAAACGCAGGAAGCGCTCGCCGATCTGATTGCGGCCGCCGAAAGCATTGCCAGCATTCGTGAACGCACGGGACGCGATGCGCCAACCGTGATCACCTGATCCGGGGGGAACATGCGGGGGAACAGTTCGGCGCAAAGCGGCGCGATCGTCTTCGAGACCGGCGTCGAATTTGGCGTGTGGTCGCATCATGCCGCACAAATCGAACTCTGCCTCTTCGAGGATGACGGCAACAGGGAGTTCGCGCGCTTGCCGATGGCGCGCGACAGCAACTACACCCACCGTCTCTTTGTCGACGGGCTGAAGGCGGGGGCTCGCTACGGCTATCGTGCCGACGGTATCTACGCCCCTGACAACGGCCTCTGGTACGATCCCTCCAAACTGCTGATCGATCCCTACGCCAAGGAAATCGATAGGCCGTTCCGCTACGATCCCCGCCTCGGCATCTATGGCGAGGATAGCCAGGATCTGATGCCGAAGGCGATCGTCACCACCGATACGCCTGCCGAAATCCGCAAGCCGCTCTTCAAACCGGGCGGCTTTATTTATGAAGTGGCGGTACGGCCCTTCACCATTCTCCATCCCGACGTGCCGGAGGCCGAGCGCGGCACGGTCGCTGCCCTTGCCCATCCCTCCGTCATCGCCCATCTGAAGCGGATCGGTGTCGATGCCGTCGAGCTGATGCCGATAACCGCCTGGATCGACGAACGCCACCTGCCGCCGCTCGGCCTCACCAATGGCTGGGGCTACAATCCCGTCGCCTTCATGGCGCTCGATCCGCGGCTCGCCCCCGGCGGCATGGCCGAGCTGCGCCAGACGGTCGCGGCCCTCCATGCCGAAGGCATCGCCGTCATCCTCGATCTCGTCTTCAACCATACCGGCGAGAGCGACCGTTACGGCGCGACGCTATCGCTGCGCGGTCTCGACAACCTGCATTATTATCGCCACGCCCACAGCAGCCCTAACGAGCTCGTCAACGACACCGGTACCGGCAATACGCTCGCCTGCGACCATCCAGAGGTCCGGCGTCTCATCATTGATAGCCTACGCCATTTCGTGTTGAACGCCGGCGTCGATGGCTTTCGCTTCGATCTTGCCCCGGTTCTCGGCCGCACCGCGACAGGCTTCGAGCGCGACGGCGGAACGCTTGCCGCGATCCTCGCCGACAAAGTGCTTGCCGACCGCATCATGATTGCCGAACCCTGGGATATCGGCCCGGGCGGTTATCAGCTCGGCAATTTCCCCAGCTCCTTCCTCGAATGGAACGATCGTGTTCGTGACGATCTGCGCTGCTACTGGCGCGGCGACGATTGGAAGACCGGCGCGCTGGCGACCGCACTCGCCGGCTCCTCCGACATCTTCTCCCGCAACGACGGCAGGCAGACGCGTAGCGTCAACTTCCTCGCCGCCCATGACGGCTTCACGCTGACAGATCTCGTCTCCTACGCCGGAAAGCACAATGACGCCAATGGCGAACACAATCGTGATGGCCACAACGAGAACCACTCGTGGAATGGCGGCGTCGAGGGAGAAACCGTCTATCCGACGATCCGCAAGCGCCGCCGGGACGATGTGACGGCGCTGATATCGACGCTGTTTGCCACCCGCGGCAGCATCATGCTGACGGCGGGCGACGAGGGCGGCCGCAGCCAGCACGGCAACAACAACGCCTATTGCCAGGACAACGAGATCACCTGGCTGGATTGGAAGGCGCTGGACGAAGGTCTGGTCGCCCATACCGCCTTCGTCGCAGGCCTGCGTCGCCGCTTCACCGCCTTCTCCGAAACGGGATTGCTGTCAGGAAACGGCGATGTCGAATGGATTTCGCTCTCCGGCGAGCCGATGACGGTTGTCGAATGGGAGACGCCGTCGCTTTCCACGCTCGGCATGCTGCTGTCGACCGGCGACCGCTCCTTGCGCGGCAGGCAGACCCGGCTTGCCGTGCTTTTCAACCGTTCGGGGGATCGCCAATTTTTCACGCTGCCGTCCGGGGCCGAGCCGGGCTGGCGCCAGTTGACACCGGAGGGCGCGAAGAAAATCGGCGACCGCGCAACCGTCGAGCCGCGGTCCGTCGCCTTTTTCGTAGAAAATTGACCGCCGCCTCTCGCTTGCGCAAATCCTTGTCGCAATCGTCACAAATGCACGATAAGGCTTGGGCCGGCGGCTTGTTTCACGAGGAATTTATGGTCACGGAAATTTCACTCTCCGACGTGCGGGGATTGATCGGCATGGAAACGGGCCTTTCGGATTGGATCACCGTCGACCAGACGATGATCGACGCTTTTGCAGGGGCAACCGACGACCATCAGTTCATTCATGTGGATCCTGAGCGCGCGGCGGCGGAGAGCCCTTTCGGCGGCACCATCGCCCACGGTTTCCTGACGCTATCTCTGCTGTCGACGCTGAACTACAATTGCCTGCCGAAAGTGCGCGAGCAGACCATGGGCATCAATTACGGTTTCGATCGCGTCCGCTTCATGACGCCGGTGAAAAGCGGCGCCCGCGTCCGTGGTCGCTTCCTGCTTTCCGACGCCCGCTTCCGCGGCGCCGGCATGCTGATGACCACCTATGACGTTTCGATCGAAATCGAAAACGAGAAGAAGCCGGCGCTGACGGCAAAATGGATCACCATTATCCAATTCGACCCCAAGGACCGTCCCGAGGACGTTTGAGCGAAACGCGGCTTGTTACTCGGCCGAATTGCAGACGGCTTCGAGTGCGTGCCCGTCCGGATCCATCACGAACGCCGCATAATAGTGTTCGCCGTAGTGGGCGCGCAAGCCTGGACCACCATTGTCACCGCCGCCATGTGCGATTGCCGCGACATGGAACTGATCGACCGCCTGGCGGCTCGGGGCGGCAAAGGCCAGATGAAAACCCGGGCCGGCCGGACGCTGGCCATCCGGCCGATGTTTGATCGCCAGTTTGTCTCCGCCGCCGGGAAGGCCGTAGCCGACCGCCTGTCCCGTCTGCCCCGGCCTCATGTCATCCCAGACCCTGACATAGCCGAGGGCACCAAGGGCGGCATCGTAAAATGCCGCTGACCGCTCGATATCGGAAACGCCGAGGGAGGCATGGTGCAGCATTCACCTATCCCTTGAATGAGACTTACGAAGCCGGGATCCGTACGGGCTCAATGGCCGGCGTCATGAGCCGCCTCGTTGAGCAGCCCGAAGACGAAATCCGAAAACGACCGCCAGCACTCCACCCGGAACGTGTCTTCTTCCGTGCGCAGAAGCACGATCTCCGCCTTGCCGAGGATCGTGCGCGACGCGGCTCCGACCGGAAAAGAAGACAACGACAGATCTTGCGGGCAGCCGGCGGCAAGCGTCTTTTCCGCACCCGGCCCCGAGACGATGATCGCGAGATTGCGGTGAGAAACGTCGGTCGCCGAATGCACGGCGCCCACGCGCGAAAGCACTGTCATCAGATCGGCGCCGTCCTCGTCGATCACCAGCCATTCGTCTGGCCCGATCCAGAGCACCGATCGGGCGCCGGCCCGGACCGATGTTTTCGGGGCGGTCGGCACGGATAGACCGAGCGCCGAGGAAAGCGCGGCAAGCGATTCCGCCGGGGCGCGCAGCGCCACCCGGCTTGCAGTGGGTGCGGTCGTCAGCCGCACCGTTGCGGAACCGCCGAGACGGCCGGCAAGCGCCGGTTTGCGAATTGCAACATCAGCCATGGATGCGGCCTCCTTCCTTGTCAAAGAACACCATATCCGTCACTTCGACGGCGATCGTCCGGTCCGCCATCGGCACATAGAGCGTCTCGCCCATCCGCGCCCGGCCGCCGGCGACGAGCGCGAAGGCGATCGACCTGCCGCAATTATCCGACCAATAGGCCGATGTGACGTGACCAAGCATGGTCATCGGCTTCGGCTCGTTCGGGCTTGCGACAATCTGCGCGCCTTCTTCGAGCACCAGCTTCGGGTCGTTGGTGATAAGGCCGACGAGCTGCTTGCGCCCATCCTTGACGAGGTCCGGCCGCTTCAGCCCGCGGATGCCGACAAAATCCGTCTTTTTCTTCGAGACCGCCCAAGAAAGTCCGGCGTCATCGGGAGTTGCGGTCCCATCGGTATCCTGGCCGACGATGATGTAACCCTTCTCGGCGCGAAGCACATGCATCGTCTCGGTGCCGTAGACGCAGACGCCGAGCGGCTCGGCATTGGCCCAGACCGCTTCGAGCACCGACTGGCCGTAATCGGCCGGCACGTTGATTTCGAAGCCGGTTTCACCGGTGAAGGAGACGCGGAAAAGCCGTGCTGGCACGCCACAGACCGTGCACTCGGCAACGCTCATATGCGGGAAGGCTTCGTTCGAAAGATCGAGCCCCTCGACCAGCGGCGCGACGATGTCGCGCGCCTTCGGTCCCTGCACGGCAATGACAGCCCATTGCTCGGTCACCGAGGTCAGCCATACCTTCAGATCCGGGAATTCCGTCTGCAGATAATCTTCCATGTGATGGAGAACGCGCGGCGCACCGCCTGTCGTCGTCGTCACATGGAAACGGTCGTCTGCCAGCCGTCCGACGACGCCGTCGTCATAAACGAAGCCGTCTTCGCGGGTCATGATGCCGTAGCGGGCCTTGCCGGGCTTCAGCGTGTCCCAGGCATTGGTATAGATGAGGTTGAGGAACTTCGCCGCATCCGGCCCCACCACCTCGATCTTGCCGAGCGTCGAGGCATCGAAGATGCCTGCCGCCTCGCGTGCCGTCCGGCATTCGCGGCCGACCGCCTCATGCATGGTCTCGCCCGCCCGCGGATAGAACCAGGCGCGCTTCCAGTTGCCGACATCCTCGAAGACCGCGCCGTGGGCTTCTTCCCAGTCGTGCAGCGGCGTCTTGCGCGTCGGATCGAACAGCTCTCCGCGCGAATGGCCGATCAGCGTGCCGTAGGTGACCGGTGTATAGGGCGCACGGAAAGTGGTGAGCCCGACTTGCGGGATTTCCTTGCCAAGCATTTCGGCGGCGATCGCCAGGCCGTGCATGTTGGAGAGCTTGCCCTGGTCGGAGGCCATGCCGTTGGTCGTGAAGCGCTTGATATGCTCGATCGAATGCATGCCCTCGCGCACGGCAAGGCGGATATCCTTAGCGCAGACGTCGTGCTGGAAATCGATGAAGGCCTTGGCATTGGTCTTCGGTCCGGCGCCTTCGGCAGCGCCGATCATGCCGCCTGTCCAGTCATAGGCCTGCTCGGCCGAAATTGCGATCTTCTCGCCGCTGCTTCCGCCGGTGGCCTGCGCCATCAGCTCGCCGGCGGCAAGCGATTCTTCGATCGTCCGCTGCAGGTCGTCGGTGCCGTTGCAGGCGCCGACCGAGAGGCAGTCCTGCGCATAGGAGCCGGGCAGGAAACGTTGGCTTTCGGCATCGAAGGCCACTTTGCCGCGCGACTGCGAAAACATATGCACCGACGGCGTCCAGCCGGCCGAAACCAGCAGCGCATCGACCGCGATCTTGCGCGGCGAACCACCGCCGTTGCGCGCCACCGTCATCGATGAGATGCGCAGCCGTCCCGACGTGTTGACGACCGACTGGCCGGCCAGAACATCGATGCCGAGCGCTCGCGCCTCTTCCAGCACCGCCGCTCCCGGCGCCTGCCTGCTATCGACGATGGCGGCGATCGACACACCGGATCGTTTCAGATCGAAAGCGGCCTCATAGGCCGAATCATGCGCCGTGTAGATGCCGACCTTGGTCCCGACGGCGACGCCGTAGTGATTGAGATACATCCGCCCCGCCGAGGCCAGCATGATGCCCGGCCGGTCGTTGTTCGGAAATACCATGTGCCGCTCGATCGCGCCGGTGGCCAGGATCACCCGCTTGGCCCGGACCTGCCATAACCGCTCGCGCGGCAGATCGCGGGAAGGCTTGGCGATATGATCGGTGACGCGCTCGGCAAGACCGACGAAATTGTGGTTGTAGTAGCCGAAGGCGGTCGTGCGGACCAGCACTTCGACATTGTCCATAGCCTTCAGGCGAGTCACGGCCTTCTGCGCCCAGCTATTGCCGTCCTGTCCGTCGATCGTCACGCCGGTATCGTAACGCAACGCCCCGCCCGCTTCCGCCTGCTCGTCGCACAGGATCACCCTGGCGCCGCTCTCGGCAGCGGCCAGCGCCGCTGAAAGCCCGGCAAGGCCGGCGCCAACCACCAGCACGTCGCAATGGGCATAGCGGCTGGCATAATGATCGGGATCCTCTTCCGTCGGCGCGACGCCGAGACCAGCGGCGCGACGAATGATCGGTTCGTAGACATGTTTCCAGGCGGCACGCGGCCACATGAAGGTCTTGTAGTAGAAACCGGCGGCGAAGAACGGCGACATCAGGTTGTTGACCGCGCCGACGTCGAAGGCAAGCGACGGCCAACGGTTCTGCGAGGTGACGATCATGCCGTCGAAAACTTCCTGCACGGTGGCGCGCACGTTCGGCTGCTTGCGCGCCGTATCGCGGGCAACGTCGATCAGCGCATTCGGCTCCTCGGCCCCTGCCGACAGAATGCCGCGGGCCCGGTGATATTTGAACGAACGGCCGACGAGATGCACACCGTTGGCGATCAGCGCCGAGGCGACGGTATCGCCTTCGAGCGCCGTATAGGTCTTGCCGTCGAAGCTGAAGCGCGCTGTTTTGGCCGGTGTCAGGCGCCCCTTGCCGACGATACGGTTCACGCCGCTCATTGCGCCTCTCCTTCCACGGCTTCATATGTCTCGACAGGCGCATGCTGCTGGGCCGCCGCACCGATCTCAGGCTTCGGTTCACCCGCCTTGTAAGTCACGATGAACTTGTCGCTCACCGTATCGCGCGCCGCGTTGAAGAAGCGCCCGCAGCCATGGATGTGCCGCCAGCGTTCGAAGATCAGCCCCTTCGGATTGTCGCGCATAAAGAAATAGGCCTCGAACTCCTCGTCCGAGATCGAGGCGATATCGGCGGGCCGCACGATATGCGCGTCACCGGCACCGCGGAACTCAAGCTCCGAGCGCTCTTCCTGACAGTAAGGGCAATGGATCAGCAGCATGTGTGATTTCCTTCTCCTCCCCTTCTCCCCAGCGGGAAGAAGGTGCCTGAAAGGCGGATGAGGGGGTGAGCGACGAAAGGAGCGAGCATCCGAGTGGGAAGCGAGGATGGCACGCCCCACAAAATCTCAGTCATGATATTCGTCATCAGTGCGCCACCGCCGCCGCCGCCGCCTCGTCGATCAGCCGGCCACTGCGGAAACGCTCCAGTGTCAGCCCGGCATTGAATTTGTGCGGCTCATCGCGAGCAATCAGATGCGCGAAGAGATTGGCCGAGCCCGGCGTCGCTTTGAACCCGCCGGTTCCCCAGCCGCAATTGACGTAGAGCCCGGGAACAGGCGTCTTCGACTGGATCGCCGAACGATCCGGCGTATTGTCGACGATGCCGCCCCATTGCCGCATCATCTTGACGCGGCGGAACATCGGGAAAAGCTCGCAGATGGCGTCGAGCGTGTGGGTGATGATCTGCAAGCCGCCGGTCTGT
Organism: Rhizobium sp. NZLR10; assembly: GCF_019685125.1. NCBI lineage: Bacteria > Pseudomonadati > Pseudomonadota > Alphaproteobacteria > Hyphomicrobiales > Rhizobiaceae > Rhizobium > Rhizobium sp. NZLR10. Next base: position 136,846 of record NZ_JABDWE010000012.1, on the reverse strand, counting down.
GAATAGGAATTATACTGGTCGGTGCCGGCACCGATGACGAGCTCTCCCTTGTCGGACTGGGAGATATAGGCATGCACCGTGTTCGACATGACGACACACGGAAAGATCGGCTTCAACGGCTCGGAGACCAGGGCCTGCAGCGGGCTCGATTGCAGCGGCACGCGTACATCGGCCATCTTCATGATTGTCGTCGTATGGCCGGCCGCCGACACGGCGACTTTCTTGGCGCCGATGAAGCCGCGCGAGGTCTCGACCCCGGTCACGCGCCCATCGGGGCCGCGGCGGATGCCGGTCACTTCGCAATTCTGGATGATGTGCACCCCGCGGTCTGAGGCTGCGCGCGCATAACCCCAGGCGACCGCGTCGTGCCGCGCCGTGCCGCCGCGCCGCTGCAGCGCTGCCCCGTTGATCGGATAACGTGCGCTGGCCGAGATATCGAGCGGCGGACAATAGGCCTTCGCCTGCTCCGGCGTCAGCCATTCATTGTCGATGCCGTAGAGCCGGTTGGCATGGATATGCCGCTTGAACGACTGCTGGTCGTGAATATTGTGCGAGAGCATCATCACGCCGCGCGGCGAATACATCACGTTGTAGTTGAGCTCCTGGGAAAGCCCTTCCCAGAGCTTCATCGAATGCTCGTAAATGTGCATGCTCTCTTCGTAGAGATAATTCGAGCGGATAATGGTGGTGTTGCGCCCGGTATTGCCGCCGCCGAGCCAGCCTTTCTCGATCACCGCCACATTGGTGATGCCGTGCTCCTTGGCGAGATAGTAGGCAGCACCCAGCCCGTGGCCGCCGGCGCCGATGATGATGACATCATATTCGGCGCGCGGCTCCGGCGAAGTCCACTGCTTCTCCCAGCCCTTGTGGCCACGAAGGGCCTCCCTCGCCACGGCAAAAACCGAATATTTCCGCATCCGCCTTCTTCTCCTTCAGGAAAGGGCTGTTCTCCGCGCCCATACAAATCGCAAATCCAAATGCGGCACAACGGTTGTTTTGCGACGCGCGAGAGCTTTGCTTTTGACACTAAGCGACATGATGCCGAAAACGGCGCGGTTTTCAGACGACATCGTGCGCTGCTTGCGAAAGCCGTTCGGCGGGATAAGGCAAAGCTGACCTTTCCTCGGCCAGCCGCCCGGTCCTAGCCCAAGTGGGCGAGAAGACAACCAGTTACTAAAATGTTAATTCACCTTATGTTTCCGGGGTTCCTGTATCATGTGGGGTCGGCGTTCATTACTCCAGGCGTTTTGCATTGTGGTTGTTGGCGCGCAACCGGCACTCGCCGCCGAGCCGGTCGGCCAAGCTGTCGTCATCAAGACGGAGGTGACGGGAGAGAGCGGCCCGATCGAAGTCGACACCAGCGTCCATCGCAACGAACGCATCAAGACATCCCCATCGGGACTTGGCCAGTTCCTGTTCCGTGACGGCACGAAGCTCGCAGTGGGCTGGGGCTCGTCGGTCGTGATCGACAAATATGTCTTCGATGATTCCCAATCGGTCAAGAAACTGACCATCAGAGCGGCAAAGGGTACGTTCCGCTGGGTGAGCGGCAGTTCCAACTCCTCAGCCTACCAGATCCTGACGCCCGCCGGCACGATCGGGGTGCGCGGCACCGCTTTCGATTTCTACGTCGGCCCTGATGGCACGACCGCCGTCGTCCTGTTGAATGGCGCGGCTCGGTTTTGCGGCCCGGGCGGCTGCCGGCAGTTGCAGCAACGCTGCGATTGCGTGGTGGCCAAGCCGAACGGCAATATGTCGGCGGCACGCCGGGTCGATCCCAGCATTCTCGATACGCTCGGAAATCCCCGCGCGCTCCCCTTTCTCTCCGGCAATCAGCGGCTTTCAGGCGGCATCGGCATGATCGGCGGCTGCAATATGGCGTCAGCCGCGCCGGAAAGAAAAGACAGAAAACCGCCTCCGCCGGCGATTGCGCCAGTTCCCAAAAGGCAGGATCCGCCGCAGAGGCAGGCCGAGCCGCAGAAGGAGCGGCCGAACAAGCCGGACAAGCCGCATCACGACAAGCCAGATCATGACAGGCCAGATCACGACAGGCCGCATCATGACAGGCCCGATCGTCCCGACAAGCATGATGGTCATGATGATCACGACCGGCCCGGGAACCACGACCAGCATCACGGGAATGACCAGGATCATCAAGGACACGACCGCGATGGCAATCACGATGGCGATCACGATTACGACAGGGATCGGCATCACGACGGGGGCTGGGGTTTCAATCGCAACCGCTGACCCGTTCAGTCGGCCGCGCTCTTCTCGAACCGATCACTCACCTCGCGAAAATGATCGGTCCTGCCGGATACCCGCCGATAGAATTCCGCCAGGCCGTCGATCACCCCCGCCGCCCTGAGCTTTGCTGCGCCGACAAGCTTGCGGGTGTTCTTCGAATGCGCAAGCAGGGCCTGCATCAGCTGCTGGTGGGCGACAACAAGGGCTGAAAATTCGGCCGATGTGGCAACGCGTTCGTCGCCGACAACGGCAAGGATCTGCGTTCGGATGCTCTTTCCTTTGAGCGGAATGGCGCCAGCCTCGATCAGCGCCATTCCCTGCACCGACCTTGCCGTGCTGTCGGATATCAGAATGTCGAAGCCGACTTCCTTGCAGCATGATTCCAGCCGCGCCGCGACGTTGACGGCATCACCGACCGCCGAATAGTTGAAGCGCGTTTTGGCGCCCATATTGCCGACGCAGGCGAGGCCGGTGTGGATGCCGATGCCGATCCCGACCTGTTGTCCGGGTCCGAAGCCGAAAGCGTCGCCGGCGTTCAACTCGGCCAGGGTTTCACGCATGGCAAGCGCTGCGCGGACGGCCTTGGTTTGATGATCGGCCACATCGATGGGCGCATTCCAGAACGCCATGATCGAATCGCCGATGAACTTGTCGAGCGTACCTTCATTGGCCACCACATGGCGGCTCAGCGCATCGAGCAACGTGTTCAGGAATGCGACGACATCCGTCGGTGCCAGCCGCTCGCTGATCTCGGTGAAGTTCCTGACATCGACGAACATGACCGTCAGTTCACGGTCGTCGCCGCCGAGGCGCAATGCATCGCGGGTATGCTCGATGCGATGGAGCAGCGATGGCGAAAGATAATGCCCGAAGGCGCGCCGCACCGCCCGCCGTTCCCGGTCGATCACCAGGATCCGGAATGAGGTCGCGGCAAAATGGATGATTGATCCGCTGACAATCGGCGCCAGCGGATCGAAAAGAAGCCCCGCATAAAGAAACGACACCCAGGATGCCACGAGCGCCATTGCCGTAATCAACAGGCCGCAGATCAGCGCGACGGCCGGGCTGACGAAGGTCGTCACCACGACGAGAAGGCATCCGAGCACCGCGATGACAAGGATTTCCAGCCCGTCCGCCCAGTCGGGCCGCGACAGGAAATGGCCGGAGAGGATCTGCTCGACGGCCTGCGCATGCAGCGAAACGCCAGGAACGTTCTCGCCGAGCGCCGTGACGCGGATGTCCTGGAGCCCGGCCGCCGATGTGCCGACGAAGACGATGCTGCCGTTAATGGCAGCCGCGACCTCGGGAGAAGCCCCTTCGGCCGCAAGCATCTGCCGGGCGGATATGTACCGCTCAGCCCGGTCGGGGCTGACATAAAGCCAGAGTTCGCCCGCCGCCGTCAGCGGCACGACGAAATCGCCGATCTTCGCCGATGTCATAATGCCGGCGCGATCGGGCGCGCCTGATAGCACATAGGTCGACGCCCCCTGGGCGACGCGCAGGGCCTCGATGGCGAGATTTGGATAGAGCTGCTCGCCGTCGGTCAGGAACAGCGGAACCGCCCGCACCACCGGCGAGGGGTTGCCGGGGTTGAGGCTGATATGGCCGAGCCCCGCCGCATTGGCCTCCAATTGCGGCCTGAGCGGCGTCGAGGCGCCGAGATAGGGAGGAGCCGAGACAGGGCTTTCGCCTGTGAAGGCGAAACCCGCCTTCACAGGCGGCCGATAATGGCCCTCGTTGGAAAGGCCGAAGCCGAGTACGACGGGCTTGCCGGCAATCGAGCGGGCGAATATTTCGTCATTATCAGGCAGTTTCTCGGCAAGGGAAGGATCGACGCCTGCAACCTCGCTGACAACATTGCGCGGCGACAGCCGGTCCGGCTCGGCGAAAAGAATATCGAAGGCGATGGCCGAAGCGCCCATCTGCGAAAGCCGGTCCACCAGCAGGGCCAAACGGTCCCGCGGCCATGGCCATTGACCGAATTCCCGTAACGAGGCCTCGTCGATGTCGATCACGCGGACCGGCATCGGCTCGAAGGTCCTCGGAACCAGACGCTGATATTCGTCGAAAGTCACGCCGCGGATCAGCTTGAAAATCGCGGGATCGCCTGCCCGCAGGATCGTCAGCAGAGCCACGATCGCCAGGCCGATAGCGACACCGATTTGCTGGACGCGCGTCATGATCTCACCGGGTGTTCCCTCGACGGCCGGCAGAACGGCTCGCACCTGCCGATAGGCTACGCCGCTTTCGGTCCAAATGCCATTCGCGCATGCATCCGGGTAAACGATCGCCTCCGGGCCAGGACCGCTCTCATGGAGGAGATCGCCGCGCTGGACGAAGTCGCGCCAGAGCCGGATCTTGACCTGATAGGGCAAGCGGGATTTTTCCACCCCGCTTCCCATATCCATCTGGACTTCCTAAACCCGATCTGCTATCTGGCATGACCAATCGCAAGGCTGCGGCCGCGCGAACGTTATATTTTTGCCCCTGGCGCTGCGCCGCCGCCGGCATCAACCAACCAAAGGAACGTGATTCTCGTGCAGGTACTTGTCCGCGATAACAATGTTGATCAGGCTCTCCGCGTTCTCAAGAAGAAGATGCAGCGCGAAGGCGTTTTCCGCGAAATGAAGATGCGTGACTACTACGAGAAGCCGTCGCAGAAGCGTGCTCGCGAAAAGGCCGAGGCTGTTCGTCGCGTTCGCAAGCTGGCCCGCAAGCGCGCCCAGCGCGAAGGTCTGGTCGCACACTGAGCGTTGCCGTCGTTTTTTCGACGTTTTCAGATGCATTGTGGCGGGGGCGATGGGTTCGCCGCCGCCTTTTTTAGTTTGCCGCTGAAGATCGCATATCCGCGCACCGGATATGCCGCATGGGGAAATCGAGCCCGAATGGCTGTCAACACCTTCAATCCGTCCCGCGCTTTGCGCTTGCAGAAAACCGCATTCCTGCCCGCTTTGGCGCTAGCGGCAATGTTCGCCCTCGCCGGCTGCGAGACGACCAATACCTCGGATGCGGTGATCCGCATCGACAAGGCGCAGGGCTCGGAAGAGAATATCGCCTCACTGACGGCGGTTATCAACGCCAATCCCAAGGATCCCGAAGGCTACAATGTCCGTGGCTCCGCCTATGGTCGCGCCGGCCAGTTCCGTCCGGCTCTGAATGATTTCAATACGGCGCTGCAGATCAATCCACGGTTTTTCCAGGCCTACGCCAATCGTGCCCTCGTCTATCGCAACATGGGTCAGCAGGCCCAGGCGATCGGCGATTACAATGCCGCGTTGCAGATCAATCCGAGCTATGACGTCGCCTATATCGGCCGCGGCAATGTCTACCGCACGGCCGGCCAGGATGATCAGGCCTTCAACGATTTCGACAAGGCGATCCAGCTTGGCACCACCGATGGCCGTGCCTATCACAATCGTGGCCTGATCTATCAGAAGCGCAATCAGCAGGATAAGGCGATCGACGATTTCTCGAAGGCGATCTCGCTCGCGCCGAATTCGCCCGAGCCCTATAATGGCCGCGGCATTTCCTACATCGCACTGAACGACAACGACAACGCCTTTGCCGATTTCAACCACGCGATCGAGCTTAACGGCAACATTGCCGAATCCTGGGCCAACCAGGCGCTCGTCTACGAACGCCGCGGCGACAAGGCGAAGGCCACCCGGTCCTATCGTCACGCCGTCGGCCTCGATCCGAAGTACCAGCCAGCTCGCGACGGTCTCGCCCGCGTCGGTGCTTCCGCCGGCTAAGGACATCAGCTGGGCGGCGGGCAAATCGGCCGCCGCAGGGCTCGTCGTCCTCGATGACATATCATAGTATGTTGCAACCTGCTCTTGCTCCCCCTAACATGGCGCTGCTTCGATAGCCTGCTATCGGGTGTTCGAAACTTATTGAGGGCGGCTTGCGAGAGATGCGGATCTTTGCTTTCCTGACCGCTCGCGAACTCTGTTGTCTTTCGCCAGCGCATGAGACGTGGCGCAACAGATGAAGATCGTCGCGCTGTTCTTTCCCAAAGCCTCGATCGGCACTTACCTCGTCGCCATGGCGGTGGCGATCGCCCTGCCGATCTTCGCCTTTGTGACGCTGCTTCTGCTGCAGCTGGAAGACAACCAGCGTTCGACGCTGAGACGCGAGACGGCCCAGGATGCACTCGCCCTTTCGCGGATCATCGACCGTCAGCTTCAGGACATGGCGACGACGCTGCGGCTGCTTTCGAGCTCACCGGAGCTCGAAAACGGTAATCTTGCCGCCTTCCACGAGCGCACGGAAACCGCCCTCCGAGACAATACGCTGTTCGTCATCGCCGTCGACCGCACCGGCCAGCAACTCCTGAACACGCGCCGAGCCTTCGGCACGCCACTCGGCGAGGTAGCGAACATCACCGCCCTCCAGTCGGTCATGACCTCCGGCCGAATCGAGGCTTCCGACGTCTTTCGCGGCCGCATCAGCGGCGACTGGGTGTATAACGTCACCTTGCCGCGGGCGAACGATCCCGTCGCAGCCCTCATCATCACCCAGGATGCCAAGGATCTGAGCAAGCTCGTGACAACCGAGGGCCTTGCTCCCGGCTGGTCGGCCGCTGTCATCGATCAAAGCGGCCACGTGGTCGCCGCCACCGGCCCGGCCAATCTCGAACCCGGCACGCCCTTCGATCCGCGCATCCTGCCGGCGTTCACCGCTCCACGCGGCGTCTTCCAGGACGAGGCGATCCTGCCACACATGCTGCTCGGTTATGCCAGGATTCCCGGCTGGTCGTGGAAAACGGTGATCTGGGGACCGATCGCTCAGGCGTCGATCCTCAGCACCTGGCGTTTCCTCATCATCGGCGGCGTGGCCCTTCTGCTGGTCGCCGTGCTCGGCGCCTATGCCGTCGCACGGCAGGTGCGCACCACCATCCGCGATATTGCCGGAATGGCGAACCGCATGGGCGAAGGCCATATCGTCTCGCCGGTCGAAACCAGCGTCATCGAGGCGAACCAGGTAGCGATCGCCCTGTCGAACGCCTCCTTCGATCGCAGTCAAAACGAGGACCGGCTGCGCTTCGTTATGCACGAGCTTGTCCACCGCACCAAGAACCTTTTGACGCTAGCCCAGGCAATGATGCGCCAGCTCGCCAAACAAGCCGACAGCGTCGAGACCTTCCAGGCCGCCGTCGCCGACCGCCTCGAGGGGCTGGTGCGTTCGATCGAGCTCCTGACCAGCGAGCAATGGGGAGGCGTGTCGCTGCGGCGGGTGGTCGACATCCACCTGCAGGCCTTCCCGCAATCGCGCGAACAGATCGAAATCACAGGAAAAGATTTCATCCTGAAGCCGGATGCCGTTCAGAACCTTGGTCTTGCCCTGCATGAACTTGCCACCAATTCGGTGAAATACGGTGCGCTATCCGTCCCGCAAGGCCGTGTCCGCTTCGAATGGCGCGATGTCGCGGAGGAAGACAAGCCGGATGCCCTGCTCCGCTTCAGTTGGGAGGAGCGCGGCGGCCCGCCGGTCGTAGAGCCATCGCGCTCTGGCTTCGGCACGACCGTTATCAAGGCCCATGCCGCCTCCGCCTTCCGCGGCACGGTGCAGGTCGATTTTCGGCCCGAAGGCCTGTTATGGGTGCTGACGGCACAGCGTGGCACGCTGGAGCGGGAATAAGCTAGGAACATTCGCCACCTCTACCCGTTTCGAACAGGTCATTCCCAAGGAGAAAGACCATGTTCAAACAAACGATGATCACAGCGGTGGCTCTGGCGGCCGCTGCCTGGGCAAGCCCGGCGGGCGCGGAAAATTATGTCGCGCTTGGCGGTTTGATCTGTGGATCGGATGGCGGTCAAGGTCTGATCGTCACCTCGCAGAAGAACCTCATCTGCACCTATACCCCGGCATCAGGCGGCGCCAAGGCGGTCTACGCAGGCAAGATCGAGAAATTCGGCATCGATCTCGGCCAGACCGGCAAGACCGTGATGATCTGGCAGGTACTGGCAAAGACCGGCACGGATATGCCGCAATTCGCGCTGGCCGGCGAATATTACGGGGTCGGCGCCGATGCGAGCATCGGAGCTGGCGGCGGCGCCAAGGTGATCGCCGGCGGCACCAACAAGGCTTTCATGCTGCAGCCACTGAATGTTCAGGCCCAGGAAGGACTGAACCTCGCCATCGGCGTCGAGAAGATGACGTTGGTGCCGGGTGAAACCTGAGCGAAGCGGCCGCGTTCGAGCTGAGCGGCTGTATCTGCGTCATCCATGCGCGATCGCCTTGTTGATATCCTCGGTCATCTTCTTCGCGTCACCGAGCAGCATCATCGTCCCGTCCTTGTAGAACAGCGTATTGTCGATGCCGGCATAGCCTGAACCGAGCGAGCGCTTGACGAACAGGCAGGTCTTTGCCCGGTCGACGTCGAGGATCGGCATGCCGTAGATCGGCGAGGTCTTGTCGTCGCGCGCCGCCGGATTGGTGACGTCGTTGGCGCCGATGACGTAGGCGACGTCAGCCTGGGCGAATTCCGAGTTGATGTCCTCGAGCTCGAAGACTTCATCATAGGGAACATTCGCTTCGGCAAGCAGCACGTTCATATGACCGGGCATGCGGCCCGCGACCGGGTGGATCGCATATTTCACCTCGACGCCGTTCTTCTTGAGATTGTCGGCGAGTTCTCGTAGCGCATGCTGGGCCTGGGCGACCGCCATGCCATAGCCCGGCACGATGATGACCTTCGATGCATTCGCCATCAGATAGGCGGCATCCTCGGCCGAGCCGAGCTTGACCGTCTTGTCCGATGTGTCGGGCCCGCCCGATGCCATCTCACCGCCGAAACCGCCGAGGATGACCGAGACGAAGGAGCGGTTCATGCCCTTGCACATGATGTAGGAGAGGATCGCCCCGGAGGAACCGACGAGCGCGCCGGTGATGATCAGCGCCAGATTGCCCAGCGTGAAGCCGATGCCAGCCGCAGCCCACCCCGAATAGGAATTGAGCATCGAAACGACGACGGGCATATCGGCGCCGCCGATCGGCACGATCAGCAGAACGCCGAGCGCCAGCGACAGCGCCACCACGGCCCAGAAGTCGAAATGGCTCTCGGTGGCGGCAAGCCCGATGATGAAGAGCACGATCAGCACGAGCAGGCTCGCATTGATCACATGCCGGTAGGGCAACAGGATCGGCTTGCCGGACATGCGTCCGTCGAGCTTCAGGAAGGCGATGATCGAACCGGTGAAGGTCAGCGCCCCGATCGCCACGCCGAGCGCCATTTCGACCCGCGCTTCGGTGTGGATGTAGCCGATCTCGCCGATACCGAAGGAGGCAGGGGTATAGAGCGCCGAAGCCGCGACCAGCACGGCGGCCAGACCGACCAGCGAATGGAAGCCGGCGACGAGCTGCGGCATCGAGGTCATGGCGATGGTGCGGGCGATATAGGCGCCGACGCTGCCGCCGATGGCAAGTCCAAGGACGATCAGCACGAAGCCGCCGAAATTCGGCGTGGCCAGCACCAGCGTCGTCAGGATGGCGATCGCCATGCCGATCATGCCGTAGAGATTGCCCTTACGGCTGGTGGCCGGATGCGACAAGCCGCGCAACGCCAGGATGAAGAGAACGCCGGAGACGAGATAGAGGAAAGCTGCGATATTGGTCATCAGATCCTCACCGGTCCTTCTTGCGGTACATCGAGAGCATCCGCTGCGTCACGAGGAAGCCGCCGAAGATGTTTACCGAGACGAGCACGAGGGCGACGAAGCCGAAGCCGGTCGCAAGTCCGCTTGTGGAGATGCCGACCGCCAGAAGCGCGCCGACGACGATGACGGAGGAGATCGCATTGGTGACGGCCATCAGCGGCGTATGCAGCGCCGGCGTCACCGACCACACAACGTAGTAACCGACAAAGATCGACAAGACGAAGATCGCCAGCTGAAAGACGAACGGATCGATTGCCCCGCCGGTCGCAGCACTTGCCGCTTCCGGTGCGTGGGCGGCTGCCGTGACGACGGCAGTCACCGCCTGGTCGAGCTGCTCCAGCGCTCTGTCCATTGCTTCACTGGCCATCAGAGATCTCCCTTCTTCGCGCCGCCGAATGCGGGATGAACCACGTCGCCGGCATAGGTCAGCATCGTCGCCTTGACGAGTTCGTCGTCGAGGTTGACGACGACGCTCCTGCTTTCCTTGTTGACCATGGTCTCGAGGAAGGTCACGAGGTTCTTGGCGTAGAGCGCCGAGGCGCTGGCCGCAACGCGGCCCGGCATGTTGGCGAAACCGATCACCCTGACGCCGTCGACATCGGCAATCTCGCCGGCAACGACGCCCTCGATATTGCCGCCGCGCTCGACTGCGAGGTCGACGGCGATCGCGCCCGGTTTCATTGCTGCGAGCATGGCGCGCGAAACCAGCCGCGGCGCCGCGCGACCCGGGATCAACGCGGTAGTAATGACGATATCCTGCTTGGCGATATGTTCGGCCACGAGTGCGGCCTGCTTCGCCTGATAGTCGGCGGACATTTCCTTGGCATAGCCGCCGGCCGTCTCCGCCGCCTTGAACTCCTCGTCCTCGACAGCGATGAACTTGGCGCCGAGCGAGGCAACCTGCTCCTTGGCGGCCGGGCGGACGTCGGTGGCTGAGACCACCGCGCCGAGGCGCCGCGCCGTCGCAATCGCCTGAAGACCCGCAACGCCGGCGCCCATGACGAAGACCTTGGCGGCCGGCACGGTGCCGGCAGCCGTCATCATCATCGGCATGGCGCGGTCATAGACCGCCGCCGCCTCGATGACCGCCTGGTAGCCGGCGAGATTGGCCTGGGATGAAAGCACGTCCATGGACTGGGCGCGGGTAATGCGCGGCATCAGCTCCATCGCGAAGGCCGAAAGTCCGGCACTTGCCAGAGCTGCGATGGCTTCGTCATTGCCATAGGGATCCATGATGGCGATGACCACGGCGCCGCTTTTATAGCCTGCGATTTCGTGTTCGCTCGGGCGGCGCACCTTCAGCACGACGTCGGCCGAGGCAGCATCGGCAAAACTGCCGATCCTTGCGCCAGCTGCCTCGAACTCTCCGTCCGGAATGCGCGAAGCCGCACCGGCACCGGCTTCGACGACAACGTCGAAGCCGAAACTCTTCATTTTTTTCACGGTCTCGGCGGAGGCCGCGACACGCGTCTCCTCGCCCGCAATTTCCCTTGCAACGAAAACGATATTGCCCAACTGCCCCCTCCTCCGGGTCAGCCGGACCGCCGCAGGCTTTCCTGCGCGGGCCAAGCACCTAAAGCATGTCGTCGCGCAAAACTGTACGGCGCGTTGCAATAACGACATGCGCAAAAATAACGACCTGAAGCGCGTGGAGCGGATCTGAAAGATCGCGACGCGCTTTAGTCACAAAGCTTCGGAGAAGCCCCTCCTCCCCTTGCCGCGATCAGCGGAACAGGAAGATGCCGATGGCGAGAAGAATGATGAAGACGAAGAGGCCGCCAAGGAGGCCGGCGCCGCCGAAGAAACCGGCGGTCATCGCAAGCAGGAGGCAGATGAGAAGCATCGAGCCGTATTTCGCGGCAGCAATGAACATGTCGTAGGTGTTTTCATGTTCCTTGTAATCCATCGGCGCGCCGGTCTCGACCGGTCCGGTATGATGTTCGGCCATAAATATCGTCTCCCTGAAATGCCTCTGCGCTGCCTGATTCCCCCGCCCCGCGAGGGAAGTCCCTGCCTGCAGGAATTACACAATGACAGGCGAAAGCGCAATGCATGAGAACGCCGCAGCTAATGCATGTCGCCGGGAAGTGTGTAGCGGTTCCGGGACAACGACATGCATAAAACAAAGGCTTAAAGCGCGTCGCATGAATCAAATTTGATACGACGCGCTTTAGGCGTCAAAACCAGCTATTTCCAGGCGGCAAAAGCATGAGGGGCGACGACTGCGGATAATTGTTGCCGCCCCTCATTGTTCTCACTCAGATGCTAGCCCGGTGAGAGAGGAAGAAATCAGAGCGGCAGGTCGGTGCCGAGTTCGCCTTGCGGCACGAAGCGCGCCGTCGGAATGATGGTGAGCGGCGGCAATGTGTCGTTGGGATTGCGCGAAAACATCATGCGTTGCTCGCTGGCGCTGGAGATGAAGAAGGGGTAGCGCGTCAACAGCTTGCGCCCGACCTCGATCACATTCGTCGCCATCAACGTCACGTCAACCCCGTAACTCTCCGCCAGTCGGCCCGGCACAATGGTATCGGCATAGAAAACCCGCTTATAGAAGGCGGCATGTGGGGGCCGGACGGACTGAAGAACGCGGTCCGCCCTGAAATACGCTGCCGCAACGATGGTCGGCCGCAGCGTCAGATAGGGAACCCAGGGCAGATCGGCGGTGAGCTCGGGATCGGCCGCGAAACGCGCGGGGTCGATCAAGGTCAGCCCGGCGTCCAAAAGCTCATCCATCGCCTCGGGAAAGGCCTCTCCGGACCGACTGATACGGTGCTCGGGTGTCACATAATGAACCCGGATGGTGCTGACCAATTCCCCATAATAATACAGGCCGAAGATATAGGCATGGCTGTCGAAATCGACATCGTCCAATAGGCCTCCCGGGGCAAGCGACAGCGCGTCGTGGGCCTTGTAGGCCTTGTAGCGCAGGCGTTCTACCTGCTCCATGTCTTCGCTGCTTTCGACGCGGCGATACTCGACATGATCCAAAACTTCCAAAATTTTCGCGCTGAAATCGCTACGCTTGAACAGTGTCTCTGACATTTTCTCGATCCGCTCGTTAACGGATCATTAATCATATGCCGGCGAGATTTAGGCAAGAAAATCCGATAATTCGGGCCGTTTATAAAGTATTAAGGTTAACGGCGCGGAGGATTGTCAGCGGAAAAGCGGCCGTAGCAGAGCGCTCAGGCGACCTTGTTGCGCCGACGCTGAACGGGGCGGCGGCCGATGCCCTGCTGCAATAGCGGGATATTCTGGGAAGGCACCGGCTGAGAGAAAACATAGCCCTGCACGAGATCGGTGCTGCGGTGCTTGTTGAGCAGAGCGAGCTGCTCTTCGGTCTCGACGCCCTCGATGACGATCTTCAGCCCCAGTTCGCGGGCGAGATGGACCGTACCGCGCAGGAGCTTGTGGCGGCGGTTATCCTCGACGATGTTGCGGACGAAGGAGCGGTCGATCTTGACGATATCAAGCGGCAGCGTGTCGAGATAGCTGAGGCTGGAGAAGCCAGTCCCGAAATCGTCGATCGCGATGGTGATGCCGCGGGCCCTGAGCTCCGCCAGAATGGCGCGCACCGCCGCCGGCTCGTCGATCAGGCAGCTTTCGGTGACCTCGAGATGCAGCCGCGCCGAATCGAGGCCGGAATGGGCAAGCGCATCGGCGACGACCTGGAGAATGTCGGCATCCCTGAGGTCCCGCGCCGAAAGGTTGACCGAGACGGCAATATGGTCCGGCCAGTTCATGCATTCGCTGCATGCCTTGAACAGGACGAAGCGGGTGATGTCCGAGATGATGCCCATATCCTCGGCGAGCCGGATGAAGACATCGGGCGGGATCAAGCCCTTCTCCGGATGCACCCAGCGCGCCAACGCCTCGGCGCATTCGATCCGCGAACCATCGGCCCGGAACATCGGCTGGAAGACGAGATGCAGCGCCTGCGCCGAAACCGCATCGCGCAGATCCGCCTTCAGCTTCTGCTGCTCGATATAGCGGCCATCCATCTCCCGCTCGAAGCCTGATATGCCGCCCTTGAAGCGCGACTTGCTTTCGAACAGGGCAAGATCCGCCTTGACGCTCCATTCGTCCATCGCGAACGCGGTACTTTCGAGGATCGCGTAGCCGGCGCTGAGCGAGACGAGGAAGGTCAGCTCATCGACCTCGTAATGACCCTGGATCGCGGCGTGCACGCGGCGGATCTCGACGTCGAGCAAGGCCGGGTCCTTCGCGTGCGGGAAGAACAGGATGAACTGGTCGCCCATCAGCCGGCCGAGAATGGCGTTGCCGGAGGCCTGCTTGACGCGTGCGGCGATAGCGCAGAGCAGATGATCGCCGGTGATATGGCCGCGCATGTCGTTGACATGTTTGAATTCGTCGATATCGAGAACCATGAAGCCGAGCGGCCCGGACTTCCTTTGATGTTTGGCGAGATAGTCCTGCACCAGCTGCCCGAAATATTCCCGGTTCGGCAGGCCGGTCAGCGCATCGAAGCGGACCATGTGCATGATCTTCTGCTCCGCCTTCACGCGGCTCGAAACGTCCTCGAAGATCAGTACGGCGCCGCCGTCAGCCCTTCGGCTGGCAGAGAATTCCAGAGACAGGCCCTCGGGAAAATGAATGAGGGTGCGCGACAGGTTGCCTTCGGCGACCTGGGTGAGCTGGCGCAGGATGAGCTCCGGCTGCGAGGCGTCCATGAAACTGTAGCGCGCGCCGTAACGCAGGACGGCGCCGAGGTCGCGGTCCTTCAGCCGCTCCGGCGCGCCTATCTTCAGAAGCTCGCAGGCCTTGCGATTGACGACCTGGATACGGTTTTCGGCATCGACCATGACCAGGCCATGCGGCATGTTGTTGAGCGCTGTATCGAAGCGGTCGGCGATGATGGTGATTTCCCGGCGCGCGATGACATTCTCATAAAGGAACTCGCGCACACCGTTCGCCATGGCTCGCGTCGTCAGCCAGAAGGGAATGAGGAAGATCGACAGCAGGCCGCGATATAAATCCATAGCCAGCAGGCTGCAGACGATCATCGGCAGGCAGCAGAAGAACGTCTGGAGATCGACTGCGAAGCGTGAGCCGTAGTTGCGGCCGACGACGGAAACCATGGTCGCCATGGTGACGGAAATGCAGGCAAGTTCGGCAAAGGAATCGTGCACGACGAAGATGGCGTAGCCGCTGGCAAAGCCAAGCAGGGCGGTGGTGCAAGCCCCACTGGCGACCAGAATCCGCTCCCAGCGCTCGATTCCGGCATGCGACAAGCTCTCCTTGTCGACACGATCGAACCGTCGGAAGATGGCCATGCGAACGCTGAAAACCAGAAGAAAGGCAACCGACAGCGGAATATAGACGGAGGATTGCGTTTTGGCGGCCACGGCAAGGCACGTAGCAATATGCACGATCACGCCAACAAAAAGCGTCATGCGGTTCCCGGACAGGGAACTCACAAACGACAGATAGACATCTAAAGGGACCCTGTTCGGGTTATCTGGCTTCATCCACACTTTCCCTGTGCGCGGGAATTCTAAGCCCAACCCTTTAAAAATTGATTTCAATGGAATCAAACATTTGGTCAAATTTTCTAAAACCACAGGATGAACAGCACAGCCTACGCGCGTTATTGCAGCCTTATGGCGAGATTATTGAAATATTCGTCCACGCCTGGGTTGTTGAAATATTCGGCGGTCATATCGGCCAACCGGCGCATCTAAGACTATACTCCAACGCCAGGCATTTATCCTTCCAATTTCAAAGGCCGTGGTCTACATCGATTGCAAGAGGGAAAACTGCTGGAAAACCGGCAGGACAAGAACAAGGGGAGGCGAATGTCGGTATTCCTGGCCGCCAGTCGGCTGATCGACCGGGTCAGCCGCGTCATGGGCAAAATTTCCGAATATATGGTGCTGCTCTGCTGTCTGATCAGCGCCGGAAACGCCATCGTCCGTTATGCCTTCAACTACAGTTCGAACGGCTGGCTTGAGATTCAATGGTATCTCTTCGCCTTCGTCGTCATGCTCGGCGCCTCGCATGCGCTGCGCAACAACGAGCATGTCCGCGTCGATCTGATCTATGGTTCGGTTTCCGACAAGGCGAAGATCTGGATCGACATCGTCGGCCTGATCCTCTTCCTCATCCCCGTCTGCGTCTTCCTCACCTGGGTCTGCTGGCCCTTCTTTGCGCTTTCTTACCAACAGGGAGAAATCTCGGGCAATGCCGGCGGGCTGATCCGCTGGCCCGTCAAGCTGGTGCTCGTCGCCGGTTTCGCGCTGCTTTCCCTTCAGGGCGTTTCCGAACTGATCAAGCGGATCGCAGCCATTACCGGCCATATCAGTATCGACATGACCTACGAAAAGCCGCTGCAGTAACGCGGGCTGGGAGAAACACATTTGTTTGATTTCGGTATCATCCCGCCGGCGATGTTCCTGGGCATGGTCATCTTCATGCTCTACGGCTTCCCGGTCGCTTTTTCGCTTGCCGCCGTCGGCCTGTTGTTCGGCATCATCGGCATCGTCACCGGCCATTTTGGCGAAGTCTTTCTGCAGGCGCTGCCGCTGCGCTTCTTCGGCATCCTTTCCAACGACCTCCTGCTCGCCATCCCCTTCTTCACTTTCATGGGTGCGGTGCTGGAGCGCTGCGGGCTGGCCGAAGACCTGCTCGAAGGCACTGGCAAACTCTTCGGTGGCATACCCGGCGGCCTCGCCTATGCCGTCATCCTCGTTGGCGCGGTGCTCGGCGCAATCACCGGCACGGTGGCCGCCTCCGTCATCACCATGGGGGTGATCTCGCTGCCGATCATGCTGCGCTACGGCTACAACCCACGCCTTGCCACCGGCGTCATCGCCGCCTCGGGCACGATCACCCAGGTCATCCCGCCCTCGCTCGTGCTCGTCGTTCTTGCCGATCAGCTCGGCAGGTCGGTCGGCGATATGTATCTGGGCGCGATCGGCCCTTCGATCCTGCAGGTGACGATCTTCGTGCTCTTCATCCTGGTGATGTCGATCATCCGGCCGAAATCGATGCCGCCGCTGCCGAAAGAGGTGCGCGGCGATTTCAACTGGGCACTGCTCATCAAGGTGCTGATGGGCATGGTGCCCTCGATCGTGCTGATCTTCCTGGTGCTCGGCACGATCTTCATGGGCCTTGCGACACCGACGGAAGCAGGCGCGCTTGGCGTCGTCGGCGCCATGGCGCTCGCCGCCTTGCATCGCCGCCTCACCTGGCCGCTGATCCGCGAGGCGATGGCGTCGACCACGCACATCACATCCATGGTGGTGATGATCCTGATCGGCTCCACCTGTTTCAGCCTGGTGTTTCAGGGCATGGACGGCTCGCGCTGGATCGAGCATATGCTGTCGGGCATTCCCGGCGGCCCGGTCGGTTTTCTGATCTTCGTCAACATCTTCATCTTCGTGCTCGCCTTCTTCCTCGATTTCTTCGAGATCGCCTTCATCGTCATCCCGATGCTCGCCCCCGTCGCCTCCAGTCTCGGCATCGATCTGATCTGGTTCGGCGTGCTGATCTGCGTCAACATGCAGACGAGCTTCATGCATCCGCCGTTCGGCTTCGCGCTCTTCTACCTGCGCTCGATCGCCGGCAAGGACGTCAAGACCTCCGATATCTATATCGGCGCCCTTCCCTGGGTCGGCATGCAGCTGATCCTGGTGGCGATCGTGATCTTCTGGCCGCAATCGGTAACCTATTGGCTGGATCACGGTCCGAAGGTCGACCCGAACTCGATCAAGATCGAAGTCCCGGGCTTCGGCGGCCAGCTCGGCCTGCCGCCGCTGGGCGGCGGCAATGGCTCGCCGCAGATCCCCGGCCTGACCCTGCCGCCACTCGGCCTGCCGCAAGCACCGCCTCTACCCGCCAAATAACCCCACCAAGTAACAGAGCCAAAACAAAACCCCGGACCAAGCGTGATCCGGGGTTTTGGTATGCGTTCGTGTAATGCGCCGATGGAAGCTCTCAGAGCTTTCCGGCCCGCTGCTGGATCATCATGAACGTATCGAAAGTGTATTCCGAAAGCTGCATCCAGAGATAGGCGTCGCGTTTGAAGGCGGTCTGGTCGTCGTAGATCTTCTTGAAATACTGGTTGGTGCCCGAGATTTCGCTGTAGATGCCAATTGCCGCCTGAAAGCAGGCTTCCATGATTTCCTGGCTGAACGGGCGCAGCGTCGCGCCTTCGGCAACGAGCTGCTTCAGCGCGGTCGGGTTCTTCGTGTCGTATTTCGCCAGCATGTTGGTGTTGGCGAAAGCGCAGGCATCGGTCAGCGCCGCCTGATAATGCTTCGGCAGATTGCTCCATTTTTCGAGATTGAAGAATCCATGCACCGTCGGGCCGCCCTCCCACCAGCCGGGATAATAATAATACTTCGCCACCTTGTGGAAGCCGAGCTTCAGATCGTCATAGGGACCGACGAATTCCGCCGCATCGATCGTGCCTTTTTCCAGCGCCGGATAGATGTCGCCGCCGGCAATTTGCTGCGGGATGACGCCGACCTTCTCCATGACGCGGCCGGCAAGGCCGGCGATGCGCATCTTGACGCCCTTGAGATCATCTAGCGTATTGATTTCCTTGCGGAACCAGCCGCCCATTTGCGCACCGGTATTGCCGGCCGGCAGCGCATACATACCCTGTGTGGCATAAAATTCATTCATCAGCTTATTGCCGTTGCCCTCGTAATACCAGGCATTGGTCAGGCGGCTGTTCAGGCCAAACGGAATGGCCGTTCCGATGGCATAGGTCGGGTCCTTGCCGACGAAATAATAGGAGGTCGTATGGGCAGCCTCGACCGTACCGGCGGCAACCGCATCGACGGCCTGCAGGCCGGGCACGATTTCACCGGCAGCAAAAGGCTGGATCGTGAAATTGCCGTCTGTCGCCGCGGCGACATGTTTGGCGATATCCTCGGCGCCGCCATAGATCGTATCCAAGCTCTTCGGAAACGACGACGTCATGCGCCACGCAATCTTC
The DNA here is from genome assembly GCF_019685125.1 of Rhizobium sp. NZLR10. Classification (NCBI taxonomy): domain Bacteria; kingdom Pseudomonadati; phylum Pseudomonadota; class Alphaproteobacteria; order Hyphomicrobiales; family Rhizobiaceae; genus Rhizobium; species Rhizobium sp. NZLR10. The sequence continues at coordinate 117,976 of NZ_JABDWE010000012.1, read as the reverse complement.
GGATTCTCCTGCGCGATCGCAGGCGCGGCCAATGCCGTTGCGGCCACCGCGCCGGCACCGGCGGTTCCCGCCTTCTTGAAAAACGAACGACGATCCATCAAAAACCTCCCGTATAGATGGCACTGCGCGGGCAATCTTCACCCCTATCCGCAGCGAGGGGAAGCTAAGCATGGCGAGAGCCGCGATTCAAGCGTTAGTCTGTTAGCCTTTGGCATCAAGACGGCAATAGGACAACGGGCACGCATCCATCAAAATCAGCGGCTTAGCAGCGAACCCGGAGCCGCGGCAGCGCTTCCGCCGCATTTTGGTCACCTGACACAGCCAAGCGTTGACTTGACCGCCGTTCTGGCGGCAAAACGATGTGCAGAAAGATTTTATCGGGGCTGATATGACGAAACCAATCGTTGCTATTCCTGCAGATATCCGCAGCTTCGACGGCGCGACCTGGCACGCCGTACAACATCAGTACCTCAGTGCCGCATTGACTGCGGCCGGCGTTATGGCCTTCATCATCCCCGCCTTCGAGGAGGGCTACGATACCGACGCGATCCTCGACCGTGTCGATGGCCTCTTGGTTTCCGGCTCGGCCAGCAACGTGCATCCTTCGCTCTACGGTGCCGATGCCAGCGATAGGGACGGTCCCTTCGACCTCGCCCGCGACGCCACCAGCCTGCCGCTCATCCGCCGCGCCATCGACCGCGCCATTCCGCTGCTCGCCATCTGCCGTGGCATCCAGGAGCTTAATGTCGCGCTCGGCGGCTCGCTGGCAAGCGAGATCCAGGAGCAGCCGGGCATCTCAGACCACCGCCGGCCGGAAGGCGTCGACCGCGACGGCATGTACGCCATTCGCCAGAGCGTCTACGTCAAGGAAGGCTCCTGCATCGCAGGCATTCTCGGCCCGGGCGAGGTCCGCGTGAATTCGTTGCACCGACAGGCAATCGCCAGAACCGCACCGCGGCTGCAGGTGGAGGCAAGCGCCGAGGACGGCACGGTGGAGGCCGTTTCCGTCATCGACGCCAAGGCCTTTGCCGTTGGAGTGCAATGGCATCCGGAATACTGGGCCGAAACCGACAGGCCTTCGAACAAGCTGTTTGCCGCTTTCGGCGACGCCGTCCGCGCCTACGCCGCCGCCGCCAAGCTCCCGCTCATCCCCGCGAAGGCGACCGCCTGACGGTGCGGCGCCGGCGCGCTATCAGCCCGCCGAGCGTTGAGCAGCAACCATCAATGGTGATCGTCGTCCTCGTCGTCATGCTCGTGCTTGAGCCAGGTGCAGAGCTCCGCCGGTAGCAGTTTCTCATAGGCGTCGTCGCTGCCGACGAACTCCCCAAGATCCTTGACGCTGACGAAGCCGACATTCGGAAATTGCTCGGCCGCGCTGCGCAAGAAGTCGAAACGCTCGTCACCGACACCGACCATGACATAGTAGATCTGCGATTCGGCATGCTCGGCCTTCTGCAGCAGGGCCCAGGCTGCATCTCTGTCGGCATTCTCGCCATCGGTGAGGAAGTAATTGATCGCCGGAATGCCCGACCGTGTCTCCTCGCCGAATGTATCGCGGCTCATGCCGAAGATCATGCCGAGCAAGCCGCCAGCCGCCTCCTCTTCCATCAAACCGTACGTCATCAGGTTCGAGCGGATGACCGGTCCGTAATCCGTGCCACCCCAAAGTACGGCTTTCAGCGCATCGTTGCCGATGATTTCACGCTCGACGTAACCCTCGTAATTTTTGGCGGTGGCCGGTGCGATCGATGCCATCCTCTCCTGATTGGAAAACACCCAAGTATCGATACGCCCGTCGTCATCGAAATAAAGAGCGACGGGAAGAATACGCTCGAGCGCAGCCTGGACCACACCAGATTTGAAAAGGTCGGTCATCGAGCCCGAGACATCGATGTTGATGCCGACCTGGGCGGGAATGCGCTCGTGAATGCCTTGTTTCTGAAGGACGAAGCCGACGCGTCGAACTTCTTCCTCGGGCTTGTGCAGTTTGAATGTCGTCATTATCATCCCTCCGATCTGAGTTTTCCAAGAATGCGCGCATGAATGTCGCGAAGCAGTGATCTGATGCCAGCCTGCGCTGGCGGTTGCGCGCTTCGGGCCGCCGTCAGCGCCGCGGAATAGGCTGCATGCCAGGCAGGCAGGTCCTCGTGCAACAGGCCATCGCCAGCGTGTCCGAGCGCGTCCACGTGCCGCGCGAGCCCGGCAACGGTATGCGTGCTCATCTCGATCGTGGCCTTCGTCGCCGACAGGCTGGCAATCCTCGTCTCGATCGCGTCGGCTTGCGAGGTGTAATGCGCCTGCCGTTCGCGATCGGAAAACTGAACTCCGCCGATATGATCGACCAGGAAGCGCGCCGCCAGGATGTGTGCGGCGAGATCACGGCCGAGCGCCGCATAGGCCTTGCCGATGGCGCGAAGCCGTTTTGCGACCGCAACGATTTCGGGCGCAAGCGCATCGAGCTCCTTCGCCAGGGCCTGCACGTCGGGATAAAGCTGCAGAAAGAGGCTGTCGGGATCGCGCGGAGCCGCCAGCGCCTTGATTGCCTTCAAGACGCCGCCGCGAACGGCAAACACACGGTCTGGATCCAGATCGCCGAGACGCTGGAGCAGTTCGGCGCTAAGACGCCTTCCCATCGCCAAGGCTTCGCTGTCGGCAAGCGCGAGTTCGCTTTCGGCAAGCCTGCCATGCTCTGTCTGAAGGCGGGCGCCGAAGCGCACGACGTCGTCGAAATAATGATCGTCGAGATTGGTGCCGTCGACGATGCGCAACGCTGCCGTCGCGACCGATGCGGCAGCGCCGGGATCGATCTTCAGGAACGCCTCCACGCTGCAGGGAATGCGCCGGCGAATTTCCCCGGCGCCGAGAACACGCGGCTTGTCACCCTTGAGCATCGGCGGTCGCGGCGAACCGAATAGGACTTTCGGCTGGGTGGATTGTCCGGGAGGTTGGGCAACGTCAGGCGAGGCGCTTTTTGGAAAAAGCACCTTGGGCAACCGGCCCGGCTCCTTTCCCGGCGGTCCATCTGCCTTGCCGCTCATCAAACGAGGCCCCCGTTCAGTTGAAATAAGCCTGGATGACGTCGCCAAGCCCGGCATTCGATCCTGCACCGACGGCATGGAATCGCCAGGATCCGTCCGGCTGCTTCAGGAAGGAAGCCACCTGTATCGTCGTCTTGCCGGCAAATTCGGCGGTGAGCTGGTAGCGGCAAAGCTCGTCATCCATCGCGTCACAAACTTCGATATAGGCGTTCTTGACCTTGCCGAAATCCTGTTTCTTGCGCTCCGCATCATGAATCGTCGCCCAGACGGCAAGCTCGGAAACCTCGTCCGGCAGCTTCGCCAGCACGATCTTGAACTCCTCGCGGAAACCCTCGTCATGGTGGCCGCCGCCATGATCGTCATCGTCGCCGTCCTCATCGGGTTCCGACCCTTTGACCAGGCCGCCGCGCCCGGTCCGGTCGTCGCGTTCGTGCCACATCGAGCCGTCATCCGTCTGGAAGGAACCGTCGGCATTCTTGCTCAAAGACCCTTCCGGATTGCTGGAACTGCGCACGAAAGCATAGCAGAGTGCATGCGAGCCTTCATTGTAGAGCCGCGCGCGGTTCGCATCGCCACCGGGATGGACCAGCGCAAAACAATGCACGTCGAGATCAAAGGCCGGCCCCGAACCTTCGGGCGGATCCCAAACAAGTCCCGAATGGACGAGCTGGATCTCCTTCTGGATCTGGAATGATTGCCCCTTGTTGAGCTTGAAAGTTGCCATGCGCTGTCTTTCTCCTGAAGTCTCAGATCGGACGATCGGTCACGATTTGCCGGGCTTGTTCGAGTTTGGCGCGGGCGGCGGCATAACGTTCCTTGTTTCGCTCGCCTTCGGCGACCACCTTGTCGGCGATATTGCGCAGCCGCTGCGCGGTGCCGAGCACCAGATCGGCATCGGCAAGCCGGGTCTCGCCGGCCGCCCTGACCGAATTGACCGAAACATCCTCCAGCACCTCGGATCCATAGTGCTGCAGCGACGCGCGCAGTTCACGTCGCATCGTGTTCATCTGCTGGATCGACTGCATTTGGAAGAGCGCGTGCAGGCGGATCAGCATCGATTTGATGTCGTTGAATTCCGCATTGGCCGAGGTGACGGTATCTGCAAGGGTGGCAAGCGCTGCACCCCGGGCAATGCCGATCGAGTCGAGGTCGGCCGGCGCCTTGGCATAGGCGGTTTCAAGAACGAGGACCCGGTTCTGGAAGATATCGCGCTTCTGCGAGAAGTCGCGGGCTTCCTGCACCTTGAGCGGATCGCCGGAAGCCGCCTCTTCCGTCAACCGGTCGAGCTCGCGGCCGGCATCGGCAAGGATGCGTCTTCCGGCCTCGACGAAAACGCCGAGAGACACGATCGTATCGCGATATCCCTCGGCCAGCGTGCTCATGCGCGACACTTCGAGAATGAGCTTGCCGCTCTCCTCCTCGATCTCAGCCTCCATCGGCCTGACCAGATCTCCGAGGGATTTGGCCTTGCTCTGCAGCATGCCGCGAACCTCGTCCGTCACCGATTTGAGGCGCTTGGCGGGGTCGCCGAGACCGACGGCCGTCAACAGGCGTTCGAGGAAATTGCCCTTCAGCTTCTCGCGGATGCTTGCTTCGAGCCCTTTGAGATCGGCGTCATTGATGCCGTCCCGGATCGTCCGGAACAATTCGAACAGCACCGGCGACTGCGCATTGGTGATCTGGGAAAGGATGGCATCGAGCTTGGCGCCGAAGCCGCCGATGGCTTCCTGGCCGAAGGTAATCAAATGATGCGGCTCGACCGTTGCCAGCCTGTACCGCTCTGCGAGGTCGCCGACCTCGCCGGCTTTCTCCGGCGGAAGAACGACCGTCACCACGGCCGGCAGGCCGCCGGTCGAAAGCGCGGGCATCAAGCCCGGGCTGGTCTCGAGGCTCTTCGTGTTCGACGCACTTGGCTCCGACATGCCGTCAATCCCCTTTGTTCGGCCTTTATCCTGCAGCCCGCCGGCGCAATTCCCAAACGCACGGAAAGGTTGAGAATCTTAGTTGTAAAATCGGCGAGAATGTAACCGACGGCATCGCACTGGGCAACATATCATCCACGAACCACAGTCGATTTGGCAGCGCTGTATACCTCGCATAAATCAACTTCTATGCGGCGCGCCTAGCCCTTTTGCGGCGTCTCCGACACCGGCGTCAGCGCTGCACCTTTCTCGAACCAGGCAATGAGATTGTCGGCGACCAGATCGGCCATCGCATTGCGCGTCGGCACCGATGCGGAAGCGACATGCGGCAAGAGCACGGCATTGGTCGGCTCCAACAGGTCACCCGGCACAGTCGGCTCTTCATAAAAGACATCGAGGCCGGCCGCCCCGAGAGCCCCGGAGGCAAGCGCCGCGCTCAACGCCGCCTCGTCCACCGTCCAGCCGCGGCCGACATTGACGAGAATGCCGTTCGGGCCGAGTGCTGCCAGAATATCGGCGTCGATCGTCTTATGCGTCTGCGGCGTCTTCGGAACGATGGCGATGAGCGTGTCCACCGCTTCCGCTAGCCCCTTCAGCGTCAGGTGATAATCGTAGGGTGCATCGGCATGTCGCGACCGTGTGTGGTAACTGATCTTCACCTTGAACGGCTCCAGCCGCTTGGCGATCTCAAGCCCGATGCGGCCAAGGCCATAAAGCCCGACATGACGGCCCTTGAGCGAGAAGCGCGACAGCGGATAGGTCGCGCCCGGCTTCCAGTTGCCCGCACGCAGCCAGGCTTCGGCCCGCGGCAACTCGCGAACGGTATTGAGCAGCAGGCCGATCGCCGTATCGGCGACCTCGTCGTTCAGCACATCAGGCGTGTTGGTGACGACGATGCCTTTCTCGGCGGCTTGTTTCACATCGACGCCGTCGTAGCCGACACCGAAATTGGCGATCACCTCGACATGCGGCAGCTGGTCGATCCAGGCGCCGGGGAACGGGCCGGAGACAGCGACACCGCGGATGCGGCCGGCAGTCCCGTCGTCGAGGGCAAGCCTTTCCTCCCGGGCGACGGCGATGATCTCAAAACGATCCTTCAGCCTTTCGAGAACACGCTCGTGTATCTTCCCGGGAACGAGAATGGCGATGCGGGACATGGCTTTTCCTCTTGGATGACCGTCTTGGTTCAGGCGCGGGGCCGATGAGGGCTGGTGGACTGACGAATGCGCATTTCCGGTTTAATCAGATGCATGCCGTCGGGCTCGTGGCTGCCGGCAAGGCGATCGAGCAGCGCCCGCGCCGCCAGGCGACCGACCTCGGTCTGGCCGTTCCAGACGGTCGTCAGCGCCGGGGTGGCGATCGATGCCTCCTCAAGATCGTCGTAACCGGTGACGGAGATGTCGCGTCCCGGCACCAGGCCGGCGCGCGCAATGCCGTTCATCAGGCCGATCGCCACGAGATCGTTCCAGCAGACGGCGGCCGTCGGCTTCTGTGGCAACGAGAGGAAATGCACGGCGGCTTCGAAACCGCCCTGCTTCGAGCGCGGGCCGGGAATGCGCAGGTTCGGATCGACCTCGATGCCGGCCTTGCGCAGCGCATTGACGTAACCCTGGTAGCGGTCGCGGCCGGTGGATGTCTGGTCCGTGCCGCCGATCATCGCAATCGAGCGGTGGCCGAGGCCGATCAGGTGGTTGGTGGCAAGCGAAATACCATAGCTGTCATCGCCGCGATAGGTCGGCAGGTCTTGGCCCTCCATCGAGCGCGCAACCAGGATCGCCGGCATGCCATTGTCTTCCGCCAGTTGCACGTCCTCAGGCGGCGTGCCGATCGCCGGTGACATGATGACGCCGTCGCCGCCGAGTTGCAGGAGCGTCTCGATGAAGGTGCGCTGCTTCTCGACATTGTCGTAATGATTGGAAAGGATGAAGGTGTGGCGGCTGCGATCGAGCTCGCTTTCGATCGCCTTCAGGATCTCCCCGTAGAAGGGGTTCATAATGTCGTGCACGACGACGCCGATGATGCCGGAACGCGAGGTGCGAAGGCTGGCAGCGCGGCGATTGTAGATATAGCCGAGCGCGCGCGCCTGTTCCTTGATCTTGTCCCGCGTATTGCTGGCGACGAGCGGACTGTCGCGTAAGGCAAGCGATACGGTCGCCGTTGAAATGCCGAGCGTTTCGGCGATCGTCGAAAGCTTGATCTTCTGGACCACGTGTCCTCCTCCAGGCAGCACGCAAGCAGCAAGAGCCGCCGGAAAACCGGCGTGGCCCTTAAAATGTTTAATTAAAAGATTTAATCGGTGGAAGCAATTCGTCTTTCTGCGAAATTTCAGTCTTCATCCGGATCTTCGATATGAAGAGCTTCGGCCTGCAGATTGGCATCGATCGCCTTCAGCAGGCGGACGAGATTGCGGATTTCCTTTTCGGAGAATTCCAGCGTCGCCAGCCTGTCGCAGGCCGCGGCCGCCATCTCGATCCCCTCCACGCTGCCACGGCCGAGCTCGGTGAGATAGACTTTGGTGAGGCGCGCATCCTCGGCGTCGGGCTTGCGCTCGAGGAAGCCCTGCGCCTCCATGCGGCCGATCGTGCGCGTCATCGTCGGCGCCTTGACGCCGAGTTTCTGGGCAAGGCCGCCGGCCGTCATGCCGTCGCTCTCGGCAAGCGAGTGGATGACGCCGTCCTGGCCGGCATAGAGCCCGCTTTCGAGAAGGTTGCGCGAAAGCACCGTGCGCATGGAGCGAGCCGCCTGGGTGAGCGCTGGAGAGAGGTCGACGAGCGTATACTCGGTCTTGTCCTTCTTCTTGGACTTGTGCTTCTTGCCGTCCTTCTGCTTCTTTCCCATAGCCATCCCTTTGATCTTTAAGCCTTGGCGCCGCTGCGATATGACATTGCCCAGGATCTCGTCATAAACAAGAGGCAACGACTGGATGATGACGCCTTCGCCCCGTTTCGAAGACAGCGACCCGGCCTCTGCCGTTGACGTGCGTTGCCTGATCGCCGTGCTGCCGCTCGGCGCTCATGAACAGCACGGCCCGCATCTGCCCTTCGAAACCGACACGCTGATTGCCGAAGGCATCGCCAGGCGATTGAGGATGGCCCTACCGGCTGGCCTTCCCGTCACATTCCTGCCCGCCGAATCCGTCAGCTATTCCATAGAGCATATGAATGTTGAAGGAACGAAGACGCTTGCCTTCGGCGAAGCGGTGGACCGCTGGCTCGGAATCGCCGAAGGCTTGGCGAAGCAGGGCATCCGCAAACTGGTGATGTTGAACGCTCATGGCGGCAATTCGCCCATCATGACCATTGTCGCGACCGAGGCGCGGGTTCGCTTTGCCATGCTGGCGGTGGCGACGAGCTGGACCCGCTTCGGCCTGCCCGATGGCGTCATCCCGCCGGAGGAAAAGGCGGTCGGCATCCACGGCGGCGATATCGAGACCTCGGTGATGCTGGCGCTTCATCCGGGCAGGGTGGATATGACGAAAGCGGCGGATTTCCCTTCGCGACAGAGCGAATTTGCCAGGCGTTTCAAGCATCTGCGCGCCTATGGGCCGCACGCATTCGGCTGGAAGATGTCGGATCTCAACGCAGAAGGCGTGGTGGGCAACGCCGCGGCGGCGACAGCTGAAAAGGGCGAGGCGCTGATTGCGCATGCGGTCAAGGGACTGGTGGAACTGCTGGAAGATGTCGATGCCTTCGATGTCACGCAGCTCCGGTGAATGGGTCATCTGGGCCGGACGGATGATGTGATCTTATAACATTATAAAACCCTTTGAACTGCCGCGCCCATGCCATTATATGAGACCAACCGTTCAAGCAGCCGATCTGAAGCTACTCGGCCGCAAGCCTAATCCTAGAGGTTCTCATGACCGACGCGATTCCCACCCAGAAGCCTATTCCCGTTACCGTGCTCACCGGATATCTCGGCGCCGGCAAGACGACCTTGCTCAACCGCATCCTTTCCGAAAACCACGGCAAGAAATATGCGGTCATCGTCAATGAGTTCGGCGAAATCGGCATCGACAACGACCTGATCGTCGAGTCGGACGAAGAAATCTACGAGATGAACAACGGCTGCGTCTGTTGCACAGTGCGCGGCGACCTGATCCGCGTCGTCGAAGGGCTGATGCGCCGTCCCGGCCGCTTCGACGGCATCATCGTCGAAACGACCGGTCTTGCCGATCCGGTGCCGGTCGCCCAGACCTTCTTCATGGACGATGATGTGCGCGCCAAGACCGAGCTCGACGCCGTCATCGCCCTGGTTGACGCCAAGCACCTGCCGCTGCGTCTGAAGGACAGCCGCGAGGCCGAAGACCAGATCGCCTTCGCCGACGTCGTCGTCATCAACAAGACCGACCTCGTGACTCCTGAAGAACTTGCTGTGATCGAGGACATCGTCCGCGCCATCAACCCGGCCGCCCGCGTCTATAAGACCAGCCGCTCCGGCGTCGACCTCGCTCGTGTGCTCGATCAGGGCGCCTTCAACCTGGAGCGCGCGCTCGAAAACGATCCGCATTTCCTCGAGCACGGCCATGACGACCATGTCTGCGGCCCGGATTGCGATCACGACCACCATCATCACGATCATGATCACCACGGGCACGAGCATCATCACCATGGCGCCATGTCGGCGATCCATGATGTGACGGTGCAGTCGGTATCGCTGCGCGGCGGCGAGATGAACGCGGAGCGCTTCTTCCCCTGGATCCAGAAGATCACCCAGACGCAGGGACCGAACATTCTCCGCCTCAAGGGCATCATCGCCTTCAAGGATGATCCCGAGCGGTACGTCGTCCAAGGCGTGCACATGATCATCGAAGGTGATCACCAGCGGCCGTGGAAGGAAGGCGAAAAGCACGAGAGCCGTCTCGTCTTCATTGGCCGCGATCTCGACCGCGAGAAGCTCGAAGCCTCCTTCAAGGCCTGCGAGGCAGCCGCCTGATGCCGACAGTTGCACCGCTTGATCTCGACGGCCACGTTCTGGCCGTCGAATTTTTAGGTGATGTCCCCTTCTTCGCCAGCGCCAACGGCACGTTTCACCGGCTGGACGGCGGCGACAGGGTTTCTGAAGCCCATCAGGGCATGCTCACCGCCATCCGCGATCCCTATAGCGAGAGCCTGATTTCGGGCGGCGAGGATGGCAAGGTGCTGCGCATTTCAGCCGACGGCAGCGTCAGCGAACTCGCCACCGCGCCGCGCAAGTGGATCTCGCAGGTCGCGGCCGGCCCGCAAGGGGCCATTGCCTATTCCTACGGCAAAAGTTCGCTCGTGCGCCTTGCCGACGGGACGACCAAGGAATTTGCAGAGGAGCGCACGGTCGAGGGCCTTGCCTTTGCGCCGAAGGGCCTGCGCATCGCGGCCGCGCGGTATAACGGCGTGTCGCTGCACTGGATCGGCACGACCGCCAAACCAGTCGATCTCGAATGGAAGGGTGCGCATACCGGCGTCACCTTTTCGCCGGACGGTAATTTCCTCGTCACTTCGATGCAGGAAAACGCGCTTCACGGCTGGAAACTCGACAGCAAGCCGGGCTCCGAAGCCCGCCACATGCGCATGACCGGCTACCCCGCCAAGGTCAAATCGCTCTCCTGGTCGGTCAAGGGCAAATGGCTCGCCTCGTCTGGCGCGCCGGCCGCCATCGTCTGGCCCTTCCAGGGCAAGGACGGGCCGATGGGCAAGGCGCCGCTCGAACTCGGCACTCGCGCCAATATCATGGCAACCGCGGTGAAATTCCATCCGCTCGAAGATATCCTCGCCATCGGCTTCATCGACGGCATGATTCTGGCCGTCCGCATCGCCGACAGCAAGGAGGCGCTGTTGCGCCGCCCCGGCAAAGGCGCCGTCACAGCGATGAGCTGGAGCAAGAACGGCAAGCTGCTCGCCTTCGCTTCCGAAGCCGGCGACTGCGGCGTCATCGATATTTCGGCTTGACGCACATTGGCGGCAACGGACGATATCCTATCGGGCCTGAAGTCGTGACGCTCACCGCCGACCACATGCAAGCCGTAGCCGGAATCAGGCGTGTCTCCCTGCGGCAACGACTGCCTTGGCTGCCGGATCTTCATACGCCCGAAGAGGAAGAACAGTACTGGCGCATGCATCTGCTGCCGAATTGCACGATCCTTGGCGCCGCCTTGGAAAACCGGCTCGTCGGTGTCATCGCCTATGGCGACGGCTGGATAGAGCAGCTTTACGTTCTCCCGGATTTCCAGGGTTTGGGCACCGGCTCTCTGCTCCTCGGCTGTGCCAAGCAGGAAATGGACAAGATCAGGCTCTGGCCGTTTCAGCGCAATACCGGCGCACGGGCGTTCTAGGTACGACACGGTTTTGCCGCCGAGGAGGAGACCGACGGTACTGATAATGAGGAAAGAGAGCCGGATGTGCTCTATTATTGGCGCAGGCTTCCGGAGCTGATGCCCGGCCTGCAACCGTCTGGCGGCTAGAATAACGGACTAACGCCGCAAAGTGGCGGGCATGCCAAATGTCTTGGCTGGCCAAATATGTGCCCCGCGCAGGCGGCGTCTTGCGCCGCCTCGGACAGAGGAAACGGGAATGTCGAAATCGACCGACCTCGGTTTGGCCGAGCAACAGTCGCAGCCTTCGGACGGCGCATCCGTCTGGGCCGTCATCCGCGCCGAGGCAGTTGCGCTTGCCGGACGCGAGCCGATTTTGCAGCAATTGCTTGCGGTGCAAATAACCAATGCTGCAGGCAACAAAGAAATCATCGCCCATGTGCTGGCCGCGCGGCTGTCCGCGACGCAGGTGGCAACTGGCGATCTGTTCGATCTCATCCTGTCCATGCTTGATGATGATATCATGCGGAAGATCGAGGCGGATCTTGTTGCCGTGCGTGAGCGCGATCCGGCCTGCACGACATTTCTGCACGCGCTCCTGAACCTCAAGGGGTTTCATGCGCTGCAGACCCACCGCATCGCCCACGCGCTCTGGAACGCCGGCCGACCGGAGATCGCCAGCTGGCTCGCCAATCTCGCCTCGCTAGTCTTCGGCCCGGATATCCATCCGGCCGCGCGGATCGGCGCTTCCATCATGCTTGATCACGGCTCGGGCATCGTCATCGGCGAAACGGCGGTGATCGAGGATGAGGTATCGATCCTGCAGAATGTCACGCTCGGCGGCACCGGCAAGGAGACTGGCGATCGCCACCCGAAAATCCGCCACGGCGTGATGATCGGCGCGGGCGCCAAGATCCTCGGCAATATCGAAATCGGCGCCTTCAGCAAGGTCGCCGCCGGCAGCGTCGTGCTGAAGCCGGTTCCGGAGCATTGCACGGTCGCCGGCGTGCCGGCAACGCTCGTGCGCGTCCACCGCGCCGACGAAATCCCGGCCGAGACGATGGACCAGAATATCTAGGATCACTTTGAGATGGGCGAGTTCGCGCCGTTCCTACGCGGCTTGGTGCGTTTCTCCGAAGGCTTCGACCCGGTTGCGGCCTTCGCGTTTCGAACGATAGAGTGCCTCATCCGCCTTCTGAATCAGCCTTTCAAAATCTCCGCCGTTTTGCCCACACGCGGCAACGCCGATACTCAGGGTCGGAAAGACGGCCAGATCGGGGCACTGCATCACGGCGGCGGCGAAGGCGAGACGGATGCGATCGGCAATCACCATAGCATCTTCGAGGGAGACATTTTTCAGCACGGCAAGAAACTCATCGCCGCCTTGACGGGCGAGCAGATCGTCCGAGCGCATGATGCCTCTCGAAACGCTGGCGAAAAGCCGCAGGATATCGTCGCCGGCGGCGTGGCCATGCCGGTCGTTCAACTGCTTGAAATGGTCGATATCGATGATGAGCAGCGATACCGGCTGCGAACCGAGAGTAGGCAGATGCTGGGCAAGGCCACCGCGATTGAGCGCGCCGGTCAGCGGGTCGCGGTGGGCGAGTTCAGTCAGCTGATTTCGGCTGCGCTCGGCGGCCATCAGCACCATGGCCATGCTGCGAAGCATGATGAAAGCAACCGCCGATACCGCCATCCAGCTATGGACCACACTGCTGCCGAATGGATCCGGCCCGCCGATTTCGCCGGTCGCCGCAAGAAGACTGCGAACCGCAAAGATCGAGGCAGTGCAAACATACAGGCCGACAAGCAGGGCTGCCGAATACAGCCTCTCGCACCGGGCAATACGGATTGCCTCCCTTGCGACGGCAAGGTCGCAGAGGCAGCAAATGACGGAGACATAGAGAAGCCTCGCCGACACTGCCGAAGGATCTCTGACAATAAGTGCGACAGGCACGCTGACGAGAACGATGGCAAGCCAGAAATAGCGCTGCTCGAGCGCTCGTCCCGAAAAGACGCGCACGGCAAAGAACATCAGCATGTAGCCGGCGATGGTCACCACGTTACCGCCGTCGATCGAGACGGAGTAGGGAACGAGATTGCGCAAGGCGACGAGGAAAGAACCGAGGCCGACAAGAATGTTGCTCAGGCCCCACCACAGCGGCCACCTCTCGAAGCGGCCGGTCGCATAGGCTGCAAGCTGGAGCATGCCCTGCACGAAGCAGCTCACGGCCACAATGAAATAGATTGTCCTGAGATCCAGCAGCATGACGCTTTCCCGAAATTCTCGGGGAACGTACAGGAAGCGTTTTGCGGTTTGATTGGGGGCTTCGCTAAAAGTTTAACGATTACGGGTTTTTCCCTGCTGCAGGCGATTGTGTTGGCATCTTCACAGGGCATCCCGGTAACCATGCGCCGCGGTACCCAAAAGAATAATCCGCGCCGCAATCACGGCAGGCCCGCCTGCCTCCATGATCAAACGGCGCGGATATTGCCGGCTAGGCGGAACGAGTCCGACCCGACCGGCTGTTGCTTCAGGCTGCGCGGCGAACCGGCGCGCCAGCCAGCATGCGCCCCGAGGGGACGATCATGCCGGCCGCGCCGTCGAGCCAGCCTTCCGTCAACTCGAGCGCCAGAAAGCGCGAGCGTTCGAACGGACCCGGCATGACAAGATGGCGAGCCTTCTCGGCAAAAAAGCCGAAACGCTCGTAATAGGCAGCATCGCCGACGAGCAGGACGGCGCCATGTCCGCGCTTCTTGGCTTCGAGGATCGCCGCGCGCATCAGCGCCGAACCGATGCCCTTGCCGCCGAGATGGGGCGCAACGGCGAGCGGACCGAGCAGCAGCGCATTAATCGGCGTGCCCTCGTCATTGACGCCGGCCTCGATGTTCCAGAGCCGCACCGAGCCGATGACATGGCCGTCGCGATCGCGCGCGACCAGCGCCAGGCCTTCGGCCGGAATGCGGTTGCGGCGGATCTTTTCCGACGACTTCTTGCGGCGATCGGCGCCCATGACGCGGTCGAGCAAGGTCTCGCGGGCTACGACATCCGAGGGATTTTCGGCGTCGATGGCAAAAGTGGTAGGCGCAAAGAATGCGCGGACAGAATCAAGAACAGCGGCCATCTTGGCCTCCCGTACCCAATACCGTTATCAGCGGCGATGAAGGAAAATTGTGAATTTGCCGCCCCGGCTGGTTACGGGGCCGGCGGAAACGATCTTAGATGACGTAGGCCTTCAGCGGCTCGAAACCGTTGAAAGCGACGGCCGAATAGGTCGTCGTATAGGCGCCGGTGCCTTCGATCAGGACCTCGTCGCCGATCGAAAGGGAGATCGGCAGCGGATAGAGGTTCTTCTCGTAGAGCACGTCGGCCGAATCGCAGGTCGGGCCGGCGATGACGCAGGGCTCCATCTCGTCGCCGTCGTGATCCGTGCGGATCGGATAGCGGATGGCTTCGTCCATCGTCTCGGCGAGACCGCCGAACTTGCCGATGTCGAGGAATACCCAGCGGGCATCGTCATTGTCCGACTTCTTCGAAATCAGCACGACTTCCGCCTTGATGACGCCGGCATTGCCGACCATGCCGCGGCCCGGCTCGATGATCGTCTGCGGGATCTGGTTGCCGAAATGCGTTCGCAGTGCCTGGTAGATCGACTTGCCGTAAGCTTCTGCGGACGGAACGTCGCGCAGGTACTTGGTCGGGAAGCCGCCGCCCATGTTGACCATCTGCAGGTGGATGCCCTGCTTGGCAAGCGATACGAAGACGCGCTTGGCATCAGCAAGCGCCGAATCCCAGGCATCGACCTTGGTCATCTGCGAACCGACATGGAACGAGACGCCGTAGGACTGCAGGCCAAGCTGATGGGCGTAGACGAGAACGTCGACAGCCATCTGCGGGACGCAGCCGAACTTGCGCGACAGCGGCCATTCGGCGCCTTCGCCATCCGTCAGCACGCGGCAGAAGACACGGGCGCCGGGAGCAGCGCGCGAGATCTTCTCGACTTCCTCGTGGCTGTCGACAGCAAAGAGGCTGACGCCGAGCGCATGCGCGCGGGCAACGTCGCGTTCCTTCTTGATCGTATTGCCAAAGGAGATGCGAGCGGCTGTCGCACCGGCTTCGAGCGCCATTTCGATTTCGGCAACGGATGCGCAATCGAAATTGGAGCCGAGGCCTGCAAGCAGCTTCAGCACTTCGGGGGCCGGGTTGGCCTTGACGGCGTAGTAGATGGCGCTGTCCGGCATTGCGTGACGGAAAGCGTGGAAATTGTCACTGATGACGTCGAGGTCAACCACGAGGCAGGGACCGTCGGGACGTCGGGTTGCGAGAAAGTCGCGGATGCGCTGGGTGGTCATATCGATTCCCTCTTCCAGTTCCAGAGCTCCGGCATGAACCGGAGGACAAAGGGCATACGAGAACCCGCATTGGAACCAGCCGGTGGAGACCCCGGAACCATAGCAAGCGCTCGATGCGCAGATAGTGAACCAACGCCGCCATGCGGTGTAAGTTCGGCTTTGTCTGCCATGGATTGGAGGGAGAATCCCAACCGCACTTCCGGCAATGATGGTGTGCCTCTTCAGTAACCCCCGCTGATGGAAAGCAGGGAGAGAACAAAAAGGCCCGCACCGTCGTTGCTTCAGGCGTCCTCGCATTTTCCGGTTGGCCGGAATAGCGACTGGAGGGGTTAATTCCAGGTACCTTACCGATTTCCTCACCAATTCGAGGGTTCGGCGGACACCCATGGGCACGTGCGACTTTGGGCTGATGTGGAAATAAGAATATTCGCCTTCATAATCAAGCGATTTTTTGATCGCGGGGCCAAAAAAATAATTGAACAAAACGAGCCGATTTGTTCAACATTCCGAAACAGCGTAAGGGACGTCCATGGATACCTTGACTCGCATACGTGCTTTCATCGATGTCGTCGAAGCCGAAGGCTTTTCCGCCGCCGCGCGGCGCACCGGCCGCTCCAAGGCGCTGCTCTCCAAATATGTGCGCGAGTTGGAGGATGAGCTCGGCGCGCTGCTCCTCAACCGCACCACCCGGCAGTTCTCCATGACCGAGGCCGGCCATACCTATTACCGCACCGCCTCCGATATCCTCAAGGAGATCGACAACCTCGCCGATCTCGTGCGCGAAAACAATGCGCAACTCAAAGGACGGCTTCGCATCTCAGTGCCGCGCACCTTCGTCGATGCCGATGTTGGCCAGTCGCTGATCGATTTTGCCAAGGAGAATCCGGACCTTTCGCTGGAGATCGCCGCCGACGACCGGTTTGTCGATCTGATCGAGGAAGGCTTCGACGTGGCGATCCGCATCACCAAGCTCGAGGATTCCGGCATGATCGCCCGCAAGATCTCCGATTTCCGGATCCATCTTTGCGCCACGCCGGAATTTCTCGAGCGCTATCCCAACATCGAGCATCCCACCGATATTTCCAACGTCCCCTTCATCGTCGATACCAATGCGCGCACCCAGGCGAGCATCCGCTTCCACAACCCCGACAACACCTCGTTCGCCGTCGCCGTTTCCGGGCCGATAGAGGTCAACAGTCCGCATGCGACATTGCGCGCCGCGCTCACCGGCATCGGTATTGCCTTCATCCCGGATTTCATCGCTCGCAAGCCAATCGAGAGCGGTGAACTGGTCACACTGTTCAATGACTATATCCCGACCGACCGCGGCATCTATGCCGTATATCCGCACCGCCGCTACCTGCCGGCCAAGGTGAGGATCTTCGTCGACTACCTCAACAACTGGTTCAAGAAACATCCGTAGCGCCGCCCTTGCGGATGCGACATCGCGACCCGCGGCCATCTGAATCCAGTAGGGAATCCGGTCCCAATTCCGTCCCAATTTCTGGCAAGAAGTCAGGGTCACCGAACAGGGCAGCGGGATAGATGAGATATTCGACGATACTGATGGCCGCGCTTGCTTCACTGGCGCCGGCCGCCGCCCTTGCCCATCCACACATCTTCGTGGAGGCCCGCCTCGAGGTCGTGGCCGACAAGGATGGCAACATCGAGGAACTGCGCAACGTCTGGCGCTTCGACGAAGTCTTCTCTTCCTCAGTGGTCATGGATTTCGACAAGAACACCGACCTGAAGCTGGAGCCGAACGAACTCGCGGCGGTCGGGAAAACGGTGAAGCAGTCGCTTTCCGAATACGATTATTACATGAACCTGACCATCAACGGGAAGAACATCACCGTTCAAAAGCCCGACATCATCCATGTCGACTATAAGGACGGCCAGCTCCTGATGTTCTTCGCGGTCAAGCCGGCGGAGAAGATGCCGCTTAAGGGCAGGCTCACCTTTGGCGTCTACGACCCGACGCTCTACACCTCAATCGACTTTCCCACCGACGACGAACTGGCAATCGTCGGCGACGGCTTCAAGGCCTGCAAGCGTCAGGTGGTGCGACCCGATGCCGACCAGGTGATCTCGCAGAACAAGCAGTCGCTGACGGACGCCTTCTTCAATGATCCCACCGGCACCAACATGTCCAAGCTCTTCGCCACCCGGCTGGAGGTCACATGCTGACAAAACGCCTGCCCTTCATCTTTTCCGCCGCTGCCTTGACGCTCCTGACGGCGGCAAGCCTTGTCCATGCGCAATCGCCGCTCGGCATCGGCACGGCGGAGCCGAGCTTTCAGCCGACCGGCGGGCCGCTCGCACCGCTCTTGCTCTATGTGAACTATGAGCAGCAGGCCTTCTACCGGGCGCTGACCGGCGCATTAAAGGGCATGCGCCAAGACCCGTGGCAGCTAACATCGCTGATCGGCCTCTCCTTCGCCTATGGCGTCTTCCATGCCGCTGGCCCCGGCCACGGCAAGGCGGTCATCTCCTCCTACATGATCGCCAACGAGATCGAGCTGAAACGCGGCGTGGTGATTTCCTTCATTTCGGCTTTCGTCCAGGGCGTGGTGGCAGTGGCGCTGGTTGGCGGCGCCTGGCTGGTGCTGCGCGGCACCGGCATCACATTGACGGCGGCGACCCATGCGATGGAGATCGCAAGCTTCGTCATGGTCATCCTCTTCGGCGGCTGGCTGCTATTTCGCAAACTGCGCTCGATGGCGGGCAACATGCCGCGCCGCCGTCTGGTGGCGACGCCAGCCGGTCCGGTCAGCATAATGCTCGATTGGAAGGACAATGCAGCCGAACGCCAGGCCTATGCCTTCAACGGCAAGGCGCAGCCTGTCGACGCGGGCCATACCTTCGTTCCCGGCATGGCCTGCGAAACCTGCGGCAATGCCCATGTGCCTGATCCGGCCCTGCTCGCCGGCGACAGGTTCAGCGCCCGCGAGGCCTGGTCGGCGATTGTCGCCGTCGGTCTTCGCCCCTGCTCCGGCGCATTGCTGGTGATGACCTTCTCGATGCTGAACGGGCTCTATCTCGGCGGCGTGCTGTCGGTCGCCGCCATGTCGCTAGGCACGGCGATTACCGTTTCGCTGCTTGCCACGCTTGCAGTAACCGCCAAGAGTGCCGCTGTGCGCCTCTCCGGGCGCGGCTCGACCGCCTCGATCTGGATCGGCAATGCCATCGAAATCCTCGGCGCCGTGCTCGTCATGCTGATGGGCGCCCTGCTGCTCGCGGCATCGCTGCAGGGATAGGCCTACTTTCCCCTGCTCCGCTGATAGCGCGCTCGTAGCCAGAAGACCGCGAAAAACGCCAGGATCAGGCAGGCGCCGACTGCGATGCCGAGCGTCGGCGAGAAATTGCCGATCCACAGAACGATGCTTGGCAGGAAATAGATGACCAGGCCGGCGCCGAACAGGATGGCGGCGGCGGCAATGGCCTGCGAGCGGCTCTCCGGGCTCACGCGAGCCTTTCCTTTTCCAGATCGGCACGAATATCCTGCAGGCGGCGGATCTGGTTGCCGGCCGCGTCGAAATTTTCCGGCGAAAGCCAGGTTTCGAAGGCATCGTTGATCAGCGGCCATTCCGTGTCGATCATCGAGAACCAGGCAGTGTCACGGTTGCGACGCTTGGAGATCATGTGCTGGCGGAAGACCCCTTCGAAGCTGAAGCCGTAACGGGCGGCCGTCGTCTTGCTCGCCTCGTTGTTATTGTCGCATTTCCATTCGTAGCGGCGGTAGCCGAGATTCTCGAAGACATGCTTGGCCATCAGATAATGCACTTCGGTCGACAGCGGCGAACGCTTCATCTCAGGCCCATGCGCTACCCCGCCGATTTCGACCACGCCGTTTGCCGGGTCGGCGCGCATGTAGTTCGCCATCCCCAGAATCTTGCCGGTGGCATTGTCGCGGAAGATATGGGTGAGCCAGC
The DNA here is from genome assembly GCF_019685125.1 of Rhizobium sp. NZLR10. Taxonomy (NCBI): domain Bacteria; kingdom Pseudomonadati; phylum Pseudomonadota; class Alphaproteobacteria; order Hyphomicrobiales; family Rhizobiaceae; genus Rhizobium; species Rhizobium sp. NZLR10. The sequence goes on along the minus strand of NZ_JABDWE010000012.1, from coordinate 98,445 downwards.
CGGACTTGGTATAGACGGTTTCCAGCCAGTTAGCGAAATCCTCGATACCGGAAAAGTCGTCTTGAGCAAAATAGAGAAGCAACGGGTTGATGCCCATGCCGCCAAGCCCGTCCCACAGCGCTTCGAGATGTTCGGCGCGCCGATAGGGTTCGACGGTGACGAAACGGCCCTTCAGTGTGACCGGCTTCGGCGCCGGACAGCCCTTGAAATTTGCAAGATCGCGCATGTTCACTCCCCTTTATCCGAAGAGTGGATAGGCCAGCCGCCCGACAAAGGCAACCGGCCGACTTGTTACTGTGACCCAATCACTGGGACCCCATCACCGGGACCCCATCACTGGGACAAGGTAACCTTGGCGGAGGCGACCGTCGCCTCGATATGATCGACCAACTGGTCGGCAAGGCCGAGCCTGCCGGCAAGCAGATCGAGATAACCGCGCTCGGCGCGCGAATCCGGCTCGATGGTGAGCCGCGAGGCGGTGTAGAGTTCGACGCGCTGTTCTTCCGTCGTCGCGGCGGCCACCAGCGCATCGATATCGGTCGGCGACGCAAGTTCGCGCTCGATAAAGGCGGCGGCTTCGCCGCTGACATCGGCAGCCTTGACCTTGTCCATGATCAGGGCGCGTTCGGCATCGTCGATATGGCCGTCGGCCTTGGCCGCGGCGATCATCGCGCGGATCAGCACCAGCACGAATTCATTGCTGCCGGCTGGTGACGTCGGCCCGAAACCGGATTCGACAGGCGGCGGCAGGAGAACCGGATTGTTTGCCGAGGGTGCATCCGAAGGGGCTGCGGGCGCTTGCCCCGCCTGGTAATTCTTGTAGGCCTGATAGCCGAGGCCGGCAATGGCGGCAAGCCCGCCGATCGCCAGTGCATTGCCGGCAATACCGCGGCCGGTCTTGGTGCCGAGAAGCGCGGCGGCGATCGCACCGGTCGCCAGCGGGTTGTTCCTGGCCGTCTGGACCGCATCACCCGCCCTGTCGCGGACCGAACCGCCGAGACCCGGCACCTGCGAACCCAAGAACTGGTCGAGAAGCTTCCTTGCGTCGAACATTCCTCGTCATCTCCCTGTTTGAGGCTGGAAGCGTACATAGGTTTGCGACGGCTGGAATACAAATATGGGGTTGAGCGGGGTTGTAGCGTGACGCTCCCCGCCGCCTACCGACCTCAGGCCTTCAGCGCCGCCGCTTCTGCCGCGAGCTTGGTGATCCCCGCCCAGTCGCCGGCTGCGACCAGCTCCTTCGGCGCCACCCAGGAGCCGCCGACGCAGATGACGTTCGGCAGCGAGAGATAGTCATTGGCGTTCTTCAGCGAAATGCCGCCGGTCGGGCAGAACAGCGTGCCGGCAAGCGGCGAAGAGAGCGCTTTCAGCAAGGCCGCGCCACCGGCCTGCTCCGCCGGGAAGAACTTCAGCACCTGGTAGCCTTCTTCGCGTAACGCCATGACTTCGCTGGCGGTCGCAGCGCCGGGAAGCAGCGGCACATCGGAATCGGCAGCGGCATCAAGCAGTTCCTGCGTCGTGCCCGGGCTGACGATGAATTTCGAACCGGCCTCGACGGCGGCTTCCCAATGAGCGGCATTGAGGATCGTGCCGGCGCCGACTTCGGCGCCCTCGACCTCAGCGGCGACGGCGCGTACGGCCTCGAGTGCCGCCGGCGTGCGCATGGTGATCTCGATCGCCTTCAGACCGCCCGCAACGAGCGCGCGGGCCAGCGACACCGCCGATTTCACATCGTCGACGATCAAGACCGGAACGACAGGCTGGAGTTTCAGGATGGAAAGGAGCTTCTCTGTTTTCTCGCCCATGGTCGCGCGACCTCCTTGAAACGATTGAATTCGTCCCCGAATAACGCCCCCGTCGAACCTTGTCGAGATAAAACCAGACCACATGACAAGATGGGTAGGAAATGCGTGGAAATTGGTCTACCGTGCCGCAATCGTCACAAAAGGTTCACCGATATGGCGAAAGAGATCGAGCGGAAGTTTCTCGTACGCAGCGATGGATGGCGTTCCGCCGTCGAGACGAAGTCTGTCCTGAAGCAGGGTTATATCGCCTCGATGGACGATCGTTCCGTCCGCGTGCGTATCCTCGACGACAGGAAGGCGAAACTGACGATCAAGATCGGCCGCAGCGCCATCACCCGCGACGAATTCGAATACGACATCCCAATCGCCGATGCCAAAGAGCTTTTGCAGAACGCCATCGGCATCGTCATCGAGAAGACGCGCTACCGGGTTCCGCACGAAGGCTTCGTCTGGGAGGTCGATGTCTTTGCCGGCGAGCATCGTGGGCTGGTGATCGCCGAGGTGGAGATGACGGCGGAAACCGACGATCCGGCTCTGCCCGCCTGGCTCGGCCGCGAAGTGACCGGCGATTCCCGCTATTCCAACCAGGCCCTCGCCACAGAATATGGGCACGACAGGCATGGGCTATCGCATTCGGCCTGACGCCGATTTTACCGACGAGTTCCGCAGCGTCGCGACTGAGCAATTGGAACGCGCCGTCATGATTCTGGAGGAGCGGCCGGACGGCGCACATAAGGCGATCCATTCCTTCCGCAAGAATCTGAAACGATTGCGTTCGCTCTACCGCCTCGTGGCTCGCAAGGTGCCGGATTTTCAGAGCCTCGAAAACGCCAGGCTGCGCGATGCCGCGCAGTCGCTGTCTGCAATCCGCGACGCTGCCGCCCTCATCGGCACGGCGCAATATCTGCAGCATGCAGCCCGCGGGAACGAGGAGAGCGAGGCGCTCGTCCGTATCGTCACGATTCTCGAAGGCCGCCGTGACTGGATGGTGGAAGCCGAAAGCGGCCTGGAACGGCGGCTGAAGGAAACCTCCGACGTCCTGAAGGAGGCGATCACCGCCCTGGATGCAGTCTCCTTTGATGGCGGCCACCGCAAGAATGCCCGCATGCTGGCAAAGAGCTGGCGCCGCACCGCTGGGAAGGCCAAGGCAGCACTCGCAGCTTGCCACGGCGAGGCATCGGCCGACGATTTCCACGATCTGCGCAAACGCACCTACGACTATCAGCTTTATCACGGCCTTTTGCGCGACGTCTGGCCCGGCGCGATGAAGGCCAAGCGCGATGCGGCCAAGGAGCTCGCCGAGGATCTCGGCCACATTCACGATCTTGCCGTGCTCTCCGAACTGGTCGAGGCCGAGCCGCAGCTCTTCCCCCGCAATGACGACCTCGCCCATCTGCTCGACGCCATCATCTTTCGCCAGCAGGAGGACCGGCGACAAGCGCTTCTCAAAGCCAAAACCGTCTTCGCCGACGATCCCGACGAGGAAGCGCAACGCATCGAGCTTCTCTGGCTGACGGCCGACGGTTGAGAGGCTACGCCGGCGCATCTGAAATTTCCCAAGGTAAATCTATTGACCTCGACCAATCTTGAGGTCCTAGCCTCCGTTGGTCAAACAAGCAGAGCCCTGACCCGTGAGGAAGAAATGGCCGCCGAAAACGCCGCGATGCCAATGGTGCTCGGACTCTACGAGACCCATCTGACCGTTGCCGATCTCAAGACCTCCACCGATTTCTACCGCGATGTCGTCGGGCTCAAACCGGCGGCCTCATTCGAGGAGCGCAAAGTGGCTTTCCTCTGGGTAGACGACAGGAAGACCGGTATGCTTGGCCTCTGGGAAACCGGAACCGGCCCCCTGAAGATGCGGCTGCATATCGCCTTCCGCATGACCGCCGACGGCGTGCTGCAGGCGCCCGCCATACTCAAGGCAAAAGGTGTTGAGCCACTCGGCTTTACTGGTGAACCGGTGACGGAGCCGGTGGTTCTCGGGTGGATGCCGGCGCTGTCGATCTACTTCAAGGATCCGGACGGACACTCGATCGAGTTCATCAGCCTTCTCGACGACATCCCCGACCGAAGCTTCGGCGTGCGGCCGTTTTCCGAATGGCAGGCACGAGCATAGTCGTTCGACCGCCAAGGCCGCCAACCGGCGAAGGCAATTGCGCGAGCCGCCGATTTTCTGTATTTCCGCTCGATGACCGACAGCCTCACACCCATCAGCCCGTTCCTCGTGGCCGCACTCTACCATTTCGTTTCCGTGCCGCGCTTTGCCAGCCTGCACGGCCCGCTGCAGACGCTTTGCGAGGAGAACGGCGTCAAGGGGACGCTGCTTGTGGCGCATGAGGGTATCAATGGGACGATCGCCGGCCCGGATGCCGGCATTTACGCCGTGCTTTCATTCCTGCGCGCCCAGCCGGAATTTTCAAGCCTGGAGCATAAGGAAAGCCGCGCCTTGAAAATGCCTTTCCTGCGCATGAAGGTGAAGCTGAAAAAGGAAATCGTCACCATGGGCGTCGAGGACATCGACCCCAACAAGGTGGTCGGCACCTATGTCGCGGCGAAGGACTGGAACGCGCTGATTTCCGATCCCGATACGATCGTCATCGACACCCGCAACGACTACGAAACGGCAATCGGCACCTTTCGCGGCGCGCTCGACCCGAAGACCAAGACTTTCCGCGAATTTCCCGATTGGGTGCGCGACAATCCCGGCCTGCACAACAAGCCGAAGGTCGCCATGTACTGCACCGGCGGCATACGCTGCGAGAAGGCAACCGCCTTCATGAAGGCTGAGGGCTTCGACGAGGTTTATCATCTGAAGGGCGGCATTCTGAAATATCTCGAGGAAGTGCCGCAGGAGGAAAGTCTCTGGGATGGCGCCTGCTTCGTCTTCGACGAACGCGTGTCCGTCGAGCATGGGCTGCAGCAAGGCGAACACAGGCTATGCCACGCCTGCCGCAACCCGATCACTTCAGAGGAAGTCACCTCGCCGCACTACGAGGAAGGCGTTTCCTGCAGCCACTGCTACAACACGCGGACGGAAGAAGACCGGCTGCGTTATCGTCAGCGGCAGCACCAGATCGCCCTCGCACGAAAGCGCGGCCAGCGGCATATCGGCAGCTGAGCCGATATTCAGGGGATCAGCCTCGCTGCCTGAGGGAGGCGTTGCCGGTCAGGCTGCGCCGATACGGCGCCGGGCCGCCGGCTCCGCTGCGCGTCGCTCGTTCAGCATCTCGGTGATAAGCTCGGCCGTCACCGGCTTTCCGAACAGATAGCCCTGCAGGCAATCGCAGCCGAAGAGGCGCATGGCGATTGCCTGCTCCTCGGTCTCGATGCCTTCGGCCGTCACCGGAATGTCGAGCGAGCGGGCAAGCGCCACCGTCGCCTGCAGCATCTCGCGCTGGCGTTTGTCCTCGTTGACACCCATGACCAGCGAGCGGTCGATCTTGATCCGGTCGAAACCGAACTGCCTGAGATAACCGATCGAGGAGAAACCGGAGCCGAAATCGTCGAGCGCCACTTTGACCCCCAGCGCCTTCAGCCGGTCGATCGACTGGCGGGTACGCTGCGGATTCTGAATCATGTAGCCTTCGGTGATCTCGAGCGTAATACGGCCGGCCTCGATTTCCGTTTGTTTCAGCACGTAGCGCACATAGTCGGCAAAGGCGGGATTGCGGAACTGGCCGGGCGAGACGTTGACCGAGACGTTGAGTTCCGGCCATTGCTTGGCTGTCTCGCAGGCCTTTCGCAGCACGAACAGGCCGAGCGATTCGATGAGACCGCTGGTCTCGGCGATGGGGATGAATACCTCTGGTGAAACAGGCCCGTGACCCGGACGGTTCCAGCGCACCAGTGCTTCGACACCGGTCGGCGCATGGGAGACCGCATCGATCAATGGCTGGTAGGCCAGCGTCAGGTCGCCGCTCTCGATGGCCATCCGGAGATCGAGTTCCAGCGCATTGCGCTGCTCTCGATCCGCATCCATCGACGGATCGTAGAGCATCATCCGCGCGCGGCCGGCCTCCTTCGCCTTGTACATGGCAAGGTCGGAGCGGCGCACCAGTTCTTCACGCTCGATCATGCCGCAAGGCGACATGGCGATGCCGATGCTTGCGCCGACGACGACAACGCGGCGACCGATCTCCAGCGGCTCGACAAGAAAATCGAGGATCTGCTCGGCAAGCTGCAGTGCGGCGGCATTCTCGCTGTCGGAGAGAAAGGCGATCGCAAATTCATCGCCGCCGATCCGGGCGAGAACTGCGCCTTGCGGAATGAGCACGTCGAGACCGGCCGCAACCGCGCGGATCAACTGGTCGCCAGTGCCGTGGCCATAACTGTCATTGACCTCCTTGAAGCCATCGAGGTCGAGATAGAGGAGCAGCACGTTGCGCTTGGACTGGCGCGCCTCGACGACGAAGCGGTCGACGGCAAGCCCGAGACCATCGCGATTGGAAAGACCGCTCAGCCGGTCACGCAGCGCCTCCTCGCGGGCGCTGTTTTCCTCGGCCTTCAGCCGGCGGCCGGCAAGCCAGCCGATGACCAGCAACACCACGAAGAACAGACCGACGAGGCCGAGCGCCTGCAGGACCATCGGCCGCACCTGTGCGTAGCCGACATCACCCGGTGAACGCGAGGTCCAGACGAGTTTTTTGAGCGTTCCCCCGGCCGGATCGACGATCGGTACGAAATAATCGGCCTCGAAGCTCGCCGACGCCAGCTTCAGCCCGCCGATGACATAGGTCTGGCCGAGCGCCGCCACCCGGTCATTGTCGAGATGGCGGGCAAAAACGAGATAGCGGTGTTGGCCGGCGGGCACATCCAGCGCGCCGGATTTTTTCCGCACCAATGCGACGCCGACAGCAGCGACACCGCGTTTGGTGGTGACGAACCCGACCGCTTGGGGCGTACCGGCCGGGCCGGCCGTCTTCGCCGTCTCGAACAGGGTCCAGAGCGACGGCGCGAAGAAATCCGCGAGCGGCTCTTCCATCGGCTTGCCGTCGCGATAGGCCATGATCGGCGTCTTCCCGTCATCGATGATGATCGCCATGTCGAAAAGCGCGCTGTTGACTGACATCTCGCCGTAATTGCTCACCGTCCAGGCCATGCCATCGGGCGAATAGACGTTGACGGCGGCATCGTCCCAGGCAGCGTAATCGTCGAGTGTCGCGCCAAGCTGGTCCTCGAAAGTCTTCAACGCCCCGATCGTCGTTTCGCGCGAGCGCTCATCATCGAGGAGATTGGCATTTTCGGCCACGCGTTCAAGCGCCGTCAGCACCATGACGGTGACGATTGCGACGATGACGGCAAAGGAAAAAAGCACGCCCGTAACGGTAATGTGACGGCCTATTCCCAATCCCTTGCTCTGCGGCTTTCCGGCTGTCTGCATTACGGCTCCCTGACCGTCAGACTTTGCCAGCCAAGGGTTCAAAAACGTTTAAGCAACCGGCTGTTGCAGGTTTCGAACGATCTATTTTTCTGCCTGGATTGCCATCGCGAAATGACGGCAAGCAGCATCGACTCGCCGTGCCGCGCCGGAGAGCTTAAATGAGACGCAATAGACTCCAAACCGGCGCCTATATCAGGCCGACGGCGCTAACCCGGCCTGTGATTGCCCTTCGGGAATTTGGCAGCAAGTTCGCGGTACCATTTGCCGCTCTGTTTTATTGTGCGTACCTGGGTCTGATAGTCGACATGGACGAGGCCGAAGCGCATGCGGTAGCCTTCGGCCCATTCGAAATTGTCCATCAGGCTCCAGGCGAAATAGCCGCGCATGGGGTAACCACCCTTGATCAGACCGGCCACCACATCGAGATGGTCACCGAGATAATCCAGACGCATCCTATCGTCGACCTCGCCGTCGACGATATCGGTGTTGTCGCAGGCGCCGTTCTCGGTGATGTAGCATTCCGGCAGTTCGTACCGGCGGTAGAGGTCCTCGATCAGGAGCTTCAATCCCGGCGCATAGATTTCCCAGCCGATATCGGTCTTGACGTCGCTTGCCGGCGGCGCTTTCACCGTCCACGGGAAATCGCCCTTGCGTTCGGCATCGTCGGTGACCCGCTCGGGCGTGTAGTAATTCAGACCCCACCAGTCGAGTTTCTGGCTGATGAGCTTCATGTCGCCGTCCTCGATGGCGGGCATGCGGTCGCCAAGCGCCTCGACGAATTCTTTCGGATATTCGCCCTTGAAGACCGGATCGAAGAAGGCGCCGTTGTGGAACTGGTGCGCCCTTTCGGCGGCTGCAAGATCGGTCGGGCTGTCGGAGCCGGGGATGATCGAAGCGGCGTTGAGCACAAGCCCGACGGGCACATCGGGGGCTTCCGAGCGGATCGCCTCGACGCCGAGGCCGTGGGCGAGGTTCATATAATGCATGGCGTGAAGGGCGGCCTGCATATCGCGTTCGCCCGGAGCATGGATGCCGTAGAGGTGGCTCAGCCAGACGATGCACCAGGGCTCGTTGAAGGTCGCGACCTTATCGAGGCGATCGCCAAGGCGGTTCATCACCGTCTTGGCATAGCGCTGAAACGCATAGGCGGTCGAGCGCGCCGTCCAGCCGCCGTCGCCGGCGAGCAGCAACGGCAGATCCCAGTGGTAGAGCGTCGCGTAGGTCTTGATCCCCCGCGCCTTGCAGCCGTCGACCAGCCGATCGTAGAAATCGAGACCGGCCTCATTCACCGGACCCGTGCCGTCGGGGATAATGCGCGGCCAGGCGATCGAGAAGCGATAGGCTTCGACGCCCATCTCCTTGATGAGATCGAGGTCCTGCTCCAGTCGGTTATAGTGGTCGCAGGCGACGTCGCCATTGTCGCGATGATAGACGCGGCCGGGCATATTGCAAAAGGCATCCCAGATCGATGGCTTGCGGCCGTCGGCCTTGCTGGCCCCTTCGATCTGGAAGGCGGCGGTGGCGACGCCGAAGGTGAAGTCGCCGGGGAAGCGCTGTGCGAGTTTCTGCGGATCGATCATCTTAAAATCCTATCTCTAGGTTGGCCGTTTGCGCGGGATTTAGCCAAGCGTGAAGGCAAAGTACAGGCTGGCAGCGAGAAAAACTGCAACGTTGCAGGAAGTCCCCTCTTCCCGTCTGCCCGCACTCATAACGGCAATGTCAGCAGGCGTGACTTGCTGTTGAGGCCACGATCCTTACACGGGAAATGGCATCACAAATGTGAAAGGAATCCCATGCTCTCTTCGGTCCATCTGCTGCAGCCTCATCTGCTGAGCCTGCTGCGCATCGTCTCGTCACTTGTACTTTTCAGCTACGGAACGCAGAAGATTTTGCATTTTCCGGTTGCGGCAAGCGTGCCGGCCGCGGGCTCGCTCTCCTGGATTGCCGGGCTTATCGAACTCACCCTCGGCTTCCTGGTCCTGGTGGGATTCCAGACCCGTATCGCAGCCTTCGTGCTCTCCGGCCTGATGGCCTTCGCTTATTTCATCGGGCATGCGCCGAAAGGCATCTACCCCGCGCAGAACGGCGGCGTCGCGGCAATCCTGTTCTGCTTCGTGTTTCTATATCTGGTGGCGGCAGGCGCAGGACCGTTGAGCGTGGACAACCTGCTGAAGCGTGGCCGCACGGCCGCAGCCTAATCACCATAAACAAAAACGCCGAGGCGACTTTGAGCTCGCCTCGGCGTTTTTCATTGGGCGACGCGGATCGGCAGATTCAGACCTTGACCCATGCGCCGTTTTTCTTGGAAGAGGCGACGCAAGCCTCGACAAAGGCCACACCCTTCACACCGTCATCGACAGTAGGGTAGACCACTGCCTTGTCGACGGCCTTGCCCTTCTTGCGGGCATTGATCGCATGCGCGGCTTCGGTATAGATCGTCGCGAAGGCTTCGAGATAACCCTCCGGATGTCCAGACGGCACGCGCGAGACGCGGCCGGCAGCCGCGCCCGAACCGGCGCCGCCCCGGGTGATCAGCCGCTTCGGTTCGCCGAACGGTGTGTACCAGAGGTAGTTCGGGTCCTTCTGAGTCCATTCCAGCCCGCCCTTGGAACCGTAGACGCGGACCATCAGGCCGTTTTCATGGCCGGGCGCCACCTGGCTGCACCAGAGCATGCCCTTGGCCGGCTTCTCCGAGCCCTTGGCCTTGAAGCGCAGCATCACATGGGCGTTGTCATCAAGCCGGCGGCCGGGAACGAAACTGTCGAGATCGGCAGCGAGACTGTCGAGCTCCAGGCCTGACATGAAGGCGGCGAGATTATAGGCATGCGTGCCGATATCGCCTGTGGAGCCGCCGACGCCGGATTGTGCCGGATCGGTACGCCAGGCGGCCTGCTTCTGGCCGGTCTGCTCGACCGCCTCAGTCAGCCAGTCCTGCGGATATTCGGCCTGGACGACACGGATATCGCCGAGTTCGCCGTTCGCGATCATCTCGCGCGCCTGGCGGACCATCGGATAACCGGTGTAATTATGCGTGAGCACGAAGAGCGCGCCGCTCTCGTCGGCAATCTTCTTCAGCTTCTTCGCGTCAGCAAGGTTCGATGTCAGCGGCTTGTCGCAGATGACATGGATGCCGCGCTTCAGGAATTCCTTGGCGGCGTCGTAATGTACATGGTTCGGCGTGACGATCGCCACCGCCTCGATGCCGTTCTTCAGCTTTGCCTCGCGGATCGCCATCTCGCGGTAGCTGGAATAGGTCCGCGACGGATCGAGGCCGAGATCGCGGCCTGACTGAACCGCCTTTTCAGGCGTCGACGACAGCGCGCCGGCGATAAGATCGTACTGATCGTCGATGCGTGCCGCGATCCGGTGCACCGCACCGATAAACGCGCCGGCGCCGCCGCCGACCATGCCGAGGCGGATCCGCGGCTCGCGGGTCTGTTCCGATGATGCTTCGATTGCCATTCTGTCCTCCTGAAATTTAAAACTTGGTGCGGATGCGCCCCTCATCCGGCTGCCGCCACCTTCTCCCCGCAGGCGGGGAGAAGGACGATGCCGCTATGTCCCTCGCCACTCTCTACCGTTTGATGTGGGCAGGTCCCCTCTCCCCGTCAGAACGGGGAGAGGGTTAGGGTGAGGGGCAGCCTCGCAGCACGCCCTATGTCTTAGAGCCCCAGCATGCGCCGGTTCGCCGCCTGGTCGGTGCCGCTGCCGGCAAAATCGTCGAAGGCCTTTTCGGTGACGCGGATGATATGGGCGGCCACGAATTCGGCCCCTTCGCGCGCGCCGTCCTCCGGATGTTTCAGCGCGCATTCCCATTCGACCACGGCCCAGCCGTCGAAATTATTGGCCGTCATCTTCGAGAACACCGCGCCGAAATCGACCTGGCCGTCGCCGAGCGAGCGGAAGCGGCCGGCCCGTTCCACCCAGCCCTGATAGCCGCCATAGACGCCCTGGCGGCCGGTCGGATTGAACTCCGCATCCTTGACGTGGAACATCTTGATGCGGTCTTTGTAGATGTCGATATTGTCGAGATAATCGAGGCACTGCAGGACGTAGTGCGAGGGATCGTAGAGCATGTTGGCGCGCGGATGGTTCTTCACCCGCTCCAGGAACATCTCGAAGGTGATACCATCGTGCAGATCCTCGCCCGGATGGATCTCGTAGCAGACGTCGATACCGTTCTCATCCGCATGGTCGAGGATCGGCGTCCAGCGGCGGGCGAGTTCGTCGAAGGCGGTCTCTACCAGGCCGGCAGGACGCTGCGGCCAGGGATAGATGAACGGCCAGGCGAGCGCGCCAGAGAAGGTCGCATGCGCCTTGAGGCCGAGGTTTTTCGAGGCCGTCAGCGCCATCTTGACCTGCTCGACCGCCCATTCCTGGCGCGCCTTCGGATTGCCCCGCACCTCGGGTGCGGCAAATCCGTCGAAGGCTTCGTCATAGGCTGGGTGAACGGCGACGAGCTGGCCTTGCAGGTGGGTGGAGAGTTCGGTGATCTCGATGCCGTTTTCGCGGGCCTTGCCGGCGAATTCGTCGCAATAATCTTTGGACGTGGCGGCCTTCTTCAGATCGATCAGCTGGCTTGCCCAGGTCGGCACCTGGACGCCCTTGTAACCGATGTCGGCCGCCCATTTGGTAATCGCGTCCCACGAGTTGAAAGGAGCGGTATCGCCCGCGAACTGGCCAAGGAATAGGCCGGGGCCTTTGATCGTCTTCATGTCAGATTCCTCCCTGAATATCGACCGTAAACGTTTCTGAAGTGTTGTAGCACGCAATTTGGCGGGCGCAAGGCGCCTCCTTACCTTACAGCGCCGCGCGTCTGAAAAGACGCGCAAAGGGACGCTGTAACACTTAGGATCGCTGCATAATTTTATCCTTAAATCGATTCCGATTTAAGGAATTATGCAGTAGCCAGCGGATTTGGCGCGAGGCCGGAAGCGAATGGCGCGAGCTAATCACGGTGGGCTTTGGCGGACAAAAGGTACGTGCAGCATTTTCGGCTGTACCCTGGATCGACGCATTAAAAATGCGCCCATCCTTTCGAATGGGCGCATGTCTCCAGTCGATGGATCAGAACGGAGAATCCGGGAAGTAGAAGTCCTTGGCATTGTCCTTGGTGACGAGCGTCGCGTCGAGGATGTAGCTGCCGTGAACCGGGACCTGATCGTAGAGTGCCGCCGCCGTCAGCTCCATTGCCGTGCCGACCATTGCCGGCGGATAGAGGACGTCGACCGGGATCAGCTTGTCGCCGTCCATGACCTTCTTCACCATGTCCTTGGAGCCAGCGCCTGCGACGACGTATTTGATGTCGGTACGCTTGGCCTGCTCGATTGCCTGCAGAACGCCGACGGCCATGTCGTCGTCCTGGCACCATACGACGTCGATCTTCTGGTACTTGGTCAAGTAGTCCTGCATGACCTTGAAGGCATCGTCGCGGTTCCAGTTGCCGTACTGGCGGTCGAGAACCTTGACGTTCGAGCCGGCAATGCCCTTGTCGAAGCCGTCCTGGCGCTGCTGGTCGATCGGGATCGGCAGACCGCGGATGACGACGACCTGCGCATCAGGCGTGGTGTCCTTGATGTACTTGCCGGCGACTTCGCCGAGAGCCGGATTATTGCCGGCGACATAGAGGTCGCGCACGGAGTTGTCGTTGCTTGACGGCGCGCGGTCGACGAGGGCGACGAACTTGCCCTTGCCCTTGACTTCCTTGATGGCATTGACGAGCGGATCCGGATCCGACGGCAGGATGACGAGGGCGTCGATGCCCTGTGTATCGAGATCCTGCACGGCGTTTGCCTGGCTGGCAGCGTCCGGCGAGGTCTTGACGATGACGTTGAGACCGGGATGTTCGGCCATCAACAACTTGGCGGCGCGCTCGGCATGAAACACCACGCCCGACGTCCAGCCATGGTCGGCGGCCGGAATGGAGACGCCGATGGTGAATTTCTTGTCCTCGGCGTGAGCGGCGCCGGCGAACGTCACCGCCGCAACCGCCAGGCCCAACATCAATCTATGCATGCTATTTCCTCCCAATAATTTCAGGGACTTTTCCATATCGGGACCGGACGCCCTGAAGCCCGGTCAATTGCAAGCCCCGGTCAATGCAAACCTGATTATTTCATGATTTGCGCACCAGCGAGCGCTGGACGAACATGGCGATGATGATGATCGCACCCTGGATGGCGCCGATCAGATACTCGCTGATGAAGTTCGAAAGCAGCATGATATTGCCGACGAGTTCGAGAATGAAGGCGCCGCAGATCGTCCCCCAGACCCTGCCGGCGCCGCCCTTCAGCGCCGTGCCGCCGACGACGACGGCCGTGATCGCCTGGAGCTCCCACAGGATGCCCGTTGTTGCCGACGTCGAGCCGAGACGGGGAACATAGAGCAACACGGCAATGGCGACGCACAGGCCCTGGATGACGAAGGCAATCGTCCTGACGCGATTGACCGCGATGCCGGAATAGCGGGCAACATCGCTGTTTGATCCCACAGCAACAACGTGGCGGCCATAACGTGTGCGATAGAGGATAAAGGCGGCAACCGCCGTCACTGCCAGGATCACCACGATCGGTACCGGCACACCGGCGATAGTGCCGAAATAAGCAGGACGATAGAGCGTCTGGATATCGGCGGAGCGAAGAGTGATTGCGCCGCCCTGCGACAGCCATGTCGTCAGGCCGCGATAGATGCCCATCGTGCCGAGTGTCGCGATGAAGGGCTCGATCTTGCCCACCGTGGTGATCAGGCCGTTCGCCAGGCCGCAGAGCGCACCGGCGACAATCGTGAAGACGGCCGCGACCGTCAGCATCAGGACCGGGTTTTCGATGGCGCCCGAATTCATCAGCAGGATCATCAGGCTGGCGACGAAGGCCACCATCGAGCCCACCGACAGGTCGAGATCGCCTGCTGAGATCACGAAGGTCGCGCCGACCGCAATGATGGCAATGAAGGCACTGCGCGTCGCGACATTGGCAAGGTTGGTGATGCCGATGAAATTGGGATTGACCAGGGCCCCGACGATCAGGAGCAGTGCCAGGGCGACGAAAGGCGCGACCGCACGCAGATCGACATCCCGCCAGGATCGGCGCCGGATTTCCCTGGTCTCCTCGTTGACACTCATTTCCAAAACCAACCTCCCGTCCCATACCTGCTGGGCGTCTTGTCTGTGATCGGCGTCGTCGCGACGACGCTTCGTGTTCGGCTTAGGCAGCCGCCTTCTTTTTAAGCCCGGCGGCGTAACGCATGATCTCCTGCTCGGAAATCTCATCGCCCTCGAGCACGCCGACGATATGTCCTTCACGCATCACCACCACCCGCGTGCAGAGGCCTATGACCTCCGGCATCTCCGACGAGACGACGATGATCGAACGGCCGTCCCGGGCCAGCGCCGAGATGAAATGATAGATCTGCTGTTTGGTGCCGACATCGATGCCGCGCGTCGGCTCGTCGATGATGATGATGTCGGGCTCGGTCTCCATGACCTTGGCCAGCAGCAGTTTCTGCTGGTTTCCACCCGACATCCGGCCGGCGACGATATTGCCGTCGCGCACCCTGATGTCGAAACGGCGCTTGGCCTTCGCCAGAGCACCCGCTTCGCTGCCCGGGCTGAGATAGCCTCGGCGAGAATGCCTTCCGAGCGATTGCAGGGTCAAATTGGTCATCATGCCGGAGCGCAGCAGCAGGCCCTTCGACTTGCGGTCCTTGGTCATGTAGGCGAGCCCGCAGCGATTGGCGGCATGGACATCGCCGGAGGGAACCGTTTCCCCCTTGATGACCACCTCACCCTCGAGACGGGTCCGCAACCCGGCGATCGCTTCCATCAGCTCGGTGCGGCCGGAGCCGATCATACCGGAAAAGCCGATGATCTCGCCCTTGCGCACCTCGAAGCTCGCATCCCTCACATAGCCCGTCGACACCGAGGCGACACTGAGGACGACCTCCTCGTCGACATCAGGTTCCACTTTGGCGGGATAGAGGCTCGAAAGTTCGCGGCCAACCATCAGCTGCGCGATCGATTCCCCGTCCAGAATCGACGTCTGCGACGTCTTGATCCACTGGCCGTCGCGCAGCACGGTGACACGATCAGTCAACTCCATCACTTCGTCGAGCTTGTGCGACACGAAGACGAAGCTCGTACCCTGGTCACGCAGCTTGCGAACCTGCTTGAAGAGCATATTGGTCTCTTCCCGCGACAGCACCGCGGTCGGCTCGTCCATGAACACGACCCGCGCGTCGCGGCTGATTGCCTTGGCGATTTCGACCATCTGCTTGTCGGCGATGGAAAGCGTGCTGATCTGCGCATTCTCATCGACATGCGAACCGAGCACATCGAGAACTTTGCGTGTCTCCGACCTCATATATTTGCGGTCGAGCACGCCGAAGCGCGTGACTTCGCGCCCGAGAAAGAGGCTTTCCGTCACGGTCAGATGTTCGGCGAGGTTGAATTCCTGGTGAATGATGACGATGCCAAGCGCCTCGGCAGCGCCGTTGGGCGGCAGGACGACAGGCTTGCCGTCGAGCAGGATTTCGCCGGAACTCGGCTGTTCGAAACCGGACAATACCTTGACAAGCGTGGATTTGCCGGCGCCATTTTCACCCATCAGCGCATGGATTTCGCCGGCGCGGAGATCGAAATTCACGCTGAAGAGGACCTGCACCCCACTGAAGGATTTGCATATGCGCCTAGCGGACAGCACCACGGGTGCAGTGTCGGCAGTCTCCACGGTCATCAGATCCTCCCCAAGCGGTTCTCCGGCCGCTAAGGACCTTATGTAAACCTTTACATACATCGTGTAAAGGTTTACATCGTTGATTTACACAGATCAGTTGAAGCCTGCCTTTGACCTCCCGACAAGTCTGTGTAGTGTCGCGGCGAAGACAGCCCAAGGCAGAGCCCAGTGTCGAATTCCACGCCCGCAACAATCGAAGACGTCGCCCGGATCGCCGAGGTCTCCATCGCGACGGTGTCCCGGGCAATCCATATGCCGGAGAAGGTCGCCAATTCCACCCGCCTCAAGGTCAACCAGGCGATCGCGATCACCGGTTACACCACCAATGCCATGGCGCGCAGCCTGAGGCTCGGCCGCTCCAACATGATTCTCGTCGTGGCGCCCGATATCGGCGACCCCAATTTCTCCAACATTCTCGTCGGGTTGGAAAACGAGGCGCGCGCGCACGGCTACGGCATCCTGATCGGCCACACGCAGAACGACGCCCAGCGCGGGCTCGAATATCTGAAATTCTTGAATTCCAACCAGGCAGCCGGGCTTATCCTGTTTACCGGCATCCTGCCCTTCGGGCATCAGACGATGACTGCGCGGCTGCCGCCGAGCGTCGGCGTTTTCGAGCCTGTCTTCAACGGCGGCATTCCCTATGTCGGCGTCGACGATACCGAGGGCGCCAGGAAAGCGGTGGACCTGCTGCTGGCCGAAGGGCATCGAAAGATCGCCTTCATCGGCGATTCGCGCACCCGGCTTGCCTATACCAGACGCCGCATGGGCTATGATGCCGGCCTCGACGCCGCCGGCGTCCCGCCCGACTTGCGGATCGTGCTCGAAGGCGATGGCACGATCGAGAGCGGGCGGCATGCGGTCGAACAGCTTTTCATGCGCGACACGCTTCCGACCGCCTTCATGTGCGTCAACGACCAGACCGCGATCGGCGTCATGATCGGGCTCGGCGCGCGAGGCTACGACATTCCGGGGGATTTCTCGGTGACCGGTTTCGACGACGTGCCGCAGGCCGTCTTCATATCCCCGCCGCTGACTACGATCCGCCAACCGAGAACGGCGATCGGAAAACAGGCGATGGCGCTGCTGCTCGAACTCCTGTCCGATGGCCGGCCGACCGAAACGGAAATCCTGCTCCGGCCGGATCTGGTGGTTCGAAACTCCGTCTCTGCGCCGTCGCGCAACTGGTCGAAGCGTTGAGCCGATAGAGATAGAGGCTGAGGACATAGCGCCCGCGGCCGTTCAGAAAGGGTTGCGCCGACGACCGCTGGCCGCCGCCGGCGCGCTTGATCAGACGTAACGATTGACGACGTTCTCGAGCAGTTCCTGCTTGCCGGATCTCGGCTGCGGATTGACGTCCTTGGTCTCGACCCAAGTCGTGATCTCATCCAGCGAATACTCGCCGCGGAAGAGCTTCTGCGCCTCGGCGGATTCCCAGCCGGCATAACGATCGGCGAGCGGCTGCGACAGAGCCTTGTCCTCGATCATCCTGGCAGCGGCCTTCAGGCCGCGGGCGCAGCAATCCATTCCGCCAATGTGACCGATCAGCAGATCCGCCGGCTCGAGAGACTGGCGGCGCAGCTTCGAGTCGAAATTGGTGCCGCCGGTTTTGAAGCCCCCGCCTGCCAGAACGTGATAGTAAGCGAGCGCCATTTCGGGAACATTGTTCGGGAACTGGTCGGTATCCCAGCCAGATTGGTAGTCGTTGCGGTTCATGTCGATCGAGCCGAAGATGCCGAGCGCATTGGCAAGCGCCAGTTCGTGCTCGAAGGAGTGGCCGGCGAGGATCGCGTGGCCCTGCTCGATATTGAGTTTCACCTCGTTTTCAAGTCCGTGCTTCTTGAGGAAGCCATAGACGGTCGCAACGTCGTAATCGTACTGGTGCTTGGTCGGCTCCTGGGGCTTCGGCTCGATCAGGATCGTGCCCTTGTAGCCGATCTTGTGCTTGTATTCGACGACGAGGTTGAGGAAGCGTCCGAGTTGGTCGAGCTCACGTTTGAGATCGGTGTTGAGCAGCGTCTCGTAGCCTTCGCGGCCGCCCCAGAGCACGTAGTTCTCGCCGCCCAGCTTCTGCGTCGCGTCGATGCAGGTCTTGACCGTCGCGGCGGCGAAAGCAAAAACGTCAGGATCCGGGTTGGTCGCCGCACCGGACATGTAGCGGCGGTTGGAGAACAGGTTTGCCGTGCCCCAGAGCAGCTTGGTGCCGGTTGCGGCCTGCTTCTCGGCGAAGTAGTCGACGATCTCATTGAGGTTTTTGGTGTTCTCGGCGAAATTCTTGCCCTCCGGACGCACGTCGGCGTCATGGAAGCAGTAATAGGGCGAGCCGAGCAGCGAGAAGAATTCGAAGGCGACGTCGGCCTTGAGCTTGGCGGCCTTCATCGTGTCCTCGAACCAGGGGCGCAGGAAGGTCTGGCCACCGAAGGGGTCGCCGCCCGGCCAGGTGAAGGTGTGCCAATAGGCCACGGCAAAGCGCAGGTGGTCTTCCATGCGCTTGCCCATGACGATCTCGTCCGGCTGGTAATGGCGGAAGGCCAGCGGATTGGTGCTGTCGGGGCCTTCGTATTTTATTTTCTGGATATCGCCGAAAAATCCGGTGCTCATCTTGGGTCTCCTTGGGTCGGTAGTTCAGTCTTATCGTCTGTGCCATCCAGCCCCTTCATCCGACCTTCGGGCCACCTTCTCCCCGAGGGGAGAAGAGGAACGGAGGCACCGCTGCGAGTCTCTTCTCCCCTCCGGGGTCCGAAGGACGGGCGAGGCCGCGGCTCGACCAGGCAAAGGTGCCGGCCGGCGGATGAGGGGGCCGCTGGCTCCAGTTCTCAATGCGCCAGCGATTTTATCGCCGGATAGAGTGCGCGGTAGCGCTTGTAGGCATCCTCATAAGTGCCGCTCAGTGCAGACACCGGCTCGATCGTGCCCGATGTCACCGGCGGCGTGCAGACGGCAATCGGATCTGCCCCGGTTGCCGCGATAAGACCGAGGCGGGCGGCGCCGAAGGCCGCGCCAAAATCGCCATCGGCCGGCAGGTCGACCGGAACGCCGAGCGCGGTCGCGATCGACGCCAGCCAGTAACGCGAGCGCGAACCGCCGCCGATTGCCGTGACGCGGGATATGCCGATGCCGGCCGAGCGCAGCGCTTCGAGATTATCGCGGATGGCAAAGGCAACACCCTCGAGCACCGCCTGGGTCAGCACGACACGGCTGCTTTCATGTTCGAGGCCGATGAAGGCGCCGCGGATGACGGCATCATTGTGCGGCGTGCGCTCACCGGAGAGATAGGGGAGAAAGCTGACGCCGGTCGGCGCCTTCAGCGTCTCGCCGAGTTCTCCGGTCAGGTCGGCGGCCGATTTGCCGGTGACCCCGGAATGCCAGTTAAGCGCATCGGTGGCCGACAGGATGACGCCCATCTGGTGCCAGGTGTTCGGCAGCGCGTGGCAGAAGGCATGCACGGCGCTTTCCGGCTTCGGCAGATAGGAGCCGTTGGCGGCAAAAAGCACGCCCGACGTGCCGAGCGAGACGAAGGCGGCGCCGTCGCTGACCGTGCCCATGCCGCAGGCCGAGGCTGCATTGTCGCCCGCGCCGCCGGCAACGACGGCATCGCCGGAAATGCCCCATTGCGTAGCAAGTTCCGCCCGCAGCTTGCCGGCCTGCTCGGTGCCTTCGACGAGTGCCGGCATCTGCTCCTTGGAAAGATTGGTGGCAGCCAGCAGTTCGGACGACCAGGCCCGCTTGCCGGTATCAAGCCAGGAAGTGCCGGCCGAATCCGACATTTCGGAGATATATTCGCCGGTCAGCCAAAGACGCAGATAGTCCTTCGGCAGCAGCACCTTGGCGATCCTGGCAAAGACATCGGGCTCATGCTTCTCGACCCAGGCGAGCTTCGGCGCCGTAAAGCCAGGAAAGACGATATTGCCGGTAAGCGCGCGGAAGCGCGGATCGGCATCGAGGGCCGCAGCCTCGACGTGGCTGCGCGTGTCGTTCCAGAGAATGCAGGGACGCAGCACCTTGTCGGTGGCATCGATGAGCGTCGCGCCGTGCATCTGGCCGGAAAGGCCGATGCCCTTGACTGCAGCCAGCTCCTTCGGATGTTTCGCCTTGAGGCCGGCGACGGCCTCCTCCGTCGCACGCACCCAGTGGGCCGGCTCCTGCTCCGACCAGCCAGAATGCGGACGCGAGACGTCGAGCGCACCATTGGCCGAGCCGACGATCTTCTGATCGCCGTCGATCAGCATCGCCTTGACGCCGGAGGTTCCGAGATCGAGACCGAGATACATGGGGTATTCTCCTTTGCCGTTACGGCAGATTGTCTTTCAGAAATATGTCGAGGCGGATGCGCTCTTGCGCTTCGATGACGGCAAGCCCGTCCGCCTTGGCTTTCAATACACGGATGGCGCTACGCACTTCATGGCCGGCGTCCTGGTTGAGGATCGCATCGATCGTATTGTCGACGAGTGCTGCGCGCGTATGGGCGGTGAGCTCGTGGGCGATGACCGTCAGCGTCCGGCCGACGGCCTTCTCCTTCAACGCCCGGATCAGGCCGCGATTGCCGGCGCCTAGGCTGTAGACGCCGATGATATCGGCATTCCCGAGCGCGTCGGCAACGAGCCTATGGGCGACCTCGGGGTCGTCGCGGCCTTCGAGAACCGACAGGATCGCAAGATGCGGAAACTCCGCAGCCATGACTGCGGCAAAGCCCTCCAGCCGCTCGCGATGGTCGCGCACCAGCATGGAGCCGGCGAGCACGGCGATCTCGCCCTTTCGCGATCCGAGAAATCGCCCGAGCAAGCGGGCCGCTGTACGGCCGGCCGCGATATTGTCGACGCCGGCATAATGATGGCGCAGCGATCCGGTGAGATCGGAAACCAGGGTGACGATGGGAAAGCGCTCGCGCACCAGCCTGTCGACGGTGGCGCGCACGTCAGGTGCATCGGTCGCGACCATCGCGATGCCGCAAGGCCTCTCCCGGGAAAGCTCTTCGAGCACGGAGACAAGGGCTGCCGGATCGAAAGCCGGCACCTCGATGGTGCGGATATCGGTACGCTCGGCCGGCGAGCGAAGCACCGCCTGCCGGATCTCGGCATTGAGCCCGTGCATGAAGGAATTGTCGCTGGCCGGAAGGATGAACACCAGTGGATAGGTACGTCCCTTGGCGAGATTGGCGGCGGCGACGTCTCTGATATAACCGAGCTCACGGATCGCCGTTTCGACCTTCTCCCGCGTGACGTGACGCACACCTGGGCGCTGGTTGAGAACCCGGTCGACAGTCGCAAGACTGACACCGGCGGCAGCGGCGATATCGTGAACTGTAGGCCTCATCATTCCTCCTGACGAGACCATTAGCGCCAAATTTGATGTACGTAAATCAAAAAATCGAACAGGCCGGTTCCCTTATCGATTTTCCGGTATTGATATCTGCTTCGGACTGATCCCGCCAGCGATCATCCGCCCGATGGCATAGAGGTCGGAAACCGGCAAACAAAAAGGCCCTCCGGAGAGGGCCTTTCAAGGGGCGGCAGGCCGGAGGTCAGTGGCCGCCACCGCCTCCCCCGCCTTGCGGCGCAGGTTTCTTGATCATGGCGACACCGAGGATCATCGCAACGAAAAGCGCGGTCAGGATGAGGAACACGTCGCTGAAAGAGAGGACGATCGCCTGCTTGGTGGCCAGACCGACCATCTGCTTGATCGCGACCGAGGCGCCATCCATGCCATAGGTGTTGAAATTGGCGGTCATGTTGTTCATCTGGTCGATCGCCGCCGGATTGCCCCAGTCCATATTCTCCCGCAGCCGTTCATAGTGCACGTCCTGTCGGTTGGTGAGCACGGTGTTGATGACGGCAAGACCGACGGCGCCGCCGAGGTTTCTGGTCAGGTTGAACAGGCCGGATGCGCCGCGGATGCGCGACGGCGGCATCGTGCCGAGTGCGATATTGTTGATCGGCACCATGCACATCATCAGCCCGAAACCGCGCAGGATCTGCGGGATGAACAGTTCGTAGAAATCCCAATCCGCCGTCAGGTGAATCATGATGTAGGTACCGGCGGCGAAGCTGGTGAAACCGATCACCATCATCAGGCGCAGGTCCATCTTCGTCGACAGCTTGCCGGCGATCGGCGCGGTGAAAAACATCGCAAGCCCGGAGACGAACATCGTCTGGCCGATCATCAGCGAATCATAGCCGCGGATGCGTCCAAGATAGACCGGGTAGATGTAGGTGAGGCCATAGAGGCCGATGCCCATGACGAAGGAGAAGATCGAGCCGAAGGAGAAATTCCGGTTCGAAAAGGCCTTGAGGTCGACGACGGGGAACTCCACCGTGAAGGCGCGATAGAAGAAGATGATGGCCGCAACGCACGAGGCGACGGCAGCGATGGCGATGGAGCTGTCGTTGAACCAATCGTTCGAATTGCCCTCTTCGAGCACATATTCCATCGCACCGAGGAAGATGCCCATCGAGAAAAGCCCCCACCAGTCGAACTTCTTGAAAAGCGACAGTTCCGGCTTGTCGAAATCGATGAAGTTCCAGGTGACGATCGTGACGATGATGCCGGGAACGATATTGACGAGGAACAGCCAGTGCCAGGAAAAGGCATGGCTGAGATAGCCGCCGACGGTGGGGCCAATGGTCGGCGCCAGCGTCGCGATCAGGCCGATGATCGGCGAAACGATGCTGCGCTTCGACGCCGGAAAGATGGTGAAGGCGGCCGCGAAGACCGACGGGATCATGCCGCCGCCGATAAAACCCTGGATGGCCCGGTAGACGATCATCTGGTCGATATTCGTCGCCGTCGCCGCAAGCGCGCTCGCCATGGTGAACCCGGCAGCGGAGATTGCGAAGAGATAACGCGTCGAGATGATGCGCGCCAGCGTGCCCGAAAGCGGAATCATGATCACTTCGGCGATCAGATAGGCCGTCTGCACCCAACCGACTTCGTCGCTGCCGGCCGAGAGGCCGGCCTGGATTTCGGCAAGCGAGGCCGAGACGATCTGGATGTCGAGGATCGACATGAACATGCCGAGCACCATCGCGAAGAAGGCGATGAGCTTCCTCGGATCCATGTGATCCTCGGCGTGGGCGGGCGCTGCCGGAATCGTCCCTGCTGTTGCTGTCGCACTTCCGGCCATCGGACCACCTCCGCCTTTTCTAAAGGCTTACTTGCTCGGCGCCGTGCGGGTGTCGACGTCGACGACGACGCTGAGGCCGGCGCGCAGACGCCCGCTGTCGAGCGCATCCTGCGGCAGCGCGATGCGCACCGGCACGCGCTGGATCACCTTGGTGAAGTTGCCCGTGGCATTTTCCGGCGGCAGCATCGAAAAGACCGAGCCGGAAGCCGGCGAGATCGATTCGACGGTCCCGACCACAGGATGATCGCTATAGGCATCGACATGGACGTTGACCTTCGAGCCGGGCACCAGATGCTGGATCTGCGTTTCCTTGAAGTTGGCGTCGATATAAAGCCGGCGCACCGGAACAAGCGCCATCAGACGCTGACCGGGAGAAACGAGATCGCCTTCCTGAACCGAGCGGTTGCCGACGATGCCGTCATAAGGTGCCTTGAGCACGGTGAAGGACAGGTCGCGGGCGGCCTTGTCGCGCGAGATTTCCAGCGAACGGACCGAGCCTTCGGCCTCCTTGCGTTGGGCCTGGAGAATGGTGATGTTAGCCTGCGCAGCAGTGATGTTGGCATCGCCGCCGGCAAGATTGGCCTTGGCCTGGTCGAGAGCGATATTGGCATTATCGAGATCGGCGGCGGTGCCGACCGACTTCGCCTGCAAATCGCTCTGGCGCTTCTGGGTGATCTCGGCACCGCGAACGGCCGCTTCGAGTGCCACCTTTTGCGCCCGCGCCTGCACGAGGCTGGCATTGGCGCCTTCGATCTGCGCGTCAATGCGCTGCAGCGAAAGCTGTTCAGTGGCGATCTGGGCCTCGGCCTGATCGAGGGCGTTCTGATAGTCGCCGTTATCAAGCGTGGCAAGCACGTCGCCCGCTTTGACTTCCTGGTTGGCGACTACATTCACTTTCGCGACGTAGCCCGTGACCTTCGGCGAAATCGTTGCAATATCGCCCTCGATATAGGCGTCGTCAGTCGACACCATGAAGCGGCCGTTCGTCCACCATTCGTAACCATACCAGCCGCCGCCCGCGAGAAGAGCGAGAACAAAGATCGGCAGCACCGGGCTGCGGCGCTTCTTCGCAGCTGCCGCGGCCGGAGCCGGCGCCGACTGCGCAGGCGCAGATGGCATCTCGCGGGCTTCCGCCGTCGGAGCTTCTGCAACGGCCGCGACTTCAGCAGTGGCCTCTTCGGCTCCGGCGTTTTCGCTAACGATCCGCGCGACGCTGCTTTTCTGGTTGCTCGACATGGCCACTTTACCGATCTTGGAGTAAGTAATCGAACTGAACGGTTCGGTTCAGTTGACTTAAACCTGTTTTACCGTCATATCAAGATGTATAGAACCAATCGGTTCGATTTCTTTTAAAGAAAAAACGAAACCGTGAACACGGTTAAGGATAAATGACGCTGAAACCCGACCACGCCGCCGTCTTCAGCCCTCCCGTTGGAGGAGGCCGATTTGCTGCGGGCGAAGATCCGGCCAAGCGTCAGCAGATTCTCGCCGGCGCCAAGCGCGTCTTCATGAAGATGGGTTTCGACGCCGCCAGCATGAACGACGTGACGCGCGAGGCCGGCGTCTCCAAGGGGACGCTCTACGTCTATTTCACCAACAAGGAAGAATTGTTTTCGGCGATGATCGAGGCCGAGCGCGCCGCCTTCGTGGCGGCCGTGCGCACGGCGCTTGCCGAACATGACGATCCCGAAGCCGGTCTGTACGAATTCGGGGTGAGCTTCGTCACCCATATGACCGATGAAAAGGTCATCAGTGCCATGCGCACCGTTCTTGGCGTGCGCGACCGCATGCCGGTGCTCTGCCAACGCTTCTTCAAGGGCCCGGAAAACCTGCGCACCATCATGCGCGACTTCCTGGAACGGCACATCGCCGAAGGCAGGCTCGAAATCGACGATATCGATCTGGCCGCCGGCCAGTTTCTCGACCTCGCCAGCGGCAGTTTCTTCAAGCTCCGCCTGTTCGGAAGCATGGAAGAGCCGCCGCATCGCGACGAAATCGAGCGCGTCATCTGCGGCGCAATCCGGGTCTTCATGGCCGCCTACGGCGCGCGCCAGCACGAGACCGTCTGATCCACCTTTGGCCCCACCGTTGACTGCCGCGCTCCATCGGCCAGAATCCCGCAATAGCGATCAAATCCGGATACCGGCTTTTCGTTAAGGAAGAAGCCGCAACCAGGAGATTGAGAATGAGCGCCGTCGGACGGGCGATCTGGTTCATAGAGAGCCATTTCGAAAACGATCTGTCGCTGGAAGAGATATCGGAAGCAGCCGGATTGTCGCGTTACCACCTGTCGCGCGTCTTCGGGCTCGTTACCGGCCACTCGATCAGCAGCTACATAAGAGGGCGGCGCCTCAGCCGCGCCGTGCCCGCATTGATCGGCGGTTCATCCACCATTCTCGAGGTTGCGCTTTGTGCGGGCTATGGCTCGCACGAGGCTTTCACCCGCGCCTTCCGCGACCAGTTCGGCGTGACGCCGGATGCTGCGCGTCGGCAAGGGCACGCCCGTAACCTTGTCCTGCTGGAGCCAATCAGAATGGACCCCACCCACCTCAACGACCTCGAACCGCCCCGCCTCGAAACCCTTCCGCCGATGCTGTTTGCCGGCTTGCAGGAAACCTACCCCTATGGCGGCAACGCCGCCATCCCGTCTCTCTGGCAGAAGTTCAATGCCCATTTCGGCCATATCTCGGGACAGAAAGGCAATGTCGCCTACGGCATTTGCACCCATATCGACGGCGAGGCGGAGATATTCCGCTATATAGCCGCGGCCGAAGTCGCCGATGCCGGTGATCTGCCGGCGGATTTTGCCACACTCAAGCTTCCCGGCCAACGTTACGTCGTCTTTGCCCACCGCGCCCATGTCTCCGGCATTCCCGCGACCATGCACAGGATCTTCGGCACATGGTGGCCGACCTCGGGCCTGGAACATGGCGAGACGCCCGACATGTTCGAACGCTACGATGAGCGCTTCGACCCCCATACAGGCATGGGCGTCACCGAAATCTGGCTGCCGATCAGAGCATGATGCCGAAAGTGTGAGCGGTTTTCTCATGACATCATGCTCTAACTCTTTAATTTAGAACAGGATTCAAATTTAAGGCCGACCCGGCCTTAAATCATCCTGTTCTAGGGAATAAAAGTCACAACGATTTCGTATACCCCCTTGCGGCGCTTGCGTAGCAGGCTACCGACACTACATTGCGCGCGTCATTCACGCATGTGACGCAAGAGGGATATACGCTTATGCAGGGAATCATGACGCTCATTCAGGATCCGGCCGCCTGGGTGGCGCTCATCACGCTGGTGGTTATGGAAGTCGTTCTCGGGATCGACAACCTGATCTTCATTTCCATTCTCACCAACAAACTGCCGCCTGAGCACCGGGAGAAGGCTCGCAAGATCGGCATCGGTCTTGCGCTCGTCATGCGCCTGGCACTCCTCGGCACCGTCGCCTGGATCGTGCAGCTGACCGAACCGCTGTTCGAGGCTTTCGGACACGGCTTCTCCTGGAAGGATCTGATCCTGATCGCCGGCGGCTTGTTCCTAGTCTGGAAAGCCACCAAGGAAATTCACCACAGCGTCGATCCTATAGACCAGCAGGAGGATTTCATCGCGAAATCCACCACGACAGGCTTTGCATCGGCGATCGGCCAGATCCTGCTGCTCGACCTTGTCTTTTCGGTCGACAGCATCATCACCGCCGTCGGCATGACGCCGCATCTGCCGATCATGGTGGTCGCCGTCGTCGCCGCCGTTACCGTCATGCTGGTTGCCGCAACCCCGCTTGCCAACTTTATCGAGCGGAACCCGACGATCGTCATGCTGGCGCTCGCCTTCCTGCTGATGATCGGCACGACGCTAATCGCCGAAGGCATGGGCTTCCATGTGCCGAAGGGCTACGTCTACGCCGCCATGGCCTTCTCGGCGCTGGTCGAGGTGCTGAACATGTTTGCGCGCAATGCCCGCAAGCGCAAGCGGGAAGGCGCGCATTGAGGTTGAAGCGGGAAGGCGCGCCGAAAACCGGCGCGCCGCTCCTCAATGCCATCGGGCCTTTGCAGGCGTGGTTTTTCTTGACGCGCCCGGTTGAATATGGCCTAAGGCCAGCCGAACGGACGATTGGCGGATAGTGCGGGCGCATGCCCTTTTTCGGCCGGTTTGCCGATGAAGATATCTGCATCCTTCGGCCGAACGTCGCTTTCCCTGGAAAGCCGTCCGCCGTTCATTGACGGGCCATACCAATGACAACTTCCGGCGTCCGCGTCCGCATCGCTCCCTCGCCGACCGGCGAGCCGCATGTCGGCACCGCTTACATCGCTCTCTTCAACTACCTTTTCGCCAAGAAGCACGGCGGCGAGTTCATTCTGCGTATCGAGGATACCGACGCGACGCGCTCGACCCCGGAATTCGAGACGAAGGTGTTGGACGCCCTGAAATGGTGCGGCCTGGAATGGAAGGAAGGCCCGGATATCGGCGGTCCCTACGGCCCCTATCGCCAGTCCGACCGCAAGCCGATGTACCAGCCTTACGCCGAGGAATTGCTGGAAAAGGGGCATGCCTTCCGCTGTTTCTGCACCCCCGCGCGCCTCGAACAGATGCGCGAAACCCAGCGCGCCGCCGGCAAGCCGCCGAAGTATGACGGCCTCTGCCTCAACCTGACCGCAGAGGAAGTGACCTCGCGCATGGCAGCCGGCGAGACGACCGTCGTCCGGATGAAGATCCCGGCCGAAGGCTTCTGCGACTTCAACGACGGTGTCTACGGCGATGTCTCCATCCCCTGGGATTCCGTTGACATGCAGGTGCTGATCAAGGCCGATGGCATGCCGACCTATCACATGGCCAACGTCATCGACGACCATCTGATGAAGATCACCCATGTGGCACGCGGCGAGGAATGGCTGGCGTCAGTGCCGAAGCACATTCTGCTCTATCGCTATTTCGGCTGGGATCAGCCGGTCTTCATGCATCTCTCACTGATGCGCAATGCCGACAAATCGAAATTGTCGAAGCGCAAGAACCCGACCTCGATCTCCTATTATTCCGCGCTCGGCTATATCCCGGAAGCGCTGATGAACTTCCTCGGCCTGTTCTTCATCCAGATCGCCGAAGGCGAGGAGCTGTTGACGGTGGATGAGCTCTCCGAGAAGTTCGACCCGGAAAACCTCTCCAAGGCCGGCGCGATCTTCGACATCCAGAAGCTCGACTGGCTGAACGGCCGCTGGATCCGCGAGAAGCTGTCGGAAGAAGAGTTCCGTGGCCGCGTGCTGAGCTGGGCGATGGAAAACGATCGCCTGATGGCGGGCCTGCGCCTGTCGCAGACGCGCATTTCAAAGCTCGGCGAACTGCCCGACCTTGCCGGCTTTCTGCTGAAGTCCGATCTCGGCCTGCAGCCTTCCGACTTCGCCAAGATCAAGTCGCCGCCGGAAGAGATCCTGGAGATCCTCAACACCGTTCAGCCGGATCTCGAAAAGATCCTGGAATGGAATGTCGAGACGATCGAGGCGGAGCTGCGCGCGATCGCCGACCGCATGGGCAAGAAGCTGAAGGTCGTGGTCTCGCCCCTCTTCGTCGCCGTGTCCGGCTCGTCGCGTTCCCTGCCGCTCTTCGATTCCATGGCGATCCTCGGCCGGTCCGTCGTGCGTCAGCGCCTGAAGCTCGCCTCGCAGGCGGTCGCCGCCCTCGTTGGCTCGAAGTAAGAACAGTCAGAGGATTCCACAG
The DNA here is from genome assembly GCF_019685125.1 of Rhizobium sp. NZLR10. Lineage (NCBI taxonomy): Bacteria > Pseudomonadati > Pseudomonadota > Alphaproteobacteria > Hyphomicrobiales > Rhizobiaceae > Rhizobium > Rhizobium sp. NZLR10. The sequence goes on along the minus strand of NZ_JABDWE010000012.1, from coordinate 69,693 downwards.
TGGCTGACAACAAGACCGAAAACACCCTTTCCTCCGACGTAACTGAGGTGCGCGCCCAGAAACTGAAGCTGCTGCGCGAGCAGATCGGCGAGGTCTATCCGGCGCATTTCCACCGGACGATAACCAATGCCGAGCTCGGCGCCAAATACGAATCTCTGGAACCAGACGTCGAGACGCAGGACATCGTCACCGTTGCCGGCCGCGTTTATTCCTCGCGCAACTCCGGCATGTTCATGGACATCCACGACGCCGGCGGCAAGATCCAGATCTTCAGCCATAAGGATACGACGCCGGAAGAGGCCCGGGCGCTGCTGCCGATGATCGACATCGGCGATATCATCGGCGTCACCGGCATCGTACGGCGCACCAAGCGCGGCGAACTGACGATCAACGCTCAGAAGATCGAAATGCTGACCAAGTCGCTGTTGCCGATGCCCGAGAAGTGGCACGGCCTCTCCGACGTCGAGCTGCGTTATCGCAAGCGCCATCTCGACATCATGACCAATGAGGATTCGAAGCTTCGCTTCCAGCAGCGCTCGAGGATCGTATCCGGCATCCGCCGCTTCATGGAGAATGACGGCTTCATGGAAGTCGAGACGCCGATGCTGCAATCGATCTATGGCGGCGCCACCGCCGAGCCGTTCAAGACGCATCACAACACGCTGAAGCTCGACATGTACCTGCGCATCGCGCCGGAACTGTTCTTGAAGCGCACGTTGGTCTCGGGCCTGACCGACAAGGTCTTCGAGATCAACCGAAACTTCCGTAACGAAGGCGTCTCTACCCGGCACAATCCTGAATTCACGATGATGGAATGTTACTGGGCCTATGCCGATTACGAGGACATGATGGACCTCGTCGAGCGGCTGTTCGAAACCCTGGCGCTCTCCATCCATGGCACGACGGAATTCGACTTCGGCGACAAGCGCCTGTCCTTCAAGGGGCCGTTCGAGCGCGTGCCGATGCCCGATGCCGTCAAGCACGCCACCGGCATCGATTTCATTGCGATCAAGACCGACGAGGAAGCCCGCGCCGCCGCCAAGGCAGCCGGCTTCGCGGTGGAGAAGGATTGGACCTGGGGCGAATGCCTCGCCTTCATCTTCGAGGAAAAGGTTGAATCGACGCTGATCCAGCCGTCTCACGTCACGCATTTCCCGAAGGACATCTCGCCCTTCGCCAAGGAAGTGCCGGGCGAGCCGCGGCTCGTCGAGCGCTTCGAGACCTATTGCAATGCCTGGGAACTCGGCAACGCTTTCTCGGAGCTGAACGATCCCGAAGAGCAGCGCCGCCGCATGGTCGAGCAACTCGAACAGGCGCATGCCCGCGGCGAAAAGGAAAAGCAGCTGGACGAGGAATTCCTCGATGCGATCGACCAGGGCATGCCGCCGGCAGGCGGCCTCGGCATCGGCGTCGACCGCCTCATCATGCTGCTGACCAACGCCCCGTCGATCCGCGACGTCATCCTCTTCCCGGCTCGCCGCAACAAGGCCGACTGACGGAAATAAAGTATCGAAACAAAATAAGCGGAGTGCCGGCCGGCGCTCCGTTTTTATGCCGCCGTTCAGTGGGTCTTGGCGGCTTCCGCCGGCGGCTCTTCGGCCGGTGCCTCCGCCACCACATCGGCCCCGCCGCTCTCCGCAGCAGGCACGGCCTTGCTTTCGGCCGCCGGTGCTGCGCCATGTGCGCCGCCTGCGGCCTTCTTGCCCTTTTCCCCGTTTTTCGTGGAGCCAACGGCGACCGGATCGACGCAATCCTCGGGATCCTTGAAACCGGAACTGATCATGGCGATTTCGTCGGAGGGCATATCTATGCGCTCGCCGAAAAACAGCCCGTTTTTGCTGGCCTTTCCGTCATAATAGCGCGCCGTATACGTCTTGTCGTCGAGGCCGGGAACGGTCTTGTCGGGATGCGGGATATAGACGACGTCGGCGCCGATCGCTCGGCCGCGGATGTCGGCGCGCAATGTTGGGCCGTTCTCGTCGAGCACCACCACCTGGACCAGATCCGGCTTCTGCGCTTCGTAAACGGCCTGGGCGACCCGAAGCGCTGTCTTGACGCGCGTCATCCCGTCGGTCGGTTCGGTCTTGATGTATTTGCGCACCCAGATGTGGTCCTGCTTCCGGATCGTCACCAGGTTGATGTCGCTGCATTCGAGCCCGTAGCCACCACCGGCGGCACCCATCAGCCTGTCCTTGCCGACATAAACAGCCGCGCCGCCGGAAACGCCCGCCAGAAGAGCGACTCCACCGATGATGATTGCCAATTTCCGGGAAGGCCGGAACATGCGCAGTAAGGCCTTCACGCCAACTGCTCCGCCATCTGAAACTCCAACGCAGGACAAGTGCTGATAATGCTAAGGAAATGACGTTTCCGAAAGTTTAAGTGGGGGTGCAAAGCCTGCGCCATTTTGAGAAAACACCAAAAAAGGTCCGCTTTTCCCGGCCGCTTGCCACGGCCTGTTCCGCCATGCTCTAAACGCCCATGGCCTTCACGCTTCGCCAGGTTCAATATTTCGTCGCCGTCGCCGAACAGGGTTCGGTAACGCGCGCCGCACAGAACCTTTCGATCTCGCAATCCTCGGTGACGGAAGCGCTCAAGGAGCTCGAAACGGACCTCGGCGTTACGCTCTTCGAGCGCCACCCGCGCGGCCTGACGATCACCCATAACGGCCATCAGTTCCTGCGACACGCGACGAAGATCCTAGCCTCCGTTTCCGATGCGCGCACCAGCTTCTCCGGCCAGCAAAGCGCCCTTTCCGGCACGCTGAACATCGGCGTCACTTCGCTTGTCGCCGGCTACGTGCTCTCCGACCTCCTGGCGCGATACCGGCGCGCCTGCCCTGGCATCGAGGTCAGCGCCATCGAGGACAATGGCGGCTACCTCGAACACCTCCTGGTCGGCGGCGAACTCGATGTCGCCGTCATGGTGATATCAAACCTGCGCGACCGCATGGCGCTGCAGGCCGAGATCCTCGAAACCTCGCCCTATCGCCTCTGGCTGCCGATGGGCCACCCGCTGGTCTCGGCCGACATCATCTCGGTCGCCGACATTGCCCGCGAACCGCTGATCATGCTGACGGTCGACGAAATCGAGGAGAATACCGGCAAGCTGCTGTCAGCCCTCGGCGCCCGCCCGCATGTCGCCTTCCGCACCCGATCGGTGGAGGCGGTGCGCAGTCTGGTTGCCACGGGCGCCGGCGTGGCGCTGCTTCCCGATCTCGTGTACCGCCCGTGGTCGCTCGAAGGCGACCGCATCGAAAGCCGCGACGTCTCCGGTTCGCTGCCGGTCGTCCAGGTCGGCATGGTCTGGCGCAAGGGCTCCAGCCTGCCGCAGGCGGCACGCGATTTCGTCGGCATCGCCGAAAGTCTGCGCTCCGGCCGCATCCGCTGATATCGGAATTTCCGATAACACCTTTCTGATAAATGAATTTGCGAAAGCGGCCTTTTCGCGCCACCTTTTCATTCGGGAACAAACCGCCGCAAAAGTGGCACCAGACGGGGAGACGGATGATGACGCATCTCTTGAAATCCTGCACGGCAGCGCTTGCCTGCCTGAGCTTCGCGACGCAGGGCATCGCCGCCGAACCGCTGAAGGCGCTCGGCAAAGGCGAAGGTGCCGTCAGCATCGTCGCCTGGGCCGGCTATATCGAGCGCGGCGAAACCGACAAGAACTACGACTGGGTCACGGGTTTCGAAAAGGAGACCGGCTGCAAGGTTTCCGTCAAGACCGCCGCCACCTCGGATGAAATGGTATCGCTGATGAACGAAGGCGGCTTCGATCTCGTCACGGCATCGGGCGACGCCTCGCTCCGCCTCATCGCCGGCAAGCGGGTCCAGCCGATCAACACCAACCTGATTCCGAGCTTCAAGACCGTCGACGAGCGTCTGCAAAAGGGCCCGTGGTATACGGTCGGCGACGTCCATTACGGCGTGCCCTACCTCTGGGGGCCGAATGTGCTGATGTACAATACCGATGCCTTCAAGGACAAGGCGCCGACCAGTTGGAATGTCGTCTTCGAGGAGCAGACGCTGCCGGATGGCAAATCGAACAAGGGTCGCGTTCAGGCCTATGACGGCGCGATCTATATCGCCGACGCGGCGATGTATCTGATGGCGCACAAGCCGGATCTCGGTATCAAGGATCCCTACGAGTTGACCGAGGACCAGTACAAGGCTGCCCTCGATCTGCTACGCGGCCAGCGCAAGCTCATCTCCCGCTACTGGCACGACGCGATGATCCAGATCGACGACTTCAAGAACGAAGGCGTCGTCGCCTCTGGCTCCTGGCCCTTCCAGGTGAACCTGTTGCAGGCCGACAAACAGAAGATCGCCTCGACTTTCCCCGATGAAGGCGTCACCGGCTGGGCCGACACCACCATGCTGCACGCCGACAGCGAACATCCGAACTGCGCCTATATGTGGATGGAACATTCGCTGCAGGCCAAAGTCCAGGGCGATGCCGCGGCTTGGTTCGGCGCCGTGCCTTCGGTTCCCGCCGCCTGCAAGGGCAACGAACTGATGGGAGACGCCGGCTGCGCCACCAACGGCTTCGATCACTTCGACAAGATCAAGTTCTGGAAAACCCCGGTCGCCAAATGCACCACGCAGAGCGAATGTGTGCCCTATCATCGTTGGGTGTCGGATTATATCGGCGTGATCGGCGGGCGGTAATTGCGTCAAGCCCCTCACCCTAACCCTCTCCCCGCTTGCGGGGAGAGGGGACGTGCCCTGCGACAAGCCCTGCGAACGAAAACAGCGCCACGTGTCTCCTTCTCCCCGCTGGTGGGGAGAAGGCGCCCGGCAGGGCGGATGAGGGGCCGACACTGCGAACATAGTGATCCCGGAGTCCCCCCATGACGTCAGCCGTCCGTTTCCAGCAGGTATCGCGCCATTTCGGCCAGGTTCGCGCCGTCGACGGCGTCGATCTCGAGATCGCGCCCGGCGAATTCTTCGCCATGCTCGGACCGTCCGGTTCCGGCAAGACGACCTGCCTGAGATTGATCGCCGGCTTCGAGCAGCCGAGCGCCGGTCATATTCAGATCTTCGGCGAGACTGCAGACGGCATTCCGCCCTATCGCCGCAATGTCAACACCGTGTTCCAGGACTACGCGCTGTTCCCGCATCTCAACATTCTCGACAATGTCGCCTACGGGCTGATGGTCAAGGGCATCGGCAAGACAGAACGGATGAAGGCTGCGGGCGAAGCCCTCGATCTTGTCAAGCTGCCGGGCTATGGCGCCCGCCGGCCCGGTCAACTGTCCGGCGGCCAGCGCCAGCGCGTGGCGCTCGCTCGCGCGCTGGTCAACAAGCCGAAGGTGCTGCTGCTCGACGAGCCGCTCGGCGCGCTCGATCTGAAACTTCGCGAGCAGATGCAGGAGGAGTTGAAAAGCCTGCAGCGCGCGCTCGGCATCACCTTCGTCTTCGTCACGCATGATCAGGGCGAGGCGCTATCGATGGCCGATCGCGTCGCTGTCTTCAACGATGGCAACATCGTTCAACAGGGCACGCCGCAGGATATCTATCGCTGCCCGAAGACCCGCTTCGTCGCCGATTTCGTCGGCTCATCGAACGTGATTGCGCCTGATCTGATGGCCCTCCTCGGCGGCGAGAAGCGCTGGGCAAGCCTCCGCCCCGAGGCCATCCGCCTGGCAAGCGACGGCATCGAGGCAAAAGTCGAAAATGCAAGCTTCCTCGGCGCTGCCACCCGTCTCGGCGTCGATCTCAGGGGCAGCCGGCTGCATGTCATGCTGCCGGCGGGCGCGCCGGTGCCCGAGGTCGGCGCCAGCATCCATCTCGCCTGGCAGCCTGGCGATATTCACTACATGGACGATGCGGCATGACGGCGCTCACCCTATCAGGCGGCAAGACATCGATCCGCCCGGGGCGCGGCGGCCTTTTCGGCCGGCTGTCGGATGCCTTCTGGCGGCACCCGAAGCTCTTGCTCTTCCTGATGCTGACGCCGCCGCTGCTCTGGCTCGGCATCATCTATATCGGCTCACTGATCGCCCTGCTGCTGCAGAGCTTCTTCTCGATCGACGATTTTTCCGGGCTGGTGAATTACGAATTCACCCTTGCGACCTATGCCCAGCTTCTGAGCCCGACGAATTTCGACATCATCATTCGCACCGTCGTTATGGCAGCGCTGGTCACCGTCGCTGCCGCTATGATTGCCTTCCCGATCGCCTATTACGCGGCGCGTTATGCGCAAGGCAGATGGAAGGCGCTCTTCTATCTCGGCGTCATGCTGCCGCTCTGGTCGAGCTATCTCGTCAAGATCTACGCTTGGAAACTGATCCTCGCCAAGGAAGGCATCCTCACCTGGATCTTCGAGAAGCTTCACCTCTCCTGGCTGCTCGACGGCATCCTGGACCTGCCCGTCGTCGGCGGCAATTCGCTGTCGGTAAGCTACCTCGGCACCTTCATCGTCTTCGTCTATATCTGGCTTCCCTATATGATCCTGCCGACCCAGGCGGCCCTCGAGCGTGTGCCCGGCAACCTGATCGAGGCCTCGGCCGATCTCGGCGCCACACCACGGCAGACCTTCCGCACCGTGCTGCTGCCCTTGGCGCTCCCCGGCATCGTCGCCGGTTCGATCTTCACCTTCTCGCTGACACTGGGCGATTACATCATCCCGCAGATCATCGGCTCGTCCAGGCTCTTCATCGGCCAGGCCGTCTACGCCCAGCAGGGAACGGCCGGCAACGTGCCGCTCGCCGCCGCCTTCTCCGTGGTGCCGATCGTCATCATGGCGCTCTATCTGTCGCTCGCCAGGAAAATGGGAGCCTTCGATGCGCTCTGACCTCAAGAGATCGCCACTGACCCTGAAGATCGCCGCAGCCGTCGGATTGCTCTTCCTGCACCTGCCGATCCTGCTGATCTTCGTCTATGCCTTCACGACCGAGGAAAAGAGCTATCAGTGGCCGCCGCCCGGCCTGACGCTGCAATGGTTCACCATTGCCTGGAACCGGCCAGACGTCTGGTCGGCGCTTGGCCTCTCCGTGCAGGTCGCCGTCATCGCCACCGCGATCGCGCTCCTCCTCGGCACGCTCTGCGCGGCAGCCGTCAGCCAGACGAGGTTTTTCGGCCGCGAGGCGATCTCGCTGCTGGTCATCCTGCCGATCGCCCTACCCGGCATCATCACCGGCATTGCGCTACGCTCCGCCTTCAGTCTTTTCGACATTCCGTTTTCGGTGTGGACCATCGTGCTCGGCCACGCGACCTTCTGCGTGGTCGTCGTCTACAACAATGCAGTTGCCCGCTTCCGCCGTACCTCCGGCTCGCTGATCGAGGCTTCGATGGATCTCGGCGCCGACGGCTTCCAGACCTTCCGTCATATCATCCTGCCGAATATCGGCACCGCCCTTCTTGCCGGCGGTATACTCGCTTTCGCTCTTTCCTTCGATGAGGTCATCGTCACCACTTTCACCGGCGGCCAGCAATCGACCTTGCCGATCTGGATGCTGGAAGAACTCATCCGCCCGCGCCAGCGCCCGGTCACCAATGTGGTTGCCATGGTCGTGGTGCTCGTCACCTTCCTGCCGATCCTGGCAGCCTATTACCTCACCCGCGACGGCGATCAGATCGCCGGTGCCGGCAAATAACAGGGAGAACATCATGGACACCCAAATGCTGATCGGTTCCCGCTTCGAAATAGGCACGGAGACGGAAGAGCGCATCCTGAACCCAAAGACCGGCGAGACGGTAATCGACCTTCCTGAAGCCTCGCTTTCCCAGGTCGACGCCGCCGTCGATGCCGCCGAAAAAGCCTTCGCAAGCTGGTCGCGGACGACGCCGGGCGAACGTTCCGGTTACCTGTTGAGGATTGCCGACGCCATCGAGAAGGATGCCGCCGGCTTCGCGACGCTTGAGGCGCTGAACTGCGGCAAGCCGATCAATGCCGTGCTGAACGACGAAATCCCGGCGATCGTCGATTGTTATCGCTTCTTCGCAGGCGCCGTGCGCAATCTGCATGGACCGGCCGCTGGCGAATATCTGCCCGGCCACACGTCGATGATCCGTCGCGATCCGATCGGCATCGTCGGCTCGATTGCGCCCTGGAACTATCCGCTGATGATGATGGCCTGGAAGCTGGCGCCAGCGATCGCCGGTGGCAATACGGTCGTCTTCAAGCCCTCGGAGCAGACGCCGCTGACGGCGCTGAAGATGGCCAAATTGCTCTCGGATATCCTTCCCGAAGGCGTCGTCAACCTCATCCTCGGCCGCGGCGAAAGTGTCGGCAATGCCCTGATCAATCATGCCAAGATCGGCATGGTCTCGATTACCGGCGATATCGCCACCGGTAAGAAGGTGCTGCAGGCTGCCGCGAAGACCGTCAAGCGCACGCACCTGGAACTCGGCGGCAAGGCACCGGTCATCGTCTTCGACGATGCAGATATCGACGCCGTCGTCGCCGGCATCCGCACCTTCGGCTACTACAATGCCGGCCAGGACTGCACTGCCGCTTGCCGCATCTATGCCGACGCCAGGGTCTACGACAATTTCGTCGCTGATCTCTCCTCGGCAGTGTCGAGCATCCGCTTCAATCAGGCCGACGATACCGAAAATGAGATCGGTCCGCTGATCTCCAAGCGCCAACGCGACCGCGTCGAAAGCTTCGTCGCCCGCGCTTCAGAACACAAGCACATGGAGATCACCACCGGCGGAAAGGTCTCCGGCGACAGGGGTTTCTTCTTCGCCCCGACCGTCATATCAGGCGCCACGCAAGACGACGAGATCGTCCGCCGTGAAGTCTTCGGCCCGGTGGTTTCCGTCACCCGATTTACCGACGCCGAGGATGCCGTCACCTGGGCGAACGACAGCGACTATGGCCTCGCCTCCTCCGTCTGGACCAAGGATATCGGCCGCGGCATGAAGACTGCCGCCCACCTGCAATATGGCTGCACCTGGATCAACACGCATTTCATGCTGGTCAACGAGATGCCGCATGGCGGCCTCAAACAGTCGGGATACGGCAAGGACATGTCGGTCTACGCGCTGGAGGATTACACCGCCGTGCGCCACGTGATGATCAATCACGGCTGAGCGGCGAGAAAGCTAGGATCCGGAGACTCGGGCGGTGTGGCGGCAAAGCGCCAGCACTCGCCCGCCACCGTTCCGGATCATGGCGCGCGCGTAGACGATGAGCCGCACAAGCAGCGTCATTTCTCCGCAGAGACGCCATCCCATTCAAACGACTTGGAACATTTTCCCGGTTGACGCGTCTTTCTCAGATAGATGCAAAGGATCATGTCATGTTGAAATGGGCTTTGATATTTTTCGTGATTTCACTGATCGCCGGCTTCTTCGGTTTTTCCGGCGTCTCCGCGGCCACCGCGACGATCGCCCGCGTTCTCTTCGGCATTGCGCTGGTGATCTTCCTCATCTTCCTGGTCCTGGCACTGATGGCCGGCCAGGCGATCTTGTGAGCGGAACGCAGCCCCTCCTACAGCCTGTTGAACTCGGCAAGCAGAGCGTCCGCACCTTTGCGGATGCCTACCTTTGACGCTTCCAATGCCGTGAAGCTAGCACCGATATTCATCGCATTGGGATATTGGTTGGTGACGTAAGACGACAGCAGACGATTGCTCGCCGCATCATAGATCTCCACGGCATAGTTCACCGAACCGGTCATCGAGCCTTCTCGGCCACGAACGGCCTGGACGGTATTGTACAATCCACCTGCGACGTCGATGTGTGAGGCCGTTCCGAGCACCGCAGTCGTCGCCTTGGCGCCCGTCAGCGTCAGGTGCAATCTGAGCGTTGCCGGAGCAGGCGTGCTGATGATGGCGAAGCGCGTCTTCAATTTTTCTGTGAATTGAGCCTGCATATAGTTGGCAAGCAACGCTTTGTCTTTTTCGGGGACCTTGCCGAACTGATTGTCGGGACCGTTATAGACCGTAGCGGGATCGACGATGATCCTGGTATATTGGCTCCAGTTAACATTCGTCTGATAACGATATGGCACGCGGCCGGTTTTGTCCGCCATGTTCGGCTGAAGCTGCCGGGCCGAAGCAAGTCCGGAATAAACAGTCGGGTCAGGGGTCGAGCATCCGGCGATGGCCGAACTGGCGAGCATCAGTGCGGCACCGACTTTTAATTTCTTTATCAAGGTTTTGGCTCCAGCTTTGGAAATGCCGAACGGCATGGATCTGGAACCGGTTTTATGGAATTCGAATATTGCTGTGTTTGCTATAATATGCGGAAATGTTCGCGAGCATTTTTGCGACGCAGACACGACGCCAAGCTTGACGACTCCGCCGGGCGGCCGGAATCTAATGTGATGAAGGGATCGACGGCCGGCCTTCAGGCTGGGCCAACTGACCGGCCGGAAGATTGATCACGACAACCAAGCCGCTCGGCTTCCTGTCCAACAACGTCAATTGTCCATTGTGCCCTTTAGTGACGATCCCTTTGGCGATCGGCAGACCGAGCCCAAGCCCCGAACCACCCTTAGCGTCGATCTGTCGCGATTTATCCGCTTTGAAGAATGGCTCTAAAACCTTCGCCTTGAGCTCATCCGTCAAGCCGGGGCCGTTGTCGCTCACCCTTATTTTGATCCCGCCATCCTCGCGGCATTCCAAGCCGATTTCGACCTGCGTCGCATAACGGGACGCATTCTCCACCAGATTCGTAATAGCGCGGCTGAGCGCCTGAGATTTGCAGATAAACGCCAGCCGCCGCGGGCCGGTGAAACTCACATCGACGCCGGTGTCGGCGAAATCGGTCGCGATCGTCTGCAGCAGGCTCGAGATATCGACCTTTCGATCGACCGCTCTCACCGACGGGTCTTTAAAATGGGCCAGGCACTCGTCAATCATGAAGCTCAATGTGGCGATATCGGCCAGCATCAGGCTGCGAAGTTCCGGCTCTGCGGAGCGCTCGGCCCGCATCCGCAGTCTCGTCAGCGGTGTCCTCAGATCATGACCCACTCCGCTCAGCATTCTTGTCCGATCCTCCGCCATGCTCTGGATTCGATCGCTCATGACGTTAAGAGATTCCGCCAGACTGCGAATCTCGGCTGCGCCGTCCGGTTCGAAAGGTTTTTCCAGACTGCCTTCCATGCACGCTTGCTTCGCAGCGGCAGCAAAGCGCCTGAGAGGTTCGGTGATCAGCCGGCTGCTGAAATAGGCAAGCAGCACTAAGGGAATGACGATTTTCAGAAATCCGCTTGCAGCTGCCGGAACGAACCACAAATAGCTGGGAAAAACCGGCAGTTGGAAGACGAGGGCACGCTTGCCGTCAATTCCGACAGTCAAGACGTCAGGGCGCGATTGACCCATGGCGAAGCGATGAAATGCCGTCAGAACATTGTCGGCGAGCATCGCGTCGATACGCGCCACCAACTCGCTTGGAGATATCCGTTGATCCACTGCGCCTGACTGAACCGAGGACGTCCTTTCGACCGTAATGCTGAGGGCCGCAGCTCTGTCGAGGACGGCGTCTTCGCCCTGCGTTGAATTTGCGTCAGCAAATTGCTCCGCGATCATTGCCGCTCTCGCAGCAAAAAGGCCGTTCTGAAAGCCGCGATCATGACGGCCATAGATGAATGGCTCCATGGCCGTCGCCACCACGGAAACCAGCACGACAAGGAGGGTCGCCAGGATGAGGATCTGGTTCTGGATCGAAGCTCGCCGAAAATTTCTCAAGAGAGGCGCTCTACCTTGGATGCGAAAAGATAGCCGCCCAGCCGCACCGTCTTTATGAACGTCGGGTCTTTCAGGTTCGGCTCTATCTTTTGCCTGACCCGGCTGATGTGGGCGTCGATGCTGCGCTCAACCGGCCCCGCCGATCCGGCATGCGTCATCGACAGAAGTTGTTCGCGGGTTAAAACCTTGTTCGGATTGCAGCAGAATGCCAGAAGGATATCGAACTCCGCGGTGGTCATAGAAACCTGCGCGCCGTCCGCGTCGTGGAGCTGACGGCTTTTGGGATCGATGCGCCATCCCGAGAACGTCATGGGGCCAAGGGCTTCCTCCTGATGATGAGCGTATGACGCTCTGCGGAGAATACTCTTGATCCTGGCCAGCAGCTCGCGGGAGTTGAAGGGTTTCGTAACATAGTCGTCGGCTCCGAGCTCCAGGCCCAGAATGCGGTCGATATCCTCCTGGAGTGCCGTCAGCATCAGGATCGGCACCGGGCACGAAGCACGAAGCCGCCTGCAGATGCTGAAGCCGTCCTCGCCCGGCAGCATCGCGTCAAGGACGATGAGATCGAATTGCTGTCGCGCTATTATTCGATCCATAGCCGCCGCGCTCTCCACCGACGAGGCCCCAAAGCCGCTGTTTCGAACAAGGTCCACCAGCATATCCGCGATGGCGGGATCGTCTTCGACAATGAGGATATGAGCCTGATTGGAAACTGCCATTTCAAATACCATCGTCATTCGTTCTTTTGCCGGAGATACGGCGCGAAATTACCACGTTTCACCGTGGCTAGAGCATGGTGCCGAAAAGTGTCAGCGGTTTTCGGATGACATCATCCTCTAACTATTAATTTAGAACAGGAGATCTCCGAGCAATCGGATACCACACGATATCGGTTGCCGTGCCGACGCGGGATCCACCTCAGGGTATCAACTGTCGTGCACTGATGTGTTCGATAATGTTGAGATATGTTGCGGGGATCTCCGACATGGATCCGGCGTCAAAACTGGCTTCCGGAACCGCCGCTGATTTCCACCTTGTCACCTTGAATTGCGCAATCGATGATGACAGTTGCGATGAAACACATCCGAACGACCAGCAGGCAAAAGAACACCAAAGACATGATGGCCGTCGTATAGTGTTTCAACGCCGAGCGCTTCGGCAGCCTTGCGGTGAATTTATGAAGGGCGTCTCTGACGAGACGGCCGATCGCCACGAGCAGGAACAACGCCGTGATGATATATCCGCTTACCGAAGCTGCTCCTAACAACTGAAACATGAGAAGACACCCGCACCAAGTGAAAAGCTCCGGTTTCGGAACTACGCCTTCAAGCCGACGAGACCAGGCAGAAAGATGCCTATCGGACCCGCCCGGAGCGCGACGCAGCGTCCGGTCCGTCGGCGGTGGGAATTTGCCCACGTCTAATCAGCCCGCTCTGCATTTGACGTGGCGCGGCGACTTAAAAGAAGAGATGTGGCGGCACGCCAGCGAGATGCCTTGACCGTGCTTGCAATCGACGTCCCGTTTGCAGCCGGGGCTTTTTGGACGGCAGAAATCGTGCTTGTTCTTGACTCCGTGAGGGCGGCGATCCTTCTCAGGAATGCGTCGCTGTCGAATTCTTTCGCGGATTGAACGGACTGTGCTGCCGACTGGACAGCATGGAAAAACACCTCCAGATTGATGACTGGTATCGGCTTGATGTTCCGGACCATATCGATATCCGACCGCATTGTTACTGCCAGAAAATATTGGTCCGAACGCAAGGCGTCAAAGAGCTCCGGCACCGAGGATACAGCCGCCGCGGCATATCGGTTCTCATTCAATTTCGAGACGATATCGCAGGCTGCGCCTTTTCCGAGAAAGACGAGAATTGGCTTTTGCTGATCGCGTTGCGCGGAAGACATCATTGGCACACTCCTGACTGTCGCCATAAGTGTAGCCCGCATCGGCGCTTCGGGTTGTTCGGTTTTATTCGGTTTTATTGCGCCGGGGGACGGCTCGCGAAGCTTCGATTACAGCACCGCCCGGAGCCAGGGATGCAGTCTGTTTGTTCGCTTTCGCAGCAGATTGTCGATCGATATCGATCCCGCGCCTGAAGCCGCCAGGACGAACATGCCGCCGGCAATCGCCAGGTCCTTCTCGAAATGCAGCAGCTCGTTCTGGCTCGCAAAATTCGTGTGGAAGAGAAAGGCGGTCGCCAGGCAGAAGAGCGCCAATGCAAGTGCGCCAAGTCGGCTGAGGAAACCTGCAGCAATAGAAAGGCCGGCGCCGATCTGAAGGACGATCACCGCAAGCGCAACCGGCGCCGACAGGCCGAGCGTTGCGAAAGTGTCGATGGTCGCGGCGATATTGGTCGCGAGAGACAACCCTTCATGCAGGAAGATCAGCGACAGCAGCAGCCTGCCCAGGAGAAGAACGAGATCGGCCAGTTGCAGCCGGCTTGGGGCGTTTTCCATCATATCCTCCGGTTTGAGAAGAGCAGACGGTTCCGCCGCCTGCTCTTACATTCATATACTCGTCAATTCCCTCCCTTGGCCGCAATTGCCTTTTGCAGCTCTTCGAGTTCCTCGCAGCCGCTCGGGCAAAGTTGCTTCAGTGATGACACCTGCTCCTCGGCCTTCGCCGTCTCGCCTGTTTCAACATAGAGTTCGCCGAGATATTCACGCGCTGCCTTGTGGTCGGGCTGAAGCTCCAGCGCCTTGGTGTAGTAGGTCAGCGACGTTCTGTAGTCGCCCGTCTTGCGCAGCGTATATCCCATCAGATTATAGACATCTGCCTGCTGGTTGTCCTCGGCAAGGCCGCGAAGCTCCGCCAGGGCGCCGGCATAGTCTTTGACATCGATCTTGGCGCGCACCGACGTCAAGTCGGGAGCGTCCGTCGATTGCATGTTGTCGACGGCAAAGGCGGGAAGCGCCGTCACCGCCGAAAAGCCGGCGGATATGGCACAAAGCCAGATGAATCCGAGAATTGCATATTTCATCATGGTGATCTCCTTCCGGCCTTTCAGGCCTGGATTGTCGGTGTGAAGCCAAAAGCGCTTCCGTCCTTGACGAAGGTGCCCGAGCCGGGGAAAGGGAAGTGCGAGCCGCAAATGGCGATATTGTCGGCAATGATGCGGTCGATGAGACGGCGGCGCGTGTCGACGGCCATCGGCCCGTCTTGATCGTAGCTGCCTTGCCATTCGGGATGCGGCGCGAGCAGGGCCGGCACATACATGATATCGGCCGAGACGAGCAGTTGCTTGCTGCCTGAAGTAACGAGGTAGGTCGAATGGCCGGGCGTGTGGCCGAAAGCTGCGAGAAGCCGTACTCCCGGTGCAACCTCGGCCCCATCGTCCACCAGTTTCCAGTTCTTCCATTTCGGGAAAACCTCGGCGATACGCTTGCCGGCCGGCCTGCGGCCTTCCGCAAGCTTCTCGACCCGGCCGGGTTCCGTCCACCAGTTGTATTCGACGGCGTTGACGATGAGTTCGGCGTTCGGGAAGACAGGATCGTTCGTTCCCTTTTCCATCAGTCCCCAGACATGGTCCGGATGGAAATGCGAGATCAAGATCGTATCGATCGTCTTGTAGTCGATGCCGGCAGCCGCCATGTTCGCCGGCAGGTGGGTGGCATTTGCCTGCCATTGACCGACGCCCGAGCCGGCGTCCATCATGATCAGACGGTTGCCGAGCTTCAGGACGACCACAGTCAACGGGATCGGCATGAATTCGGTCGTGAGCCCGGCCTTGGAAAGCGCCTCCTTGGTGTCCTCGATCGAAGCGTTCTTGATGAAGGTCGGGTCATGCGGTTTTTTCCAGATACCGTCATAGATCGCCGTGACCTCGACATCCCCGACCTTGTATTTATAGAAGCCGACCATCGGCTCCAGCGGCGTCGCGGCGAGCGCCGGCATGACGAATTCGAGCTTTGACGACAGACCGAATGCGGCCGCCGCGGCAGCCGATCCCAGGACGGCGCGACGTGACATGGTAAACATGGATATGCCTCCTCTTGTTGATGGCATTTCTGGTGGCGAAGACTGGAACTGTTCAGATGTCCTCACTGCCGAACTAGATCGCTGGCACAGCCCGCTTATTCCCAATCTGGGGAGTTATTTCTTCAAGCTGTTGAAAATGTTTTTCGATTTCTATCGCGTGCGATTAACGGCCCGCTGCATGCAAAAAACTGGCGTCGACGTGGAATAAAACCATGTGCCGATCGGTCTAGACGGCAAGGACCGCATTGCATGCCTGTGGGTCTCACGCCTAAATTCGGCCGCTGTTGAGGCAGGGAGAATGATGACAAACGCTCAGATCACCTATCCCGTCGGATCGAACGACTGGTTGCTGCTGGGCCGGCAAGCGTCGAAGACCCGCATTCGACCATCACCGCTGACGGCGCTTCTGGGCGGCGCGGTGCGGCTATTCCACTTCATGGTCTCGGAAAAATCGAGCAGCGATCGAGTCGCTTCGACAGCCGATGCGACGGCGCAGCATGAATTCATGCAGCGCTTTCAGGACATGATCGTTCCGCATCTTGACGCGGCTTATAATTTTGCCCGCTTCCTCAGCCGCGATGCAGATGCCGCACAGGATATTGTCCAGGAAGCCTTCCTGCGTGCCTATCGCAATTTCGAAACCTATCGTGGCGGCGATCCGCGCGCCTGGCTCTTTGCCATTGTCAGGAACTGCTGCCATGTTTGGCGCCAGCAGGATCGCCGCAAAGCGCGGTTCGAGCAGCCTTTGGGCAATGACGGCTACGCTGACCCCGATGAAGGTGGCGAATACCAGATCGCCTCGGAGGAGGATTCGCCGGAAACGGCGACGATCCGGCGAAGCGAACAGCAACGTGTACGCGCGGTTATCAGTCGGCTTCCGGAGGCGATGCGGGAAATCCTTGTCTTGCGCGAGCTTGAAGATCTTTCCTACCGGCAGATCGCCGAGATCATCGATGCGCCGATCGGCACGGTCATGTCGCGGCTTGCCAGGGCGCGGCGTGAATTTGGCGAAGCCTGGGATGCATGCAGCAAAAACGAGACGGCAGGATGAGTGAAGCCCAACAGAGAGGTTGCCCGGAATGGCGCATCATGCTGCACGGCTTCGTCGACGGCGAGCTCGATTCCGTCCATGCAGCGCAATTCGAGGATCATCTTGGCACCTGCGCGAATTGCAGGGCGGAGATGGAAGGGGTCCGTGCCGTGAGAGAGATCATCGATCAGGATGGCGTCAAGTGGCGGCCGCCGGAGGCACTGCGTTCGCAAGTCCTGTCAATGCTGTCGTTTGAACAGGCAGCGGCGACGTCCAGCCTGCCCCCGCCACGCCAGGCGCCGGTCTGGCGCCACGCCTTGGATTTCATCCGACAATGGAGCTTCGTGCCTTCGCTCGCAGTACTGGCGGCAGGCGCTTTCCTGTTCATCAATGCACCGTCGCAGACCTTGCTTTTGCAGGACCAGATCATGGCAAGCCATGTCAGGTCGATGATGGCCGATCATCTGACCGACGTGCTGACCTCGGATCAGCACACGGTAAAGCCCTGGTTCAACGGCAAGATCGATTTTTCGCCACCGGTCAGCGATCTCTCCAAGGATGGCTTTCCGCTGACCGGCGGGCGTGTCGACTATATCGGAGATCGCGCCGTCGCGGCCCTCGTCTACCGGCGCCACGGCCATGTCATCAACCTGTTCATCTGGCCGGCGGCATCGGCCGCACAGACGACGACGGTGCATGACGGCTACAATATGACGCAATGGTCGGATGGAGGGCTGGTGTTCTGGGCGGTTTCGGATGTCGCCGCAGGCGACCTGGCCGAGTTCGAGACCTTTTTCAGGGCGGCGGCGAAGGGTTAAAGCAGACTCGCCCCGACATTGATCGCCAGCGCCAGGATCGTCGTGTTGAACAGGAACGACAGCACGGCATGCAGCAGCGTCAGCTTGCGCATGCTGGTCGAACTGACCGCGACATCCGCCGTCTGCGCGGCAACGCCGATCGTGAAGGAGAAGTAGAGGAAATCCCAATAGCCAGGCTCTTCGATCCCGTCAGGAAACTTGAGGCCACCCTCCTCGTCCGCCCCACCATAGAAATAATGGGCATAATGGATGGTGAAGAGGGTGTGCAGAAAGATCCAGGAGATCAGGATCGTCAGCACCGCGGCCCCTGCCCGGGCCAGCGCGACGTCAGGTGTTGCTTCCTTGATCGAATGAAGCTCGAGGCCGATACCGGCGACGCTGGCAAGCGCCGCACCGATCGAAAGAGCCAGCAATACAGTGTCGGAGAAATCGAGATCCTCGGAGCGTTTCCGGATGCTTTCAACCGTTGCCCGCAGCATCTTGCGCCAGCTGAGCGCGACAAAAACGCCGGCGCTGACATTCCAGCCGAACAAGATGTTGCCGGCGCTGACTTCGCGCGAGGTCACAGCCAAGAAGACCACCAGTCCGGCCAGGATGGCGATGATGAAGCTCGCATGCTTGTAGGCAAATGCCGCCAGCGAACTTGCCCGGTTCTCACCCGCCATATCGGTCTCCAACTGCATATGCCTTTGATAACAGCATGAAAAAAGGCGCGCCTGCCAGCAACAGCCGCGCCTTCGATTGCATGCCGGACCTTATCAGGCGGCGGCGAGCTGCAGTTCCTTCTGCACCATGGTGCGCAACGTTCCCAGATCCTTGGCGAAGGCGCGAATGCCTTCGGCGAGTTTTTCCGTCGCCATTGCGTCTTCGTTCATCATCCAGCGGAAGGTCTTCTCGTCGACAGAGACCTTCGGATCCGGCTTGCGGCTCTCCGGCGAGAGCTTACGCTCCAGCTTGCCGTCATCCTTGGCGAGCTCGTCGAGCAGGTTCGGGCTGATGGTCAGGCGGTCGCAGCCGGCAAGGGCTTCGATTTCGCCGGCGCTGCGGAAGGAGGCGCCCATGACGATCGTCTTGATGTCGTTCACCTTGTAGTAGTTGTAGATTTCACGGACGGAGATGACGCCCGGATCTTCCTCGGCAGTGTAGTCCTTGCCGGTCGACTTCTTGTACCAGTCGAGGATGCGGCCGACGAAGGGCGAGATCAGGAACACCTTGGCATCGGCGCAGGCGATCGCCTGGGCCTTGCTGAACAGAAGCGTCAGATTGCAGTCGATGCCTTCCTTCTGCAGCACTTCGGCGGCGCGGATGCCTTCCCAGGTGGAGGCGAGCTTGATGAGGATGCGGTCCTGACCGATACCGCGATCCTTGTAGGCGGCGATGATCGCGCGCGCCTTGGCAAGCGAAGCCTCGGTATCGAAGGAAAGATCGGCGTCGACTTCGGTCGACACGCGGCCTGGGACGAGCTTCACCAGGGCGGCGCCGACCGAGATGGCGAGGCGATCGGCGACGGCGGAAGAAACGGCTTCAGGATTGCCGCCCTGCTTCTTGCCCCAGGCGACGGCTTCCTTGATGGAGTCGGCAAACATCGGCGTGCCGAGGGCTTTGAGCACGATGCTCGGGTTCGTCGTGCAATCGACAGGCTTCAGGCGGGCGACGGCTTCGATATCGCCGGTGTCAGCGACGACGGTGGTAATCTCGCGGAGTTGGTCAAGCTTGGATGTCATGGTCAATAATCCTTGTTGAACTTGGGCTGCGACCGGCACGAGTTCCGCCGGGCAAAGGTGGTCTATCGACAGGTTATTTGCATGCTGCAGGCGAAAATGCGCGCATCCGTCACGGATGATTCATAAACGTGAAGGACAGTAGCCGTGTTCCCGAACGCAAGCGACACCGCCTGCGGCTGGAAGGCCGATCGTGACTTTCGGCATGCCCGCACTATGTCCTCCTCGGACGGACAGGAACGACTTGTATCATCCGGACTATCGCCATTCGCCTGACGAAAAGTCAAGGACATTTGTGCATTTCAATTGACATAAGTGCCACACCCGTCATTATCCCCCGCAACAAACGCGTCATCGCAACCTCTCGCCTCCATGAGGGGTCTAAGGCCAGGAATTGTGCGGAGGAGATGTGGTCAAGCTTAAACGCGGCACGCACACGGCCTTTTCGGAAGCATCCTCGCTGCGGCTGAGGGCGGCATGGCTCTATTACAACGAGGGCTTGACCCAGAAGGACGTCGCCGAACAACTCGGCATCAGCCGCACCACCGTGATCCGCCTGCTCGATGAGGCGATGAAGCGCAGCGAAGTCCAGATCTGGATCAACGATTCGATCGGCGACTGCGTCGAGCTATCGGTGAGACTGGAGCGCGCCTATGGCCTCGACGAGGCGATCGTCGTACCAGCACCGGTCAACTGCGACGTCGATGCGCTGGCGAAAAATGTCGGCCTGGCGCTTGGCCAGTTCCTCTCCGAAGCCATTCCCGACGACTATACCATCGGCGTCGGCTGGGGCCGCACCATGACCGCCTCCCTGTCGAGCTTCCGGCCGCCACGCCGCGCCAATTGCAAAATCGTCTCGCTTCTGGGCGGCATCGTCGCCGTACACCAGACGAACCCGATCGATTATACCTGGCGGCTGGCAAACCAGCTCGGCGCCGAATGTTACATGTTCCTGGCACCGCTTCTCGTCGATTCCATCGAGACCAAGCGCAATCTGATCGAAAAATGCGGGTTGGATACGATTTACCGTCTCGCCGAAAACCTCGATCTGGCGATTGTCAGCTGCGGCGATATCGGTCCGCATTCGACCTCGCTGTCGGAAGGCTGGATCTCGAAGGCCGAGCTGCAGGAGTTGATCGACGCCGGCTGCGTCTGCGACACCATGTTCAATTTCCTCGACGAGAACGGCAAGTCTGTCGACCACTCGATCAATCGCCGCGTCATGTCCGTCGATCTCGACACGCTGAAGGAGGCCAAGCATATCGTGCTCTCCTCCGGCGGTGCCCACCGGGCCGTCGCCATCCGCGCCACGATCAAACGCATCGGCTGCAACACACTGATCACCGATGAAAGTGCCGCACGGGCACTGCTGAAATTGGCTGAGACATCACCGCCTGTCTCTTCTCCCCAGCGGGGAGACGTGCCGGAGCGTTAGCAAGGCGATGAGGGGGCGAGCGAGGGTCGGAACGCTATCAGGCGTGCGCCGATTCCCAGCCGAGCATCGCCCGCTTGCGGGTGAGGCCCCAATGGTAACCCGTCAGCGCGCCGTTCTTGCCGACCGCCCGATGGCATGGCACCACAAAGGAGATCGGGTTCGCCCCGACCGCGGCCCCCACGGCGCGCTGCGCCGTCGGCCGGCCGATATCATTGGCGATATCGGAATAGGTGACGGCCTTGCCGAACGGGATTTTCATAAGGCTCTGCCAGACACTCACTTGGAAATCCGTGCCGATCAGCACGACCCGCAGCGGCTGTTCCGAGGACCATTTGCCCGGCTCGAAGATGCGGGCGGCATAGGGAACCGTCGCCTGCAGGTCCTCGACATAACAGGCGTTCGGCCAGCGGCAGGTCATATCGTCGAGGCAGGCCTTCTCGTCGCCGGAATCGCTGAAGGCAAGGCCGGCGAGGCCGCGGTCGGTCACCATGATCAGTGCGATGCCGAAGGGGCAGATGTGGAAGCCGTAGCGGATGGTGAGACCGCCGCCCTTCGCCTTCCATTCGCCGGGTGACATCGCCTCATGCGTGACGAACAGATCGTGCAGGCGGCTCGGCCCGGAGAGGCCGACCTCGATCGAGGTCTCGAGCAGCGGCATGTCTTCCTTGCGCAGCAGCCGCTTGGCGTGGTCGAGCGTCACTGCCTGCAGAAAACCCTTGGGCGACAGGCCGGCCCAGCGGGTGAAGGTCTTCTGCAACTGCGTCGGCGACTGGTTGAGCCGGGCCGCGATCGCCTCCAGCGAAGGCTGGTCGCGGTAATCCTCGGTGATGAGTTCGATCACCCGACGGACAATGTCGTAATCAGGGCCGTCAGGCGTCATGTCTGTCTGCAGGTTCGCAATCATGTTCATCGTCTTTCTCCTTGTCACAAGGAGATAATCAATAGGGTGTTGGCAAACCACCCGTTTCTTGCGCATGCACCAAGTAAGCTCAGATACGCTGCTTGACCGTGGCGAGTGCGCCCTTGAAGGCTTTGGCGAAGCTTTCACGATCGTCGGGATTGAGGAAGGAGCCGATATCCGTGCGCCGGCCCTCGCCGAAGATCTGCATGGAAAGGATGCCGATCTCCTGGTGCCGGCGAACGAGGAAGCGCGCCCAGAACGGATTGAAGTGATGTTCAACCATCCGTCCCGACGCTGTGAACTTGCGCACCGATACGTCCGTGCGCGACACCGTCACCTGTTCGCGCGCTTTGCCGGAGCGGTAATTCAGCCAGAAGGCACCGTAGAGAAGCACGAAATCCAGTCCGAAAAAGAAGCCGATCGGCCAAGCGCCGGTCGCGATGAAGAACATGCCATAGAGGAGGCAGACGGAACCGGATAGGATAAGCAGCACCCTGAAGCCCCGGCGGCCGAGCGACCGGTGGGGGAAAAGCTCGGCGGCGAAAACAGGCTGCTCGTTGAAGCTGTCGGCGTTGCTTTCCATCATAGCCGTTGAGTATAGATTCTCCATGGCAAATCCGAAACTCAAATCCGTTACCAGACCATCGCAAAACTCGAATGTGATCGCCCGCCGCAAACCGGCGGCGGTGAAGACGGCCTATTCCCTGGCCGAGCGCGAGGAGATCTTCCGCCGTTTCTCGGTGCAGCGGCCGGAACCGAGGGGCGAGCTCGAGCACACCAACCCCTTCACTCTGGTCGTTGCGGTCGCGCTTTCAGCGCAAGCGACCGATGTCGGCGTCAATAAGGCGACGCGGGCACTCTTCCAGATTGCCGATACGCCGGAAAAGATGCTCGATCTCGGCGAGGAGCGGCTGCGAGATCATATCAGAACGATCGGCCTCTACCGCAACAAGGCGAAAAACGTCATCGCGCTTTCGCAGATGCTGGTCGACCAATTCGGCGGCAAGGTGCCGGAGACGCGCGACGAGTTGGTGCGATTGCCGGGCGTCGGCCGCAAGACCGCCAACGTCGTGCTGTCCATGGCCTTCGGTCAGGCGACGATGGCCGTCGATACGCATATCTTCCGCATTGCCAATCGCATCCGCCTTGCCCCCGGCAAGACACCGGACGAGGTCGAGGCGCGGCTGATGAAGGTGATCCCGAAACATTCCCTCTATCACGCCCATCACTGGCTGATCCTGCACGGTCGCTACACCTGCAAGGCACGCCGCCCCGAATGCGAACGCTGCGTCATCGCCGATCTCTGCAAATCGCCGGAGAAAAGTTGGGATGTGCCAGCGCCGCTCGTCGAGCTACCGCCGCAGGTGATCGGCGAGGCCATCGAGTAAAGCTGCAATCGCCTGCTCGTAATCCCGCCTCTCCCCACCCGCTTCGATCGCGATCGCCGCGCGGTCGAAACTTGCCGACAGCAGCGACGTCAGCGGGTCGAGCAGGGTTCCTGCCGCAGGTATAAGCGCTGCGAGTCCCCCACGCAAAGTCGCCTCCGTATTCTCGGCATCCAGTGCCGCAATCGCCGGCAAGCCGAGAACCGCAGGCGCTTCCATCAGCAGCAGCCGTGTTCGGCCGGGTTGCGTCATTGCGGTGAAATAGGCCGAAGCGCCGGCAATCAGCGCATCGCGCGGCCCGTCCTCAGGCGCTGAAGACGCCTCGATTGTCTTGGTCACCTCTTGCATTTCGCACGCAATCACCGCGCGGAAGAGCGCCTTCTTGTCCTCGAAATGATGGTAAAGCGCCCCACGCGTCAACCCTGCCGCGGTGACGATTTCCGGTGTCGCCGTTTCGGCATATCCTTTCTCGACAAAGATGCGCCGTCCGGCGTCGATCAGCGCCTGCCTTGTCTGTTCCGTTCTCTCGCGATTGCTCCGGCTCATGTGGGCTATTTACATACAAACTGCATGTATGTTAATAGCCAAAAACATACAACCTGTATGTAAAATGGAAAAGGAGCGAGACGTGAAATCGACCAGCTACTACCCGGTCATCATGACCGGCGACGTCACAGGCACCGCCAGCTTCTATTGCTCGCATTTCGGCTTCAACGCGCTGTTCGAAAGCGATTGGTACGTTCACCTGCAATCGGCTGAGGACGTGCAGATAGCGCTCGCCATCCTTGACGGCAGCCATGAGACTATCCCGGCCATGGCCCGCGGCAGGGTCTCCGGCCTGCTGCTCAATTTCGAGGTCGAGGATGTCGATCGTGTTTACGAAACCTGCCGGAGCGCCGGCCTGCCAATTCTCCGCGAGATCCGCGATGAGAATTTCGGCCAGCGGCATTTCATCACCGCCGATCCGAACGGCGTGCTGATCGATATCATCACGCCGATTCCACCGAGCGCCGAATTCGCGGCGCTGTACGCCGCCGCCGCCCTGCCCGGTTGATCTCAGGCCCGCGAACCGATGTCACGCGCGGAAATCAGCTTGTGCAGATGCACCATCATGCCGGCGGCAAAAAGTGGCGTCAGAAGATTGACGAACGGGATCGCCAGAAACAGGGCGATCACCAGCCCACCAAGAAAGACGGTGGAGGCGTGTTTGGCGCGAAGGAGCCGCGCCTCCTCAGGCGAACGGAAGCGCATGGCAGCGAATTCGAAAAATTCTCGTCCGAGCAGATAGCCGTTCACCAGAAAGAACGCGATCAGATTGACGCCGGGAATGACCAGCAGCAGCAACGCCACGATATTGCCGAGGATCACCACGCCGAGGAACTTGATTGAGCTTGCCATCGCCGGGCCGAGCGGCATGGCGGTGCCCGGCATGTCCTTGGGATAATCGCGTTTTTCGATGACATCGGCGACATCGTCGAGAAACAAGCCGGCGATCAGCGCCGTCACCGGCGAAAGCAATAACGCCAGCATCAGTGCAAGGCCGACACCGGCAAGAATTGCGAAAACCAAAGCGAGCCACCCCGCCCAATCCGGCACATCGGGAAAGAAGCCGGTGAGCCAGGGAAAGAGAAAAGCCATGAAGGCCCCACGCAGCGCGAACCAGAGACCGACCAGGACGAGAATCGTCAGGCCGAGCACTTTCCAGAAGACCGAACGTGTTTCCGGCGCGAACAAATTGGTGAGCGAGAGTCGAGCGGCGGCAAGAATCATATCTCAGGCGTCTCCGGTTGCGCCGAAGATGTAGGAAAGATGGAGGCTACCGACAAGAGAGAATAAATTGCATGCGGTAATAGAAAACTTGTCGAAAATTAAATGCTAATATAGTATTGTCACGTATCCAATATGCACGGGCCTAAGAAGCAGCTTCCGAAATAGTTGCAAAGACAAGGGGTCGCAACAGCGCATCCACGGAACGCCTCTAAGGAAAAACGGGGGAGGCTGATGTGGAAGACTTTGTGCAAAAACTCAGGCAATACGCAAAAACCGGCACACCGGCCGAACGTCGCATTGCGAAATATTTCACCGAACACCTGAACGACCTGCCGTTCGAGACAGCTGCATCGGTCGCCGATCGCCTGGATCTCTCGCCGATGACCGTCGGGCGCTTCCTGCGCTCGCTCGGCTATCAGGGATTGGACAGCGTCAAAGTGGAGATTCGCGAGACCGTGACGACATCGCCGGCGCAATTGCAAAGCGCCATGAGCGAGCTGCATCAGGACGCTGGGGAGGGCAAACCGCTCGCCGTGCTGGTTGCCGAACAGATCCAGGCGCTCCATCATATCTATCATCTGACGGCGCAGCCACACTGGTCCGAAGCCGTCAGCTTGATCAGCACTGCCCGCGAAGTGTCGATCGTCACGCATGCCCGGCTTGCAAGCCTCGCCCATCATTTCTGCCAGCGGCTGACGCAAGCCCGCGACGGCGTGCGCACGCTCGACGGCGCCGACAACCGTTTTGCCGAGCTTTTCGCCCGGCTGGCCGTTGATGACGCGCTACTGGTCATCATCGATTGTCGCCGCTTCGCCAAGGCGCGGCTGCTTGCCCGAACCGCTCGGCGCTACGGCTATAAGGTCGTGCTCATTTCACCGCAGCAAGCGGACTGGATGGCGGACCAGTCGAATGTCATGCTGCCCTTACCGCCCGCGCGCGCCCCCGATCTCGACAATCTTCCGCCGCTGATCGCGCTGCTCGATTGCCTGTCGGAATCCGTCATCCTCGAAGTCGGAGAAGAGGCCGCTCTCCGCCGCCGCCGCATGTTGGAATTCGCGACCGTCCTCGGCGAGACGGCGAATCACTGAGGGCTACTTCATCGTCTCCAGTTCGGCACGATGCCGGTGCATGGCGAGAAGACGGCGGTAGTCGCGATCGTAGAGCGCCTGTTTCGTTTTGTCAGGCAGCCGCTCGTCGCCACCCGGATACATCGCCTCGCCGGCTGCCGCCAAATCCCTGTACAGGCCGCAGGCGACGGATGCCGCGATCGCCGTGCCGAGCAGCACCGCCTCGTTCATTTTCGGCACCACCACCTTGCAGCCGGTGGCATCGCTATAGAGCTCCATCAGCACCGGGTTCTTCACATGCCCGCCGGCAATATGCAGCGTATCGGGCACGTAGCCGTATTCCTTCATCATTTCGAGGATGTGGCGAATGCCGAGCGCAATCGCCACGGCCGTGCGCCAGTAAAGCGTGCAAAGCCCATCGAAGGACGTATCGAGCGTCAGCCCGCTGACGACACCGACGGCATGCGGATCGGCGAGCGGCGAACGGTTGCCATGAAAGTCCGGCAGCACGAAAATGCGTGCGCCGAAGGCATCGCCCTCCTCGGCCCGCAATTCGGCGATGCGTGCGACGATCCTCTGATGCAGTGCCGCCGTCGGCTCACCGCCCGCCGCGTGCATGCGCACGATGTGGTCGAGCAGCGCGCCAGTCGCCGATTGCCCCGCCTCCACCAGCCAGGATTCTGGAAAGACCGCCTCGTAATAGGGGCCCCACATGCCATGGCTCGGCTTGCGTTCCCGCGAGAATGTGACGATGCAGCTCGACGTGCCGGCGATCAGCGCCAGCTGGTGCTCTCGTTTTACAGGATCGGCAGCGTAGCCGCCGAGCGCGCCGAGCGCGCCGGCATAGGCGTCGATCATGCCGGCGGAGACATGGCAGTCCGTGGTCAGCCCGAGCGCCTGCGCCGCTTCCGGCGTCAGCCAACCGACGTTGCCTCCGACAGGCGTGGTTTCATCCGGTAGGTGGCCGCGCTCGTGAAGGTCCTCAAGGCCGATCCGCTCCAGGAAATCCTGCTGCCAGCCTTTTTCGCGATGGGCGAGATAGTTCCACTTCGCTGTCAGCGTGCAGCGCGAACGGGCAAGCGATCCGGTCGATTTCCACGTCATGAAGTCGGCGAGATCGAAGAAATAACCGGCTTTCTCCCATGTGGCAGGCAGCTTCTTCTTCAGCCACATCAGCTTCGGCATTTCCATCTCAGGCGACATGACGTGCCCGGAATGTTCGAGCACCGTGTGCTCCGTCGCCGTGCAGAAATCGGCTTCCTTCAGCGCCCGGTGATCGAGCCAGACGACCGTGTCGAAGCGTGTCTCGCCGCCGGTGGAAACGCTGAGCTGCCGGCCCTCGACGTCACGCACGACGAGCGAACAGGTGGCGTCGAAGCCGATTGCGCCGACCGAGGCGGCGGCGATGCCGGATTGCTCCATCGCCTTGCGCACCGCCGTGCAGGCTGCGGACCAGATATCTTCGGAATCGTGCTCGGCATGGTTTTCACGCGGCCGGTTCATCACGATCGGATGCTCGGCCTTGGCAAGCAGACGGCCGCGCGCATCGAAGACGCCGGCGCGCGCACTGCCCGTGCCGATATCCACCGCAACCACATGATCACGCATCAAATCTTGGTCCCGTCCAGCTATGGTTGCGGACAAGGTGGATCAAATCCGGCATGGCGTCAAACACCACTTCCGGCGAAAGCCGGTCGAGTTCGGCGCGATAGCCGGCGAAGTTGGCGTGTGATCCGCCGGTGAAGGCGAAGACCGTCATTCCCGCTGCCTTGGCGGCGGCAATGCCTGCAGGGCTGTCCTCCACAACAATGCACTGAGCAGGCGCCACCTGCATTTCACGCGCCGCATGCAGGAAAAGATCGGGCGCCGGTTTGCCGCGCTTGACCATCGTCGCGCTGAAGATGTCGGGCAGCTTGTCGAGCAGTCCGGTGACGGACAGCGACAGCCGGATTCGCTCCATCTGGCTGGACGAGGCGACGCAGCAGCGAACGCCAAGTCCATCGATCGTCGCCGCAATACCCTCGATCGGCTTCAGTTCGGTACGAAAACGGGTGTAGAGATCGGTGCGAATGCGCTCGAGGAATTCTTCACCGGCGCGGACGTTGAATTCGGTTTCCAGCGTATCGATGAGGGTCGAAAGGCTGCGGCCGAGAAAGCGCTCGTAGGCCTGATCCTCGGTGATCGAGACGCCGAGATCGTTCATCGCCCCGACGAGCACGCTGATCGAGATCGGCTCGCTGTCAACGAGCACGCCGTCGCAATCGAAGATGACCAGCCGTGGTTCAGCATCAGCCATGGAAGACCCAACCTGAGTTCAATTCGAGCGCGTCACCGCCCCGCTTGCGCGCAAGGCCGGATGAATGACGGCAGCAGATGCCGCCATCCGGATTCCTTACACTGCGAGCTTGCCGTCGAGATAGAGTTGCAGCGTCTCCCGCGTGCCCTTTTCCCACAGGCTTTTGAGTGCATCGGCAAAACGCTTGCGGAAAAGTTCGGATTTCGCCACTTCGCCGAAAATATCGTCGAAGACCAGGAAGGCTGACGGATCGGTCTTCGCCTTCAGCGCCGCCGCATGCAGGCGCTCGGCGCTGGCGTCGTTGAAGACGATATCCTTGCCGCTATCGGTCTTGCCGGCGAAGTAACGGCACCAGAGCGCCGAAACCAGCGCCAGACCGACGACGTCCCTGCCCTGGCGCAGATTGTCGAGCGTCGACGGCAAGATGAATTTCGGCTGGCGGTTCGATCCGTCCTGCGCCAGCCGCGGAATGGTGTCGGCAATTTTCGGATTGAGCAGGCGATGTTCGATCAGCGCGAAATAATCCGTCAGCGACGTGTTCGGCACCGGCGGCACGATCGGGATGATTTCGTCTTTCTCGAGCTTGGCGAGGAAGGTGCGGATTAGCGGGTTTTCCATGGAATCGTGAACGAAATGGATGTCCATCAATGCCGCCGGATAGGCGATCGCAGCATGTCCGCCGTTCAGGATGCGGATCTTCATATGCTCGTAGGGCGTGACATCGGGCACGAAGGTCACCCCGACCTTTTCCAATGCCGGCCGACCGGCGGTGAACTTATCCTCAAGCACCCATTGCTTGAATTCCTCGCAATAGACCGGCCAATTGTCCTCGATCGCGAAATTGTCCCTGAGGAAATCGATTTCGCGCTGGCCGGTTGCCGGCGTGATGCGGTCGACCATCGCATTCGGGAAGGCGACATTCGCCCGGATCCACTCGGCAAAGCCAGTGTCCGAGAGGGCGGCCGTGCCGACCACGGCATTGGCGGTAACGATGCCATTATGGGGAATGTTGTCGCAGGACATGACGGTAAAGGGTTCGATGCCCCTTTCCTTGCGCGCCTTCAGCCCGGCAACGATCAGGCCGAACACCGTCTTCGGCGCGTCGGGGCTGTCGCCATCGGCAGCAATCGCCGGATGCGCCGGGTTGAAGGTTCCTGATGCGTCGATGAAATAGCCGCCCTCGGTGATCGTCAGCGAAACGATGCGGATCTCGGGATCGGCGAGCCTGGCGATGATCACGGCGGGGTCGCCGACCGGCAGGATGTCGATCATCGGCGCGGTGACCCGCGCCGCCGTCTTGTTGCTGTCCTGCTCGACCACCGTCGTCAGAAAATCCTGTGCCGCAAGCTTTTCACGCATCGCGGCATCGGATGGCAACACGCCGGCGCCAACGATCGCCCAATCGTGATCCGCGCCGGCATTGAAGAGATCGTCGAGATAGACCGCCTGATGGGCGCGGTGGAAATTGCCGACGCCGAAGTGCACGATGCCGGCTTTCAGCGACGCCCTGTCATATCCAGGGATGGCCGCGGTGCGCGCCACATCCGAAAGCGTTGCCAGCGATAGTTTGCACGTCATGTTTCAGTCCTCTTGAAGGTCTTGCCCAAACGGCCGGGCGCCATCGCCCGGCTCGCATGCCTGCCCCCAGCCCGGCAGCCCGCCTCAGATGGCAAGGCCGCCCTCGTTGAATTTGTGAATACGCGAACGATCCGGCGTCAGATAGACCGTGTCTCCAGCTTTGGCCGCAAAATCGCCGCTGCCGCGCGCTGTCATCATACCGATGCCCTCGGCGTCGATATGCAGGAAGGTGTCGGAGCCGAGATGTTCGGCGACCACGACCCTGCCCTTCCAGTCGCCGCTCTCCATCGACAACAACATATGTTCGGGTCGGATGCCGATCGTATGGGCGCCCAGCTGAGCCGCGTTCTGTCCGTTGATGAAGTTCATCTTCGGCGAGCCGATGAAACCGGCGACGAAGAGGTTGCGCGGGCGGCTGTAAAGCTCGAGCGGCGAGCCGACCTGCTCGATATTGCCCCTGTTCAGCACGACGATCTTGTCGGCCATGGTCATCGCCTCGACCTGGTCGTGGGTGACGTAGACCATCGTCGTCTTCAGCTGCTGATGCAATTCGCTGATCTCGAGGCGCATATTGACGCGGAGCGCCGCATCGAGGTTCGACAGCGGTTCGTCGAACAGGAAGGCCGAAGGCTGGCGCACGATGGCGCGGCCGATCGCGACGCGCTGACGCTGGCCGCCGGAAAGCTGACGCGGCTTGCGCTCCAGATAGTCGGTGAGATTGAGCACGCGGGCCGCATCCGTCACCTTGCGGTCGATCTCCGCCTTGTCGATGCCCGCCATCTTCAGCGGGAAGGCGATGTTGTTGCGCACGCTCATATGCGGATAAAGCGCGTAGGATTGGAACACCATGGCAAGGCCGCGTTCCGACGGCGCCTTTTCGGTGGCGTCCCGGCCGTCGATGACGATCTTGCCGCCGGAGACGTCCTCGAGCCCGGCGATCAGCCTGAGCAGCGTGGACTTGCCGCAGCCCGACGGGCCGACGAAGACGACGAACTCGCCGTCCCTGATGTCGAGATCGATCGAAGGGATGACCTTGGCTTCGCCGAAGACCTTGGAAACCTTCTGAAGGGTAATGCTGCCCATGTTTGTCTCCCTTTATCTTATTTCACTGCGCCGAAGGTCAGGCCGCGGACGAGTTGTTTCTGGCTGAACCAGCCGAGGATCAGGATCGGCGCGATCGCCATCGTCGAAGCCGCCGAGAGCTTGGCGTAGAACAGGCCTTCCGGGCTGGAGTAGGAAGCGATGAAGGCCGTCAGCGGTGCCGCTTTCGAGGCGGTGAGGTTGAGCGTCCAGAACGCCTCGTTCCAGGCAAGGATGATGTTCAAAAGCAGCGTCGAGGCGATACCGGGCACCGCCATCGGCGTCAGCACGTAGACGATCTCCTTCATCAGCGAGGCCCCGTCCATGCGGGCCGCTTCGAGGATCTCGCCGGGAATTTCCTTGAAATAGGTGTAGAGCATCCAGACGATGATCGGCAGGTTGATCAGCGTCAGCACGACCACCAGGCCGGTGCGGGTGTCGAGCAGGCCCGAATTGCGGAACAACAGATAGATCGGGATCAGCGCGCCCACAGGCGGCATCATCTTGGTCGACAGCATCCACATCAGCACGTCCTTGGTCCGCTTGGTCGGCGCAAACGCCATCGCCCAGGCGGCCGGGATCGCGATGATCAGGCCGATCAGCGTCGAGCCGAAGGAAATGATCACCGAGTTCATGAAGTGGCTGAGATAGTTCGACCGGCTCTGCACCTCCGCGTAGTTTTCTGTCGTCCAGTGGAAGAACAGGAACTGCGGCGGCGAGGCGATGGCGTCGGCTTCCGACTTGAAGCTGGTCAGGAACGTCCAGAGGATCGGGAAGAAGATCAGGATGCCGAGCGTCCAGGCGACCGCGGTAAAAATGACCTTGCGCCGGGTGGTGATTTTTCTGGCCATCTCAAGCCTCCAGATTCTTGCCGACGAGGCGGACGAGGAAGATCGCTACGATATTGGCAAGCACCACCGCGACGATACCGCCCGCCGAAGCGCCGCCGATATCGAACTGCAGGAGCGCCTGGGCATAGACGAGATAGGTGAGGTTGGTGCTGTCGGTGCCTGGCCCGCCGTTGGTGGTGACGAGGATTTCGGCGAAAACCGAAAGCAGGAAGATCGTCTGGATCAGGATCACCACGGTGATGGCGCGGGCCATATGCGGCAGGATGATGTAGATGAATTTCGAGATCGGCCCGGCGCCGTCCATTTCGGAGGCTTCCTTCTGCTCCTCGTCGAGCGACTGCAGCGCCGTCAGCATGATAAGCGTCGCAAAGGGCAGCCACTGCCAGGCAACGATGAGAATGACCGAGAGCAGCGGCGCATTCGCCAGCCAGTCGATCGGCTGCAGGCCGAGGGCCTTGGCAAGATGCGCAAAGAGGCCATTGACCGGGTTCATGAACATGTTCTTCCACACCAGCGCGGCCACAGTCGGCATGACGAAGAACGGCGCAATCACCAGGATGCGCACGATACCCTGGCCGTACATCGGCTGGTCGAGCAGCAGCGCAAAAGCGATGCCGCCGATGACGGTGATCAACAGAACGCCGGCCACGAGCACCAGCGTATTGATCAGCGCCGCGAAGAAGGCAGGATCGGACAGGAAATATTCGTAGTTCAGAAAGCCGACGAAGCTCTCCATGCCGGGGCTGAGCAGATTGTAGTTCAGCAGCGAAAAATAGATCGTCATCGCCAGCGGGACGATCATCCATGCAAAGAGGAGCAGCACGGAGGGCGCAATCATCAGGCGCGCTGCGGAGCGAGTATGCAAGGTTGCCATGGCAATCACCGATCTGATCTGAAGCGGGGAGCGGCCGCAGGAAAGCTTTGTCTGAAAAAGCGGCCGCCGATGCTGTTCGGGCAATCGGCGGCCCAGAGGGGCGGATCGTCAAGAATCCGCCTCTTGCTCAGGAGGTTTTTATTTGATGTAGCCGGCCTTGGTCATTTCGCGAGTGGTCAACTGCTGGGCGGCCTGCAGGGCCTGGTCGACCGAAAGCTGGCCGGCAAGCGCTGCGGAGAACTGCTGGCCCACTGCCGTACCGATGCCCTGGAATTCCGGGATCGCCACGAACTGGACGCCGACATAGGGGACCGGCTTGACGGTCGGCTTGGTCGGATCGGCCGAGTTGATCGAGTCGAGCGTCATCTTGGCGAACGAAGCCGCCTTCTGGTAGTCCGCATTCGCGTAGAGCGAGGTGCGGGTGCCTGGAGGTGCGTTCAGCCAGCCTTCCTTCTCGGCGACGAGGTTGGTGTAGTCCTTGCTCGTTGCCCAGGCGACGAACTTCTCAGCGGCTTCGACCTTCTGCGAACCTGCCGGGATGGCGAGGTTCCAGGCCCAGAGCCAGTTGCCACGCTTGCCGAGGCCCTTGTCCGGGGCGAGCGCGAAGCCGACCTTGTCGGCGACCTGCGACTGCTTCGGATCGGCGACGAAGGAAGCGGCAACCGTTGCGTCGATCCACATGCCGCACTTGCCGGTCTGGAAGAGCGCCAGGTTTTCGTTGAAGCCGTTGGAGGAAGCGCCCGGAGGGCCGGCATCCTTCATCAGCTTGACGTAGAAGTCGAGCGTGTCTTTCCACTCGGGCTGATCGAACTGCGGCTTCCACTTTTCATCGAACCAGCGTGCACCGAAGGAATTCGACATGGCCGTCAGGAAGGCCATGTTCTCGCCCCAGCCGGCCTTGCCGCGCAGGCAGATGCCGTAGATTTCCTTGTCCTTGTTGGTGATCTTGCGGGCAGCGTCCGCCACGAAGTCCCAAGTCGGGGCGTCGGGCATCTTCAGGCCGGCGGCGTCGAACAGGTCCTTGCGGTACATGACCATCGAGCTTTCGCCGTAGAACGGCGCCGCATAGAGCTTGCCGTCCGTGGTCAGGCCGCTGCGGATCGCCGGCAGCAGGTCGTCGGCGTCGTAATCCTTGCCGAGGTTGTCGAGCGGCAGCAGCCAGCCCTGTTTTGCCCAGATCGGAACTTCATAGGTGCCGATCGTCAGAACGTCGTACTGGCCGCCCTTGGTCGCGATATCGGTCGTGACCTTCTGGCGCAGCACGTTTTCTTCGAGGGTGACCCATTCAAGGTCGATGCCGGGATTCTTCGCCTTGAAATCATCCGTCAGCTTCTGCATCCGGATCATGTCGCCGTTGTTCACGGTTGCGATTGTCAGCGTCTCGGCCGAGGCCATGCCGGCAAACGCCAGTGCTGAGCAGGCGCCCAGCAGAAAAGTTCTCAATGTCATATCTTCCTCCCAGAAGATGGGGTGTGAGCATTCGCTTCGCTCATGGGCAATTACTCAATAAACGATACAGAATGTCAATCGGCAATCGTTGCTGCAGTGCCGAAGGAGGTAGTTATCTCATTGATTTAAATCTCGTATTTTTTGCTCAATTCCTGAGCAAAAACTCAGCAGTCTCTTCGTCAGTAATCAGAGCGTTGATTTGATGGCCGACAACGGCGGCCCTGATCGCCTTGAACTTGCGCTTGCCCTTGGCCAGCCCAATGACCATCGACGCGTCGCGGGACGGAATCGGCGCCGACGCGACGCGCTCGTTGATCGGGTTGTCGAGCAACCCGCCGTCGACGTCGAAGATCCAGCCGCAGATCTCGCCGACCGCCCCGCCGCGCATCAGCTCCATCATCTCGTCCTTCTCGAGAAAACCGTCGACGCAGAGCGGCCCGTCGATGCCGAGCTCACCGATGCCGACGAAGGTGACATCGGCTTGCGCGCTGATGTCAAGCGTCGAGCGCACCAGTTGCTGGCCATGCAGCAGTTCCCGCTCTTCCGCCGAGGTGACAAGCACCGGCAACGGCATCGGATAGTGCCGCGCTTTCACGGCATCGGCCATGCTGAAGATGACATTGTAATAAGCCGCCGATCCGTCCGGGGCGATATTGCCGGTCAGCGAGACGATACGGTGGTGGGGACATTCGATCGCCGGAAGCTGGTCGACGGCCGCCTTCAGCGTCCGGCCGGTACCGACGGCAAGCACGATCGGCTCGGCCCGTTTCAGCCACCGCTCGATCTCGGCCGCGGCCGCCTCGGCAATGCCGACCGTCGCCGAGGACCCGGAATCACTCGGCACCACCTCCACATGTTTCAGCCCGAATTTCCGCCGAAGTTGACTGGCGAGTTCCAGGCAGGCGGCGATCGGATGATCCAGACGCACCTTGATCAGACGTTCGGCAACCGCCAAAGATACCAGCCGCTGCGCCGATTGCCGCGAGATCCCCATCGCGGCGGCGATTTCATCCTGCGTACGCCCGGCGACGTAATAGAGCCAGCCGGCACGCGCCGCATCGTCGAGCCGTGCAGGGGTCTCGGATCTTTTTGCCATTGAATGCCTACCACGCAAAGTGAGCCGGCGTGCCGCCGCCGAACATGATTTGAATCTGTAACCGCCAGATCAAAACAAAATTCCGGCAAATGTCGAGCCTGTTGAAAGGAACCCTGCAGAAATGCTCAGGCAAACCATTGCACGACGAGATAGATCGCCGCCTTCACGAGACCGTAAATCACGCCGCCGGCAACGACCAGCGACACCGCCGTCATCACGAATCCGATCAGGGCGAAGAGCCCGTCACGGCCCAATATGCCGAAAGCGAAGACCGAGATCGTGATCGCCGGC
Organism: Rhizobium sp. NZLR10; assembly: GCF_019685125.1. Taxonomy (NCBI): domain Bacteria; kingdom Pseudomonadati; phylum Pseudomonadota; class Alphaproteobacteria; order Hyphomicrobiales; family Rhizobiaceae; genus Rhizobium; species Rhizobium sp. NZLR10. The sequence goes on along the minus strand of NZ_JABDWE010000012.1, from coordinate 34,431 downwards.
AGGATGTTGCCGAGCGGGACCGGTAGCAGCAGCACGATCGACAGCAGCAGGCACGCGGCCCCGGCGAGATATTCCGCCGGCGGCTCGGCAAAGATCGCAAGCCTTGGCTTCAGCATGCGCTCCGCCCAGGCGAGCCAGCGGTGGATGCGGCCGATAATGGTCTCGAAATCCTCCCGCCGCATCGAACGGTCGGCAATTATCCTCGGAAGCCAGGGTTTCAGCCCAAAGGTCAACTGCGCGGCCAGGAAGACGAGCGGAGCGCCGAGCACTGCCGAGGTGCCGGGCGGCGTGGGAAAAGCGTTCGGCAGCGCGAAGATCAGCATCAACGCGCTGATCGCCCTGTCGCCCATCGTCTGGAACAGGTCGCCGATCGAAATCCGCTCCCGGCTCCGGTCGGCGGCCAGCTGACGCAGGATGGATGAGAGGCGGCGGCCTTTGGGACGGGGTGGACGTGGTCTTCTGCGTCTATGGGAATCGGCGTTTTCGATGGTCATGATACCAGTAGATGATGGAAGTGCAGGCGCAGATTTTGGCCGCGCAATATGCCAATTGAATGACTTGTGAGACGGGAATAGCTGTTGGTGGCGATTTGGTTCGATCATTCCTCTTCGCGCCGCAAGCGCGTGGCGCGCGGCGGAATGAAGGCTTGTAATTCCCCGCCAACAGTGCGAGCAGACACCACAGACCAGAGAAACGGCAGGGTGGCAATGATCATTTCATTCGACATCGGCGGCTCCGCCATCAAGGGTGGCATCGCCCGCTCCGAGACGGACATCGTCCCCCTCGGCCGGCATCCGACACCGAGGGATGATTTCGCCGCTTTCGTCGAGACCTTGCGCGCCATCATCACTGAAACCGGCGAAGAGCCGAGCCGCATTGCCCTCTCCATCGCCGGCGTCGTTGATCCCGATACGCAGCGGCTGACCTGCGCCAACATTCCCTGCATCCATGGCCGCACGCTGGCAGCAGATCTCGAAGCGGAACTCGGCCTTCCGGTGCTGATCGCCAACGACGCCGACTGTTTCGCCATGGCCGAAGCCGGCCTCGGCGCCGGTCGCGGCCACCGCATCGTCTTCGGCGCCATCCTCGGCACCGGCGTCGGCGGCGGCCTGGTTGCCGACGGGCGCCTCGTCAATGAGGCCGGCGGTTTTGCCGGCGAATGGGGTCACGGGCCGATCATCGCATCCGCAGCCGGTTATCCGCCTGTCACCATTCCTGCCTATGCCTGCGGCTGCGGCCAGAGGGGATGCGTCGACACGGTCGGCGGCGCCCGTGGCCTGGAGCGCCTGCACAAGACGCTGCATGATCTCGACCTTTCGAGCGAAGAAATCATCGCTCAATGGCAACATGATGAGGAGAAGGCGACACGGACGATCGACGTCTATGTCGATCTCGTCGCCTCGCCCCTGGCGCTGACGATCAACATCACCGGCGCCACCATCGTGCCGGTCGGCGGCGGGCTGTCCAATGTCGAGCCGCTGCTTGCCGAGCTCGATCACGCCGTGCGCGCCCGCATCCTGCGCAAATTCGACCGGCCGCTGGTGGTGCGCAGCCAATGCCGTATCGAACCCGGCCTGATCGGCGCAGCACTGCTGGGATTGAAGGCGGACGTGGTGGTGGCCTAAAGCACCGGCCACATCCGCACGATCGCTGCGAACCGATCCCAGTCCTTGCGCGCCAGAGGCGTCCAGGCCGCCTCGGCGATTGCCGGAAGGCGCGGAAAGACCAGCCGGTTGAAATGGGTGCGCGAGGCGATGTTGCCGCTCCAGATACAGGCCTGGATGCCGCGCATCTTCCCCTTCAGCGCCTCCGGCAACTCGCCCTCGGCCTCGTAACAATAGGTCCGCTCCGGCGGCGTGAAGCCTGCCCAGCTTGCGCCGGGCTCGGACCAGGCTTCCGCCTGCGCCATGTCGAGATAGTAGGCCTGTCCCGGCGTCATCACCACGTCGTAACCTGCCTGCGCCAGTTCGATGCCGACATCGGACCTTTCCCAGGCCATCAGCAGCGTGCCGTCGCGATCGACGCCGCCACCGTTCGAGACCTCATTCCAGCCGGCAAGCTTCCTGCCGCGTTCCGACAGCATGCCCTGGACGCGCTTCAGGAAGTGAGATTGCAGCGCGGCGGCGCCGGCCAGTTTCTCCCGCTCCATCAGCGCCTGGCAGAGCGGCGAGGAAAGCCAGGCGCCGGACGCAACCTCGTCACCGCCGATATGAAAATACTCGCCGGGAAACAGCGCCACCATTTCGTCGAACACGTTGCCGAGGAATTCGTAAGTGAATTCGACCGCCGGGTTGAGGGCATTGTTGGCATGACCTTGCGGTGAGCGGTAACTATCCTCAGCCTCCTGCGGATCGACGAGATCGGGTAATGAAGACAGCGCTGCGGCGCTGTGGCCGGGAATATCGATTTCCGGCACCACCTCGACACCAAGCGATGCGGCATGCGCAACGATCCGCCTGACGTCGTCTTGCGTATAATGGCCGGTGCGTGTTTCCGGCCCGTCGCCGTACTGCGCCGCCAGCGCTTCGTCAGGCCCACCCCGTGCGCCGATTTCCGTCAGCGTGGGATAGGCCTTGATCTCCAACCGCCAGGCTTCGTCATCGGTCAGGTGCCAGTGGAAAATATTGAGTTTGTTCCACGCCAGGATATCGATCAGCCGCATGACGTCCGCCACCGGATAAAACCGCCCCGACACATCGAGATGACAGCCGCGCCAGTCATGGCGCGGCTGGTCGGCGATCGTGCCGAAATTGGGAAATTGGAAGCGCTCGCGATCGGCGCGGGCGCCGTGCAGCAATTGCGCCAGGCTGATCAGCCCGTATTGCCGCCCCGCTGGGTCCGCGCTCGAAAGCACGATCTCATGCGAGGAGAAACGCAGTTCGTAAGCGAGGGCGTCGATCGATGATTCGGTGACGAAACGAATGGCTCGCCCGCCTTTGACGGCACCGAGCGAGAACGGCGCGCTGTCGGCCGGATAGAGCCGCTGGCAAAGCGCGAGAACCAGGGAGAGCGCCTTGATCGCATCGGGCCGGGTCCTTTCAACGGGATAAAGGACGACCGGCAAGTCTCCCGCCTTCAGCCCGAGCGACAGCGGCCAGGGCAGCAGCGCATAGGGCTCCTCGATCCGGCCCGGCGGCAGAAGCGGCGGCGCCGCACCGCCATCCCGGCCTTCGAGCATGAGATCGCCGAAAGTAACCGGAACGTGACGGCCGTCCATAAGCGTCAGATGGGCAGATTTGATACCATCCGTCCTATGTTTCGGTTCGCTGGCCAGCCCTTCGACGGTGAACCGCCAGCGCCCGCCCGGGGCAATGCTCAGCCCGTCGGGCGGCAGGAATTCATGGAAATTCGCAACCTGCCGCGTCAGGCTGGCGCCGTCGCAGACATATGCGTCGGCAACCCGCGTTGCCGATACATAGGAAAGCGAGAAGCCGGAAAGCGGCTCGGCCGAAAGATTGAAGAGCGTGAAGGTCAAACGCCCGAGACTGTCCTCGATCGGGCTCCAGCTCGCGTCCAAACGATAATCGGCCATGATCGTGCCTCCCCGCAAACTCGTCGGCGGCAATGCATCGCCGAGACGCCGTCTTGCTCTTCCGGCATGTTTTCGCAGCTTAGCTCTTTCGGGGCGGCAATGGAATCGGCACGCAGGTTCAAAGGCGAGCGGGCAGCGCAACGTGGTTTGATGAGAGAGCTGCGACCTCGTAAGGAAAACGGCGCGGCTTTCGCCGCGCCGTCCTCACTCTGCTGCCAACGCCGGCGGATGTCTGTCATCCGCCTCTTCCTGGATGGCGTCGGCATCCTGGCCTGGCTCGTCCTTTGCCTTCGGCTCCCGGCCGAAGAAAAGCGCGTAACCGGCAGGCAGAACCAGAATCGTAAGCACGGTCGCGACCAGGATGCCGCCCATCATCGCGTAGGCGAGCGGACCCCAGAAGACGCCGCGCGAGATCGGGATCAGTGCGAGCACGGCGGTCAGCGCCGTCAGCATGATCGGCCGGAAACGCCGCACGGCAGCACCGATGATCGCCTCCTGCCGGTGCATGCCGGCCTTGATATCCTGGTCTATCTGGTCGACCAGGATGATCGAGTTGCGCATGATGATGCCGAGCAGCGCGATGACACCGAGGATCGCCACGAAGCCGAACGGCGCGCCGCTGATCAGCAAGGCGGCCGCCGCGCCGATAATGCCGAGCGGACCGGTCGCCAGCACCAGCATCGCCTTGCCGAAGTGCTGCAGTTGCACCATCAGCAGCACGATGATGACGGCGAGCATGATCGGCGCCTTGGCGGCGATCGACATCTGGCTTTCCGCCGCATCCTCGGCGCCGCCTTGGATTTCGACATTGTAGCCGGCCGGCAGGCTCTCGCGCATGTCCTTCATGTCGGCATACATCTTCATCACCACGTCGTTCGGCTGCACGCCATCGGGCAGCGTCGCCCGCACGGTGATCGTCGGCAGGCGGTTGCGCCGCCATTCGATGCCCTGCTCCATGACCGGCACGACCTTTGCCACCTGCGAGACCGGCACGAAGCCGCCGAAATCCGTCGGCACATAGACCGAGTTCACCGCCGACAGCAGCGAACGGCTGGCATCCGGCTCACGGGCGACGATCGAGACCGTCTCCTCGCCGTCGCGGAAATCGTCGAGTGCCGCACCGGACATGGCGGTCTGCAGCATCTGGCGAACCCGCTGCGAGGTGACGCCAAGGGCCCGGGCGCGGTCCTGGTCGATCACCAGCTTCATCGCCGGCACCTGTTCCAGCCAGTCGTCATGAATGGCGCCGAGCATCGGATTGGCCTGGAAGCGCGCCTTTACCTGATCGGCGATCGCTCGCACTTCCTGTCGGTCCGGCCCCATGACGCGCATCTGCACCGGCCAGCCAGTCGGCGGGCCGAGGAAGAGACGATCGACCTTGCCGCGAATCTCCGGGAAATCCTCTGCAAGAATCGCCCGCAGCTTGACGATCAGCCGCTCACGCGCCGGTTCGTCATTGGCCATGACGAGGAGCTGGGCGAAGTTCGGGTTGCGCAACTGCTGGTCGAGCGGCAGGAAGAAGCGCGGCGCGCCTTCGCCGATATAGGTGGCGATGAACTTCTTGTCGGGATCATCCATCATCTTGGCTTCGAGCGCCTTTGCCTGCACCTCGACTTCCTTGATGCTGGTGCCCTCGGGCAGCCACAGATCGACGAGGATTTCCGGCCGCGACGATTGCGGGAAGAAATTCTGCGGGATGAACTGGAAGGCCCAGAGGCTGGTGACGAACGTGCCGAGCGTCAGCAGCAGTACGATGACCCGGTGGCGCACCGCCCAGCCGACCGTGCCGCGCAGACGGCGATAGAAGCCGGTGTCGAACGCGTCGTGATGCTCGCCGGCGTGATGGCGCTGTTTGAGGATCATGTAGCCGAGCCACGGCGTGAAATAGACGGCGACGAACCACGAGGTGACCAGCGCGATGCCGACTACATAAAACAGCGAACGCACATATTCGCCGGCCGTCGATGCAGCGAAGCCGACGGGAATGAAGCCGGCCGTGGTGATCAGCGTACCCGTCAGCATCGGGAAAGCGGTCGAGGAATAGGCGAAGCTTGCCGCTTCGATCTTGACCAGCCCCTCCTCCAGCTTTCGCTCCATCATCTCGACGACGATCATCGCATCGTCGACGAGCAGGCCGAGCGCGATGATCAGCGCGCCGAGCGAGATGCGCTGCAGGTCGATGCCGAGTTCGTACATTAGCGCGAAGGTGGCAGCGAGCACCAGCGGAATGGCAATGGCGATGACGAGGCCCGAGCGCCAGCCGATCGACAGGAACGAGACAATAAGCACGATGACAAGGGCTTCGCCGAGCGCATGCATGAATTCGCTGACCGCATCCGTCACCACGTCGGGCTGGTTGGCGATCTGATCGACCGCGACGCCGTAGGGCAGCGCCTCCTCGAAGCGCTGATAGGTCGCCTCGACGCCCTTGCCGACATCGGTGACGTTGAAGCCCTTGGCCATCACGACGCCGACCTGGACGCTGTCATGGCCGTTGAAACGGTACTTGCGCTGATAGGGATCCTCGAGCCCGGAACTGACGGTGGCGATATCGCCGAGCCGGGTCACTTGGCCGCCGGCGCGAAGGCGCAATTCGCGGATATCGGCCGCCTTCTTCACGTCGCCTTCGACGGAGATGCGCACCGAGCGCAGGCCGGTATCGACGGAGCCCGCCGGATCGACATTGTTCTGGCCGTTGATGGCGTTCTGCAGGTCGAGGATCGTCAGGCCGCGCTCGGCGAGCGCCTTGGACGAGACGTCGATATAGATCTTCTCAGGCTGGTCGCCGATGATGACCGCCTTCTCGACACCCGGCGTCGTCAGCAGCATGTCGCGCGCCTCGATCGCGAATTTCTTCAGTTCCGGATAGGAATAGCCGTCGCCGCTGATCGAATGCAGCGTGATGAAGGTGTCGCCGAATTCGTCGTTGAAATAGGGGCCGAGCAGGCCCTGCGGTAGCTCGCTGGAGATGTCGCCGACCTTCTTGCGCACCTGGTAGAAGGCATCCGCTACCTGTTGCGAATTGGTGTCACCCTTGACCTGCAGGGTGATGATCGCACTGCCCGCCCTCGTATAGGACTTGACCCAGTCGATATGCGGGGTTTCCTGTAGCTTGCGCTCGATCTTGTTGACGACCTGATCTTCCATCTCCTGGATAGAAGCGCCCGGCCAGATCGCCTGAACGACCATGACGCGGAAGGTGAATTCGGGATCCTCGCGCTGGCCCATGCGCATCAGACCGAGCACGCCGGTGATGATGATCAGTCCGAAGAGGAAGCGGGCGATGCTCGGATGGCCGATCGCCCAGCGCGACAGATTGAAGGGTCGCTTTTCGGTGGTGGCGTCCATGGTTCCGTTCCCTTTTATGACCTGATCAGCGGACGGTCTGGTCCGTGGTGGCCAGGGCCGACTGCTGGTCCGGCGCCTTCACCTTCAGATTTTCGCTCATGAACTGCGTGCCGGCGGCAACGACGAGATCGCCGGTATCGAGGCCTTCGGTCACATGCACGCCGTCGCCGGTGAAATCGGCGACCTTGATGTCGCGGCCATGCACGGTCGCCGTGTCACGGTCGACGGTCCAGACCATCTGCTTGCCGTCCTTTTCAGCCAGTGCGCTGAGCGGGATCGAGACATAGCTGTTGCCGTTGCTGACGTCGGCCTCGATCGTCGCCGTCATGCCGAGCAACACCTGCGGATCGTTCGGCAGGCTCACCCGGACAGCAAAGGTGCGGGACTGCTGGTCGGCGCTGCCGGACACCTCCCGCACCTTGCCGTCGAGCACCAGTCTGGCATCGGCCCAGAAGCTTGCCTTGACCGTCTTGCCCGGCTTGAATTCGGCAATGTCGTTTTCCGGAACCGCGATCTGCACTTCCTTCTCGCCGTCGACGGCAACGGTGACGACGGCGGCGCCGGAACCGACGACCTGACCGGTATCGGCATTGATTGATGTGACGATGCCGTTCTGACCGGCCTTGAGCTCGGTGTAGCTCACCTGGTTCTTCGCCTGGTCGAGCGCGGAAAGGGCGGCATCGCGCTGCGAAATCGCCTGGTCATGACTGAGCGCGGCCTGTTCGACCTGCGACTTCGGAGCGACACTCTTGTCGAAAAGCTGCTCGGCGCGTTTGTTGGCGAGGTCGGCGGTTTCAACGCCTCTTTCGGCCGAAGCAAGATTGGCTTCCGCCGTTCTGACCGCCAGTTGGTAATCGGTGGCGTCGACGCGGGCGAGAACGTCGCCCGGCGTCACCCGGTCGCCGATATCGACGAGGCGTTCGGTGATCTTGCCCGCGACGCGAAACCCGAGGTTCATCTCCGTGCGCGCCTTGACCGAGCCCGAATAGTCGAGCTTGCGCGTGTCGCCGGCCTTGGCGATCTCGACGACCTTCACCGGCCGGATGACTTGCTTGACCTCAGCCTTTTCTTCCGAGCAGGCGGAAACACCGATGCCGATGGCGCCGACAAGCACAAGGCGGGCGACGGACGGCATGCGATGGCTAAGGGTCTTGAGCGAAAACATCTTCCGCACTCCTGGATCGTTTTGGGGGGTCGGCGGCGGCTGCCGTCCGTTATTTCTTCAGCGCCCTGATCACGTAGTCGATCAGTTCGTCGATGCTCGCGCGGTTCGTCTTGGAGAGACATTGCGCCACCATTTGCGGATGGCAGAGCGTGTTCGTCGCCGCGCCGAAGCAACGCGAGGCGGCGACGGGGTCCTGCTCGGCGAACTCGCCGGCTGCAATGCCTTCGGCGATAATTTCGGCGATGATGTCATGAATGCGATCGATATGTTTTTCGATGACGTGCCAGTCGCGCTCGATCGCGACGACGATCATCTCATGAACCTTCGTCTCATCGAGCATCGTATCCAACGTCCACTGGTGCTGAGTCTCGACATAGCGGCGCAATCGTTCACTGGCGCTGATCGGAAGGTGGCGGACGTCGTAGGCGAGCTGATAGCAGGTGGCGAGCATACGCCCGCAGATCGCTTGGTGGATTTCCACCTTCGAGGCGAAGAAACGATAGACATTGGCCGGCGACATGCCAAGATCGCGGGCAATGTCAGCCACCGTCGTCTTGCTGTAGCCATAGTGGCGGAACAGCCGCTCGGCCGCATCGAGAATGCGGGTAACATTCTCCTGCCGGGTGACGTCCAGTGTATTTTCCGTAATGTCGTCCATGGTTTCGATGCTCGAATTACGACTGACGATTTTTGAATTTCGTCAATCGTAAAATATCAGGCATCATTTGTCAACACACAGGCTGCACCATACCGATGCGCGTCCTTCTGGTAGATGTGAGGATTTCCTGGAGCGGTCGAACGTTATTATCGAACGCAATAGAAAAATGCCGCGACGCCAAACGCGCGCGGCACCTCGTCAACGGCAACGGAAATTAGCCGAGCTTGACGTCGAGCGTGATCGGAACGGAGGCGAGCGCCTTGGAAACCGGGCAGCCGGCCTTCGCCTTGTTGGCAAGTTCGGTGAAGGTCGCCTCATCGGCGCCGGGAATACGACCGGTGAGCGAAAGGTGGATGGCGGTAATGGCAAAGCCGCCTTCGACGCTTTCGAGCGTCACCTTGGCGGAGGTTTCCATATGCTCGGCGGTAAAACCGGCTTCGCCGAGGATCAATGACAGCGCCATGGTGAAGCAGCCGGCATGGGCAGCACCTATCAGCTCTTCCGGGTTGGTGCCGGCAATGCCTTCGAAGCGGCTGGCAAAGCCGTAGGGATAGTCCTTCAGGGCGCCGCTCTGCGTCGAGATCAGGCCTTTGCCGTCTTTGAGGCCACCGGTCCAATGAGCCGAAGCCGTGCGATTGATCTGCATGCCGTCCTCCTGTTTCTATTGTGCTTTCGAGGGAGCGGCAGGGCGCCGCTCCATGCCTGCGGAAGATCAGATAGCCTTCCCGATGGGCAATATAATGCTCTATCGCGAGAAGACGACAGGCCTGTAAAAATCAGCCGGAATCGAAGCGCTTTCAGGCTGGATGCTGCAGCACGCTGAGACCGCCGTCGATCGTCAGGCAGGTGGCATTCATGAACGGGCACTCGTCTGAGATCATGAACACGGCGGCCAAGGCGATCTCCTCTGGCGTCGCGATGCGCCCGCTGGGATGCAGCCTCATCGTCTCAGCCTTTGCCGCCTCAGGATCTGGGAAGCCGTTCCAGTAATCGATCACTTTCTGCGTCGAGACATAGCCCGGCGCCAGCGCGTTTACCCGGATATTGCGGGCCGCATATTCGAGACCCAGGGATTTCGTCATTCCAAGCAGCGCGTGTTTTGCCAGCGGATAAGGAAATGTGTGCGGGATGATAGTGAAAGCGTGCGTCGAAGCAATGTTGAGGATGACGCCGCCGCCCTGTTCGATCAGGCCAGGCAGCACCGCCTTGCAACAGTTCCACGCGCCCTTCAGATTGATGTCGAAGCAGCGGTTCCATACCTCGTCGGTCGTCTCGAGCGGTTCGGCAAAGACATTGACACCGGCATTGTTGACGAGCGCATTCAGCTGTCCGATCTCTTCATTCGCCTGAGCGACCAATGTCGTGATCGTTCCAGAATCGGTAATGTCGGCCGGCAGATAACCAAGCCGCCCACCGATGCTATTAAGCTCTTTCGCCGTCTTCGCCAGCAGTGCGGCGTCGCGGTCGACGAGAAAGACGGCGGCATCCTCCCGCATAAAAGCCTTTGCAATCGCAAGACCGATACCCTGCGCGGCTCCTGTTATCAGGATGTGCTTGCCCTGCAGGCGGCTGCCCATCTATCTCCCCTCCGATTGAACCGGCAGCGCCGACATCAGGATCGTTACCCCGCCGGCAAGAACCTCCCCCGGCGCAAGCGGCGTCAGCCCACCCAAATCCGGCAGATGGTGGCCGTTCGGCAGGTGGCTCATCGGCTCGAGGCAGAAGAAGTCGCTCCGGTCGACCGGCATATACAGCATGAAGCGATCGAGCGCGCCGTCGGCTTCCAGCGCCGCCTGAATTCCAAGCTCCGGCCAGGCGATTGCCGCCTGCCCATTCCAACCCTCGAAGGCATTGTTCATCCATCTCTGCGGCAACAGCTTTTCGGATCCGAAATCGAAATAGCCGGGCACAGGACCGGGCATCTCAGGCAGATGGTCCGGCCGCTCGTTCCAATAGCGATCGGCCGCAATCGTCAGTCGCGTCTTTGGCGTCCGTGCGAAAAAGGGATGTTGACCAAGCCCGAAGGGGAGAGCCGCTTCACCGCGGTTTTCGACGGACAGCGTCAGCACCAGTGCATCGCCGGCGAGACGGATCTCCTGCCGGGTAAGATAGGCATAGGGTGAAACCCCGTCGGCGGCGCGGGAAAAGGAAAACTGCGCATGCTCCGGGCTGGAGTCTTCAAGCTGCCAGAGGCTCAGCCAGCCGTCACCGTGCCGGTAGAGCGGATCGGAAGTATTCGGCTCGAAGGCATAATCGCGTCCGGCAAAGGACATGGCGTTGCCCTCGACGCGATTGCCGAACGGCACCATCGCAAAATTCGCCATCGTCCCATCCGGCCCGCCGGCGGCCACGAGAAAGGGCATGCCTCGAAACGTCGCGGCGGTGACCGCGGCACCCCGGGGGCTGACCCTGACGGCGAGATCACCGTGCCTCAGTTCGATGTCGCTCACGGCTCTACCTTCACTCATCCACGCCGCCCCGCAGCCGAAGATCTCAAATTGTCGAGCAGCACCGCGATCAGCAGGATCAGGCCGCGCACGACATACTGATAGAATGCCTGGATATTCAGCAGATTCATAACGTTTTCAGCAATGCCCATGATCAGCACGCCGACGATGACCCCACTCATTGCCGCCCGGCCGCCGGCCAGCGAGACGCCGCCAAGCACACAGGCCGAAATCACCGAGAGCTCAAGTCCCGTCGCCGCATTCGGCTGGCCGGAGGTGATGCGCGAAGCAAGCAGGATGCCGGCAATGCCGCAGACGAGACCCTGCAGCGCAAAGATCCAGATGCGCATGTTGACGACATTGACGCCGGCAAGCCGCGAGGCCTCTGGATTGCCGCCGATCGCCAGCGTGTTCTTGCCGAAGACGGTGCGATTGAGCACGAAACCGAAGAGCAGAAAAAGGACCAGCATGATCCAGATCGGCGTCGGCACGGTGAGGAAGCGCGATAGGGCAAGCTGGTAGAAAGCAGGATCGTTGATGCCGACGGCGCGGCCGTCCGAGGCGATCAGCGCCAGACCGCGCACGATCTGCATAGTCGCCAGCGTGGTGATCAGCGCATTGATGCGAAAGCGGGCGATGATGATGCCGTTGACCAAGCCGACGACGGCGCCGCAAAGCAGGGCGGCGAACAAACCAAGAGGGATTGAGCCCGTCGCGTTCGAGACCATCACTGCGATCATGCCGGAGAAAGCGACGATCGATCCGACCGAAAGGTCGAAATCGCGCGACGCCAGGCAGAACATCATCGTGCAGGCGACGATGCCGATCGTGACGACCGACTGCAGCAGCCCCAGCATGTTTCGCTCGGTCAGGAAATTCGGCACGAAGAGCGAGACGATGACGAAGGCGGCAGCGAAAATCACCACCAGTCCCTGCTCGCCGAGAAGAATTTTTTTCAACGAATTCATTATCCGTATTCCTGGTCCTAAATGATGCCTGCCGCATTCTTGTCCGGAAGTGCGGCGGTCAGAATGGCGCGCTCGTCGAAATCCTGTCGGGCAACATTGGCCGCCACTCTGCCCTGGCACATCACCATGATGCGATCAGAGATGCCCATGACTTCAGGCAGCTCGCTGGAGATCACCACGATCGCCATGCCGCCGGCCGCAAGCTCGTAAAGGATGTCGTAGATTTCCGATTTCGCCCCGACATCGATGCCGCGCGTCGGCTCGTCAATGACGAGGACCTTGATCCCCTGCTCGGACAGCCAGCGCCCGAGAATGACCTTCTGCTGATTGCCTCCGGAGAGATTGATGATGTCCTGTTTGCGCGACGGCGTTCGTACCCGAAGTCGGGCAATGAACCGATCCGCCAGCGCCGCTTCCTGTCTCGGGCTCAGAATTCCGAAGGGCGAAAAATGCCGGCGCGACGAAATCGCGATATTCTCTTCGATCGATCGTCCCTGGACAATGCCGTCGAATTTGCGGTCCTCGGGGCAAAGCACCATCCCGGCGTTGATCGCCGCCTTCGGATTGTTCGGTGAGACGGCAACGCCATCGATCGCGACCTGACCCTGATGCCTGCTATCGGCGCCGTAGAGCAGCCGCGCCATCTCGCTGCGGCCGGCACCGATCAGGCCGAAGAAACCGACGATCTCGCCCTGGCGGACGGAGAAACTGATCGGGTTGCGCAACCTCGGCCCCGACAGGTTCTTGACCTGGAGCCTGATGTCGCCGAGCGCGCGTTCGCGCCATCCCCAGACATTGCTGATCTCGCGTCCGACCATTTCCGAAATGATCTGCTCGCGCGTCGTTTCAGCGATGTCCGGATGGTGGGCGGCGAGCTTGCCGTCGCGCAACACCGTCAGGCTGTCGCAAAGCCTGAAGATCTCGTCGAGACGGTGCGAGACGTAGAGAATGACCGTTCCCTTCGCCTTCAGCCTGTCGATCAGCGAAAACAGGATCTCGCTCTCGCGCGAGGAAAGCGAGGAGGTCGGCTCATCAAGCGCGATCACCCGTGCGTCGAGCATGACGGCCTTGGCGATCTCGACCATCTGCCGGGCGCCGATCGAAAGCGAGGCGACCTTGGCCGACGGATCGACATCGATGCCGATCTCCTCGAGCTTCGAGCGCACCGTCTCGATCAGCGTCTTCGAATGGATGATGCCGCCCTTGGCCGGAAAGCGCCCGAGCCAGAGATTTTCGGCGACCGTCAACTCCGGAACGAGCTGCAGTTCCTGATGGATGACGATGACGCCGGCATGGAAAGCGTCGCGAACGGAGCCATATTTCTGCTCCTCGCCGTCGATCAGGACGCGGCCATCATCGGCGGCCTGATCGCCGGATAGGACGCGGATCAGCGTCGATTTACCGGCACCGTTCTCGCCCATCAGTCCGTGAACGGCGCCCTTCTCGACAGAGAAGGAAACATTCGCCAGCGCCTGCACGCCGGGATAACCCTTGGAGATATTGTTGAATTCGAGGAAAGCCATCGCCGCTCCGCCGAGAAGGATCCGACGGCACGCTGAGCGGCCGCCGGACATATCATCCTGGGATGATCACTCGATGCCAAGATCCTTGCGGACCTTTTCGTAATCGCCACGCAGCGCCAGCGAACCGGAAGTGAGCGTCAGCTTTGCCGGCTCTTTGTCGTTGGCGATCCAGTCGTACATGTTCAGCGCCGTCTCGTAGCCATGACGCTTCGGCGAGATGATGACCGTGCCGAAAAAGCCCGTGGCCGCCGGCTTCTTGAACTCGTTGATCGCCGATTCCGCACCGCCGATGCCGACGCCGATGACGTTGGCCGCCGGAATGCCGACCGATTCCGAAGCGCGGACGGCGCCGAGGACGGCTTCGTCGTTGAGACCGAAGGCGACCCAGTATTTGACCTCGGCATGTTTGTTGAGAACGGTGGTCGCCGCATTGAGTGCCGCTTCCGTGTCCGTCTTCGCCTGTGGCGCGTCATAGATGTTCTCAGCCGGGAAACCGGCCGACTTCAGCACCGCGATCGCGCCTTCGACGCGGTCAACGGCGGTCGGCAGCTGGTCGTAGGAGACCCGGACCGCGCCGACATTCTTCATGTCCCAGCCGCGCTTCTTGATCTCGTCGACGATCGCCTGGCCGACGGTCTCGCCGATTTTCGTAGCGGAGATGCCCATATGCGGCACGTCTTCCAGCGGCTTGCCGTCGGCGCTGACGAGGCGGTCGTCGACCGTCATCAGTTTCAGCTGATTGGCTTCGGCCTTGGCGACGATGCCGGGGCCGAGCTTGACGTCGGGCGTGCAGATGATGAAGCCCTGCGCACCTTGAGCGCCAAGATTGTCGATCGCCGACTGGACCTTCTCGCCGTCTTCGGCGCCGATCTTGACGACGGTGAAGCCTTTTTCCTTGGCGGCCTGGTCGGCGAATTTCCATTCGTCCTGGAACCACGGCTCTTCGGGCTGCTTGACGATGAACCCTATCTTGACGTCTGCCGAAAATGCCGAGCCGGCGGCCAGAATGGCGAAAGTGCCAGCCAGGATGGCTGCTTTGAACGAGCGCATTTCTCTCTCCCTGAACTCTTAAAACCGAGCAACTGCCTCCCAGGCAGCGTCCAATGAATTATGACAAATCATCATACCAGTCAATTGCCAATGTATGATGATTGGAATAATAGGATTATGTACGAGGGCCTGGAGGAGCGTCGCATAGCGGATCGAATTCGGATAATGAGGTTCGATTGCCTAGCGCCAGAGATAGAGCGGAGAGGTGAGTTGGAAACAATCGAGCGACAGGGCGAGGCCGAAAGCCCTGGTATTGAGAAGCGCCCGCGCGTCCGCCGCAACGTCACGGCGGCAATCGCTCAGGATATCTGTGCGGACCGCTATCCCTCGGGCGCGCCGCTGCCCCGCGAGAACGACCTCTGCGAACTCTACGGCGTCAGCCGCACTGTCATTCGCGAATCGCTGAAAGTGCTGGAATCAAAGGGGCTGGTCCGCGGTAAACCAAGGGTCGGAACCACCGTCTGCGACAAGGACGACTGGAATATCCTCGACGCCGACGTGCTGGAATGGATGGGACCCTACATCAAGGACTTCGACCTGCTCGGCTGCATTCTCGAAGCCCGCCGCACCATCGAGCCGGCAGCAGCCGAATATGCCGCCGAGCGCGCCAGCGCCCAGGAGATCGCCGATCTCGACAATGCCTGGCGGCAGATGCGTGACAGCGCCCATGACCCGGAAGGCTTCACCGATGCCGACGTCATGTTCCACACGGTGCTGCTGACCGCCAGTCACAACCAGGTCTTCCGCCGCCTGTCGAGCGCCATCCATGCGGCGCTGAAATATGCGCTGCATGCCTCCAACATCGGCGTCGAGAATCGCGAGGATGCGGTGCTCGTTCACGGCCAGTTGGTCGAGGCCCTCCGCATGCGCGACAAGGCTGGCGCCCGCGACTGCGCCAACCGCATGCTCGATCTTGCGGTGCGCGACCTTGCCGCCGCCGAAAAGGCGATCGGCAGAACGAAATGATGGATCACCGGAAACCTGCGGAAGTGCCGCTGATCGCAAACCTAAGAAGAGACTGAAGAACGCGATGAAGATCACCAAACTCACCACCTATATCGTTCCGCCGCGCTGGCTGTTTTTGAAGGTCGAAACCGACGAAGGCATCGTCGGCTGGGGTGAACCGGTCGTCGAAGGCCGCGCGCTGACCGTTCAGGCTGCCGTCCACGAACTGGAAGACTATCTGATCGGCAAGGATCCCTTCCTGATCGAGGACCACTGGACCGTGATGTATCGCGGCGGCTTCTATCGCGGCGGCGCTGTTCACATGAGCGCGATCTCGGGCATCGACCAGGCGCTGTGGGATATCAAGGGCAAGGCACTCGGCCAGCCGATCCATTCCCTGCTTGGCGGCCAGCTGCGCGATCGGATCAAGGTCTATTCCTGGATCGGCGGCGACCGTCCCGCGGATGTCGCCAACAATGCCAGGGAGGTGGTCGCCCGCGGCTTCAAGGCGATCAAGCTCAATGGCTGCGAAGAAATGCAGATCGTCGACACCAACGAGAAGGTGGAAAAGGCGGTCGAAACCATCGCCGCCATCCGCGAGGCAATCGGCCCGCATATCGGCATTGGCGTCGATTTCCATGGCCGCGTGCACAAGCCGATGGCCAAGGTTCTCGCCAAGGAACTCGATCCCTACAAGCTGATGTTTATCGAGGAGCCGGTGCTTTCCGAAAACAAGGAAGCCCTGCGCGATATCGTCAACCATACCTCGACGCCGATCGCGCTCGGCGAACGCCTCTTTTCGCGCTGGGACTTCAAGCAGGTTCTTTCGGACGGCTATGTCGATATCATCCAGCCGGATCTTTCGCATGCCGGCGGCATAACCGAATGCCGCAAGATCGCGGCGATGGCCGAAGCCTATGACGTGGCGCTGGCGCCGCATTGCCCGTTGGGTCCGATCGCGCTCGCCGCCTGCCTGCAGGTCGATGCCGTCAGCTACAATGCCTTCATCCAGGAACAGAGCCTGGGCATCCACTACAATAAGGGCAACGACATTCTCGACTACATCTCCAACAAGGAGGTGTTCCAGTATGCCGATGGTTTCGTCTCGATCCCTCAGGGCCCCGGTCTCGGCATCGAGGTCGACGAGGCCTATGTCATCGAACGTGCCAAGGAGGGTCATCGCTGGCGCAATCCCATCTGGCGCCACGCCGATGGCAGCTTCGCCGAGTGGTGAGAGCGCATTTCGCATTGAACTGTCGCACAATGTCTTTTTTTGCGGCGCCTTTGAATTCAGTCGCTTTGCCGAGCCAGTTCTCGCCTCCAAGTCACAACAGCGAACATCGGCGCATCCTGTTGAGGCATACTCAGAGGTGCACTTGTGAGTGTCAGGTTGTCGCCCGAAAAGTCCAAGTATCTGACTTGCTCGCTCCCGACCCAAGGCTCAAACCACGCGATGTCGACGGTGGTAACGAGCCGGTTGGGCGGCTCGACCCTGTATCGACCCGAGTAAGCCAGCATCGAACGGAAAGCTGCTGCCTCATCGGCTTCGGTCTTTGGGCGTGATCGACCACCAGGTGTGATCAGGGCGGACATGCGGCCTTCGGGACTGAACATCACCATTCCAGACGGGCGCTCGCCCCAAGGATGCGTTCGCTGGCCTGTTGGGCAGTCCTCAATTTGAAACGAATCGATGATCCAGATACCGACCAAATTTCTAGCGTGCATCGGGTAGTCCTTTAGTTCACCGTTGCAATGCGAAACTCGAACAACTGCTTTCGTGTGGAATAATAACCATCGGAGGAAACTGCCTGGGGTGAACTCTATCGCAAATATCCCCGAAACTCCTAGTTTTGCGCGTGGTCTTTGCAACGGTATGTTTGCGACTGTAAGCATTCCACATTTGAGTTAGAGGCTGGCCGCGCGAGCAGCCTTTTTTATTTGCCGTGTAGCAAATCGGTCGTCTCGTCCGTCATGGTGGAAACTCAAACAGGAGATCTTACGATGGCCAGAGCAATCGCAATCATCGTCGCCCGCATCATTTTCAGCTTCATCTTCTTCATGGCCGCCGGCTTCAAGTTCGCCGACATCGGTGCGACGGCGGGTTACATCACTGCTGCCGGTTTTCCGATGGCGACATTCCTTGCCTGGGTCGCAGCCTTCTTCGAGATCGCGCTGGCGCTGGCCTTCATATCCGGGGCCTTCTTCACCGAGGCGAGCCTGCTGGCAGGGATCTATGTGATCTTCCTCGCCTTCGCTTTCCACGGTCCATCTCATTGGCAGCAGAACCAGGCCGAGTTCGGCTTTTTCATCGATCACTTCACCTTCCTTGCCGGTCTACTCTTTGCCGCCGTCCACGGGCCGGAGAAATGGGCGTTGAGACACGGCCTCCTCAGATAGCTCCCTCGAGGCACTCTCCGCCGGAACCAACAGTGGTGCCGAACATTGGCTTAGGGTCAAACGGCAAGGAGAGCCGCCCATGGAGCTGAAGGATAAGATCGCGTTGGTGACGGGCGCCGGTTCCGGCATCGGCAAGGCGGCCGCGCTGAGGCTCGCCGCCGAGGGAGCAAAGATCGCCGTGCTGAGCCGCACGGCCGACGAGGTCGAAAAGACCTGCGCCGAGATCAAGGCCGCCGGCGGCGGGTCGATCGCGCTGACGGCCGATACCAGTGACGAGGCTCAAATGCGGAGCGCCGTGGCGCGGTTGACCGATATCTTCCATGGCCTCGACATCGTTGTCGCCAACGCCGGGATCAACGGCGTCTGGGCGCCAATCGACGATCTGAAGCCGGATGAATGGGACAAGACCATCGCCGTCAATCTGCGCGGCACCTATCTGACCTTGCATCTGACGGTGCCTCACCTGAAGCGCCGCGGCGGTTCGATCATCGTCGTCTCCTCGATCAACGGCACCCGGACATTCACCACGCCGGGCGCTACCGCCTACACCGCAACCAAGGCCGGCCAGGTTGCCATGGTTCAGCAGCTCGCCCTCGAACTCGGCCGGCACGGCATCCGCGTCAATGCCGTCTGCCCCGGCGAGATCGAGACCAATATCGGCGCCAACACAAATAGCCGCCATCGCGAGGAGACGGAGGTTCCGGTCATCTGGCCGCAAGGGGATATCCCGATCGCCGGCGGCAGAGCGGGCAAGAGCGAGGATGTCGCCGAAACCATTCTCTTCCTCGCCTCGGACCGCGCCCGACACATCACCGGGACGCCGATCTGGATCGACGGCGGCCAGGGTCTGCTGCGATAGCCCTCACCCGACCCTGTGAAGATCAGCCGTTCAGCCGGGCGCTTTCGAGCGTATAGAGCTGCTGGGCGCGCTGCACGCCACGCAGTGCGTAACGCCCTATGCAGGCGAGTGCAGCGCGCTCCTCCTCCGGGATCGCCGAGGCGAAATCGGAGGACATCAGCACATTGAGATCGACCGAGCGGCAGATCGAGGCGATGCGGCTGACTTCGTTGACCGCAGGGCCGATGACCGTGAAATCCAGCCGGTCCTGGCTGCCGATATTGCCGTAAAAGACGTCGCCGATATGCAGGCCGATATAGACATCTGTCGTCGGCCGGTCGCCGGCCTTGCGTTCGCCATTCAACTTGGCGAGTTTTTCTCGCAGAAGCGCTTCGGCGTTGAGCGCCGCACGGCAGGTCTCCGCCGGCACCTCGCCCTTGAAGATCGCCAGCACACCGTCGCCGATCAGCTTCAGCACGTTGCCGCCGGATTCGTGTATGGCTGTAATTACCGCCTCGCTATAGTCGTTGAGCAGCGGGATGATCTCCTCAGGCGGCACGCTGTCGGAGATCTTAGTGTAGTTCAGAAGATCCGAAAACCAGAGTGCGGCCGAAATCCGCTCCGATTTGCCGCGGCTGATCTTGCCTTCCATCACCTGGCGCGCCGCGTCCTCGCCGAGATAGACTTCGGCGATGGTGCGGGCGATGCGCCCGAGCCCGATACACTTGATCGCCAGCCCCAGCACCGGCACGAGCTTGCGCAGGATGGCGAGGTCGTGATCGGAAAAGCCCTCCGGATGTTTGGTCGCGAAATGCGAGAAGAAACAATCCATTTCGCCGATCGTGCCGGCCTCGCTGAAACGATGCACCATCGCCACGAAATCCGTGTGCCCGGCTTCGGCGATCTTGTCGAGCATGGTGAAATCGATCGGATCGCCGAAGCCGAGACGCCGGCGTATCTCCCGTTCATTGTTGGACCAAAGATGATAGAAGGCCGAACTCTGCCAGTTCGCCGCGGCTTCCCCGGAGCTCGTCGGGCCGTATTCGAACTCCGTCTCGATTTCCTCCTCGCTGTCCCAACGGAAGGCCCGGCCCTCGTGCACAGGGTGCAGCGTATCCATTAGTGCCAGGCCGCGGTCGAGCGGCAGCCCGGCATTGCGGCAAGCCGAGCAGAAACCGGTCATGAGCTCGGCTTCCGAAGCACCCTTCAGTCCTTGCTCCGTGACCCAGGCTGCAATCGTGCTGACGTCGCTATAATCCATGCCGCTCACCTTCACTCTCGTCCAAGCTGTAGTCCGATTTCGGCATGGAAGGAAGCCAATTGCCTCAATCGTCCGCGGGCATATTGTAGGGTGTGACGATTTCAACGGAGGAAAGCGAGGCCGGGACCGCCCGCCGCGGTGAAGCCGCCCGGCTCATGATCGCCCTGAAAGCCGAACGCGCATCGGTTCTGAGATCATGATGCAAAACGAAGCCGATCCGGCGCGCGGCAAGCAGCGCACGATTATCAGCATCGAGATCGTGGGCGACGAAGACGCAGACCGGGCGCTCGGCCGCATCGAAGGCCGCCAGCACCGCCCGGTTGCCGCCGCCGATCGAATAGACGGCGTTAATCGTGGGATCGGCCGCAAGAGCTGCCGCCGCGAGCGTTCCCGTCACCGCATCGGTGCCATGGCCCTCGCTGATTTCGGTGATGCCGATGCCGGAATAATGAGCACGGAGGACGCGGCGAAAGCCGATTTCCCGCTCCTCTTCGCCGCGGAAGCGTCCACTGGACAGCGTCACCAGCACCTTGCCGCTTTTTGTCCCGAGAAATTCGCCGATCAGATAGGCGGCGGTCTCTCCGGCCGCCCGGTTGTCGGCGCCGGCATAGGCGATGCGCGCCGAATTCGGCAGATCAGTCACCAACGTCACCACCGGAATGCCGGCCGCATCCGCCCGCGCGACGGCGGCGGCCACTTCGGCGACGTCGGGCGCCTTGAGCACGATACCATCAGTGCCGCGCAGCCGGATGCGATCGACAAACTGCGCCATCTCGGCCGGCTTCATCACCTCGGCGAAGTGGAACCGGCAACGAAAGACGCCGGGCAGGAAGGCCGCTATCTCCGCCTCGAAGGCGGCGCGCACCGCATCGCTGAAACGCTGGGGAGTCTCCATGACGATATCGATGGCCAGCATACGGCCGCTGCCCATCGCCCCCGCCTGCTGCTTCTCCAGCTCCGCGATCGCCGCCTTCACTCGCATTGCCGTCTGTTGGCGCACACCCGGCCTGCCGTTTAGCACCCGGTCGACGGTCGCGGTGCTGAGCCCCGCCTGGAAGGCGATATCCTTGACGAGGAAGAGGTCGGCCATAGAATCCGCTTGATGGTTTTTTGATGGATTGCTGATCTATATCACCCGGCATCGCAGCGTATAGTGCCTTCATCGAAAGAGGAGGAGCCATTATGAAAACCGACAACCCGCAGAAATTGCGCGCCGACCGCGTCTGGCTGAGCGAAGACAGCTGCGATCTCGACGATTTTCGCCGCCTGGCGGAAAAGACCACCGCGCTTGCCGACTACCCCACGGCGTCTGCGATCGAAAAAAACGTACTGATCTACGACAGCCGCAAGGTGATGGCGGCCGTCGCAACGCCGGAAGGCCGGCGCGCCGTCCTGGCGGAGATCTGCGAGGCCTTTGGCGAGGGTCCCGGTGTCGCCGTCTTCAAGCATGCTTACGAGGATACCGGCATTATCGACCGCGCCAGCACCATCTTCGACCAAATCATCGCGGACCAGCACCGCAGCTCGACCGGCGGCGGCGATCACTTCGCCAAGCCCGGCGCCAACGACCGCATCTGGAATTCGCTGGAGAAACATTGCCTCGCCGATCCCGCGAATTTCGCCGAATATTACGGCAATGCCATCGTCGCACTGACAAGCGAAGCCTGGCTCGGCCCGAGCTACCAGATGACGGCGCAGGTCAACCGCGTCAATCCGGGCGGCGCGGCCCAATCGGCGCATCGCGACTACCATCTCGGCTTCCAGTCGTCTGGGGTGATCGAACAGTTTCCGGCGCATGTACACCGGCTCTCGCCGGTGCTGACGCTCCAGGGCGCGGTCGCCCATTGCGACATGCCGCTCGAAAGCGGCCCGACGCTGTTTCTGCCGCACAGCCAGACCTATGTGCCCGGCTATCTCGCCCTCAAGCGGCAAGAGTTCCGGGATTATTTCGAGGTCAACCATGTCCAGCTGCCGCTCGAAAAAGGCGACGTCGTCTTCTTCAACCCCGCCCTCTTCCACGCTGCCGGCACCAATCGTTCCGCCGACATCAAGCGTGTCGCCAACCTGCTGCAGGTCTCCTCCGCCTTCGGCCGGGCAATGGAAACCGTCAACCGCCAGAGGATGAGCGCCAAGCTCTTTCCCGCCTTGAAGACCTTGCAGGGCAGGCTTTCGCCCGATGAGATCACCAACGCCGTCGCTGCCTGCGCCGAAGGTTATTCCTTCCCGACCAATCTCGACCGCGACCCGCCGCTCGGCGGCCTGGCGCCGAAAACGCAGGCGCAGCTGATGCATGAGGCATTGGGGGAAGGCTGGAGCGACCAAACCTTTATGGCAGCACTTGCCGAGCAAGCGCAGAAGAAGCTGAGCTGACTAAGGAATTGAAAGCCGCTCATCCGCATTGACATATGAGCCTCCCGCACCCGCGGAAGGCCATTCGCATATCATCACCAAGGAGGAACCACATGAGCACGGATCACGGCCGCCTCGACGGCAAGATCGCTATCGTCACCGGCGGCACGCAAGGGTTGGGCGCGACCATCGCCCGTCTGTTCGCCGAACGCGGCGCGGAAGGCATCGTCATTTGCGGCCGCAACGAAGCCAAGGGCACGGCGAAGGCCGCAGAGATTTCGGCTGCGACGGGCGTGAGGGTCCTCTACGTCGGAGCTGATCTCGGCAAGGTCGAGGATGCGCAGAATGTCGTGCGTGCCTGCGATGAGGCCTTCGGCCGTGTCGACGCGCTGGTCAATGCCGCCGCCATCACCGACCGCGGCACTATTCTCGATACCAGCCCTGAACTCTTCGACGCCATGTTCGCGGTCAATGTGCGTGCGCCGTTTTTCCTGATGCAGGAAGCGGTGAAGGTCATGCGTCGCGAAAAGATCGAGGGCACCATCGTCAATATCGGCTCGATGTCGGCCAAGGCGGGCCAGCCCTTCATCGCCGCCTATTGCGCCTCCAAGGGCGCGCTGGAAACGCTGACGAAGAACACCGCCTATGCGCTGCTGCGCAACCGTATCCGCGTCAACGGCCTTAATATCGGCTGGATGGCTTCCGAGGGTGAGGATCGGATCCAGCGCGAATTTCACCACGCGCCCGCCGACTGGCTGGAGAAGGCGGCAGCAAGCCAGCCCTTCGGTCGCCTCGTCGACCCGCATGAGGTGGCGCGCGCCTGCGCCTATCTGTCATCGGCCGAATCCGGCCTGATGACCGGCTCGGTCATCTGCTTCGACCAGTCGATCTGGGGTGCTTATGACGGCTCGCCGCATCCGGTCGCGGCGCTTTAAAGAAGCAAGCGCTCGGCATTTCAATTGGCGGGCTCTGGCACCTGTCCGCGTTTGTAGCTAGGAAGAAGGCGACAGCATTCAGGAGGAAACTGGCGTGGCCGACAATCCGCTTTACGACATTCGCGATGAACGTTTCGGCGCTCTGGTCATCGGCAGCGCCGCGCTCGAGGAGCTTTATTCCGGCTGCCGCTGGACGGAAGGCCCGGTCTGGTTTTCCGACCTCAACTGCCTTCTGTGGAGCGATATCCCGAACGAACGCATGATGCGCTGGACACCGGATGGGACAGTCTCGGTCTTCCGCTCGCCCTCCAACTACGTCAACGGCAATACCCGCGACCGGCAGGGCCGGCTGGTCTCCTGCGAACATGGCCGCCGCCGCGTCACCCGCACCGAGACGGACGGCAGCATCACCGTTCTCGCCGACAGCTACAAGGGCAGGCGGCTGAACTCGCCGAACGACGTCGTCGTGCATTCCGATGGCGGCGTCTGGTTCACCGACCCGACCTACGGCATCCTGTCGGACTACGAGGGCCATAAGGGCGAGCCCGAGCAGCCAACCCGCAACGTCTACCGGATCGACCCGGCAAGCGGCGCGATCGAGGCTGTCGTCGAGGACTTCATCCAGCCGAACGGCCTTGCCTTCTCGCCCGACGAGACGAAGCTCTATATTGCCGATTCCGGTTCGGCAAAACATGAAGTGCCGTGCCATGTAAGAGTTTTCGACGTCATTGACGGCAGGAAGGTCGCCAATAGCCGCTATTTCTGCAGCATCGAAGCCGGCCATCCCGACGGCTTCCGTTTCGATCTCAGCGGCAATCTGTGGACGAGTGCCGGCGACGGCGTGCACTGCTTTTCGCCCGATGGTGCGCTGCTCGGCAAGATCAGGGTGCCGCAGACTGTGTCCAACCTCACCTTCGGCGGCCCCAAGAAAAACCGGCTCTTCATCACCGCGACACGCTCGGTCTATTCGATCTACACGAAGACCAACGGCGCCCAATATCCGTAGGCACCGGCGCCCTGCCGGCGCCGGCCCATGGCATAAGATCAGGCCTTCACCCCGTCCGGCCTGCCGTGCAGCGGCTCGGCACGATGCCAGTTTTCCAGGATTCGGCCGTCGCGATGCTTCTGCTGCGCCCAGCGGATTCCGTTCGAGATCACCTTGTGCACGATCTTGTCGTGATAGATCGGATAAGTCTCGTGGCCGGGACTGAAAAAGAAGATGCGCCCACGCCCACGCTGGAAGGTGCAGCCGCTGCGAAAAACCTCGCCGCCGGAATACCAGGAGATGAAAACCAGTTCATCCGGCTGCGGAATGTCGAAGGGCTCGCCATACATCTCCGAGGCATTGACCTCGAAATAGGGCGGCAGCCCCTCGGCGATCGGATGTGAGGGATTGACCACCCAGACACGCTCCAGGTCTCCATCAGGCGTCTCGCGCCAGGACAGGTTGGCATTCGTGCCCATCAGCCGGCGGAACAGCTTGGAATGATGGCCGGAATGCAACACAAGCAGGCCCATGCCCTTCAGCACGCGCTGCTGCACGCGGTCGATCAGCCCGTCGCTCACCTCCTCATGCGCCATGTGCCCCCACCAGAGCAGCACGTCGGTATCATCGAGCACACTGTCCGGCAGGCCTTCATCGGGATCATCCAGCGTGCCGCGTCGGATTTCGAAATCCGTATGGGCGATGCCGGCGGCGATCGCGCCGTCGATACGATCGGGATAGATCTCCTGAACTTCTCTGTGGAGCTGCTCGTGGCGCCCCTCGTTCCAGATGGTGACCCTGATTGTCATGGCATTCCTCGTGTTGTTTTTAGACGGAAGGCGAACGGGTGACCCGGCCGGCGGAATCGAACAGATGGCAAGCGGCAGGATCGGCTGCCAGCGACACGCGATCGCCCGGCCGCACCGCGATATCGCCCTCGGCGCGCACGACGATCGGCTGCTGCGGCGAGCCGACGGTCATGTAGGTCTCGACGCCCAAGCGCTCGACGATGACGACATCGGCCGTGAAATGTCCCTGCCCCTCTGGTGCAATCCTCAGATGCTCCGGCCGAATGCCGAGCCTGGCCTCGCCCTGCGGCACCGCGCCACCCGTGTCGGCAAGATCGAACGACAGCCCGATCGGGCTGTCGAGATGCAGGACACCCGCCGAAGCCCGCGTCGCCGTGACCGGAATGACGTTCATCTTCGGCGAGCCGATGAAGGTCGCGACGAATTCATTCTGCGGCTGATGGTAGAGTGACATCGGCGCCCCCTCCTGTGCCACCAGGCCCTTGTTCAGCACGACGATGCGGTCCGCCATCGTCATCGCCTCCACCTGGTCGTGGGTGACGTAGACGACGGTTGCTTTCAGCTCGCGGTGCAGCCGCTGCAGCTCGGCGCGCATCTGCACGCGCAACGCCGAATCGAGATTCGACAGCGGCTCGTCGAACAGGATCAACGCCGGTTTCTTGATGATGGCGCGGCCGATCGCCACGCGCTGGCGCTGGCCGCCGGAAAGGGCGGCCGGGCGCCGGTCGAGATAGTCGGTGAGTTGCAGGATCTCGGCGACGCCCTCCACCTGCCGGCGGATCTCCGCCTCCGATACCTTCTTCAGGCTGAGCGAGAAGCCAATATTTTCGGCAACGCTCATATGCGGATAGAGCGCATAGGACTGGAACACCATGGCGATGCCGCGCTTGTCGGGCGGCACGTCGTTGATGCGCTTGCCGTTAAGGATGAGGTCGCCCTCGTCGATGCCTTCGAGGCCGGCGATCATCCGCAGCAGCGTCGACTTGCCGCAGCCGGAGGGGCCGACGAAGACGGCGAATTCGCCGTCCTCAACGGTGATGTCGACGTCTTTGATGACCTCGAGCGCGCCGTAGAATTTGCGAACGTTTCTGAGATTGATCATCCGTTTCTCTTTCTGGATCTCAGCCCTTCACGCCGCCCGAAAATGTCTGGACGAGGAAGCGCCGGGCAAAGCTGAAGGCGATGACGGCAGGCAGCAGGTAGATGAATGCCAGCGCCGTCAGCAGTCCGTAGTCGATCTCGTTGATACGCAGGAAGGCGCGGAAGAGACCGAGCGGCAGCGTCTGCAGCTCCGGCGACGACAGGAAGATCAGCGGCAGCAGAAAATCGCCCCAGGCCGACATGAAAGCGAACAGCCCGGCCGCAGCCAGCCCCGGCAGCGCCAGCGGGATCAGCACCCGGCGGATACGCTGGATCAGTGTTGCCCCGTCCATTAGCGCCGCCTCCTCGTAATCCCGCGGCAAGCCGTCGAAGAAAGTCTTCATGATCCAGAGCGCCAGCGGCAATTGCATCGTCGCCAGCACCAGGATGAGCCCGAGATAACCGTCGATGAAGCCGGTCCAGCGCATGATGTCGCGGGCATAGCTGCCGAAGATTGGCCTGAGGACTGCCGCTTCCGCATTGTTCAGCGTCAGCAGGAACTTGTAGAGCGGCACGACGAGTGCGGTCGGGGGCAGCACGCGGATGAGCAGGATCGCATAGAGGAAGGGCAGCTTCCACCAGGCCCGGGTGCGCGACAGCGCATAACCGCCGAGCCCGGAAAGCACCATGACGAGCAGCGTCGCACCGCCGACCACGAAGAGCGAATTGAACAGCCACTTCGCCCCATCCTCCTTGGTGAAGACCTTCACGTAGTTGGCGAACGTCCATTGCTCCGGCCAATGCAGGAAGAGCTGCGCATTGCCGTCGAGCGAGGCGAGCAGTACCCAGAAGAAGGGCACGGCGCAGAAGATCGAGATCAGCGACAGCGTCGCATAGGCGATGAGGTCGGAGCGGCCCTTGTTGGCGGTCTCGCTTGGGGAAACGACGGCCATGTCAGACCTCCACTTTCATCGCCCGGACATAGGCAATGCCGAGAACCAGCGAGATGACGAGCGCAACGACCGCGACTGCGGCGCCATATCCCAGCTGGAACGACGTGAAGGACTGGTTGTAGATGTAAATGCTGACGACCTCGGTGGCGCCGCCGGGTCCGCCGCGCGTCAGCGCGTAGACGAGGCCGAAGACGGCGATAGTGGAAACGGCCGAGATCAGCATGTAGAGCAGGATCGTCGGCATCATCAGCGGCAGGGTAATGCGGCGGAACATCTGCGACGGCGTGGCGCCGTCCATGCGCGCCGCCTCGTAGATTTCGGCCGGAATGGTGCTGAGGCCCGCGGTCAGCAGGATCATTGCCGTGGCGATGCCGCGCCAGGTGTTGACGATGATGATCATCGAAAGCGGGAAGACCTGCAGCCAGTCGGCCGGCGTGATGCCGAAGACGCTGACGATGCGGCTGAGCGTTGCATTGTCGCCACCCGCCAGCATCGATATCCACA
Organism: Rhizobium sp. NZLR10; assembly: GCF_019685125.1. Taxonomy (NCBI): domain Bacteria; kingdom Pseudomonadati; phylum Pseudomonadota; class Alphaproteobacteria; order Hyphomicrobiales; family Rhizobiaceae; genus Rhizobium; species Rhizobium sp. NZLR10. Next base: position 6,684 of record NZ_JABDWE010000012.1, on the reverse strand, counting down.
TGAAGCCGGCGACCACTTCGGGGGCGGCATTCGGCAGCAGGATGATCGACGAGAACACCCGCCGGAAACGGATCGGCCGGCGCAACGCGATTGCCGAAATCAGGCCGAGCGCAAACTGGCCGACCACTGCGGAACCAATGACGAAGACGAAGGTGACGAACAGGGAGTTCCAGAATTTCGCGTCGTTGAACAGCCTGGTATAGTTGCGGAGCCCGACGAAGCGAGGCCGAAGTGCTGCCGCCCCGGTCAACGCCTCGTTGGTGAAGCTCAGATAGATGGAATAGATGGCCGGGTAGATGACGAAGGCCAGAAGCAGCACCAGCGAGGGCAGCAGGATCAGCAGCCATTGCCGCTCAGCGCGCCTTTCATGAGAGTTTCGGGCCATGGAAGCTCACAAACCTTGTCATGTGAATCCGGCCTTGTCGTATGAACCGGTCTATCGAATGAACGCGGGAAGACGCGGGCGATGACGCCGCGTCCCCGCTCCCGAGGTAAAAAGGCCAGCTTATTTGACCATGTCGTCGCCGAGGGTTTCCTTGACGTAGTCGACAAGGATCTTCTGGGCGCCGGCGGCATCGGTTTCCTTGCGCAGCAATGCTTCGGTGGCGCGCGCGACACCTTCAGAGACCGTGCCGAAACCGGAGGCCTGCTTCAGGAAGACGCCGTTTCCGGCCGCTGCATGGATCGGAACCAGTTCCGTCAGCTTCTGGAAGTCGGCATTCTTGGCCGCATCCTTGCTGGCCGGAATGTTGCCGATGCGGGCGGCATAGGAAACCTGCGTCTCGATCGAGCCGATCTCCATTAGCGCTTTGATTGCCAGTTCGGTATTGGCCGACTTGGAATTGACGGCCCACGGCGCGGCGAGGTTGGCGAGCACATACTGGCCACTGCTCTGGCCCGGCACCGTCCAGGTTCCCACAACCTTGGTCACCTCGGGGATCGGGTTCTTGCTTTCGCGGCCCCAGTCGAAAATGTAGCACCAGGAACCGCAGGTGGTCGCGGCAAGCTTGCCGGCCGGGAACATCTGGTACTTCGGCACGACCCAGGGTTCCGGTCCGAGCAGCGGCTGCGTCGGCATCAGATCCTTATCGATCAGCTGCTTGTAGACGTTGAAGACATCCTTGATGCCTTCGCCATTGAGATCGAGCTTGCCGTCGGCATCGACCAGCTGCGGCGTCTTCGAGCCGACGAGCAGGTGCTGGAAGCCTTCGTCGAAAGCGCCGCTTCCCCAGGAGACGCCGGCCGGGAAGAGCAGGCCGTAGGCACCGGTCTTCTGCTTGATCTCGGCGGCGCGGTCGAGAAGCTCCTGCCAGGTCTTCGGCTGTTCGGTTGAAATACCGGCCTTTTCGAGAACGTCCTTGCGGTAATAGATTTCCTGGATACCGAGCATGAACGGCATCACATAGGTTTCGCCATCGGGGCTGACGGCAAGCTCCTTGGCGACGTCATAGAGGTTGGCATAGCCGTCCCAGGCCTTGAACGCCTTGGTAACAGGCGTGAGGTAGCCGGCTTCGACCATGTCGGCGACGGCCGCCGTCGTCGGGATAGAGAACAGGTCGGGCGCGTTGCCGGCGCCGAGCTCCGTCAGCAGCTTGGTCAGGTAGTCCTTGTCGGGCGCCGGATATTCGATGACCTCGACGGTCACCCCATATTTCTTTTCGATCCGCTCGACCGTCGATTTCATCGCATCGATGCCGGCCTGACCATGATTTGCAATTCGGATTGTCTCAGCCTGCGCCAGGGTCGAAACCGCGCTGAGCAAAATGGCCCACAGGCCACCAAGAACCGTTTTCTTCAACGAAAAATCCTCCCTCTTTCAGACACACGGCGCCCTCCAGCACCGGCTGTGAAAATGTACACGTATTCCAATGAGTCGCAAGGCGTTTTTGAAAAGACTCGAGCGTAAAATTTAATTCATTGATTTTACAGACTATTATAAGTCTTGCGATAACTGCATTACTTGTGTAATCGTGTGCACAATGCATCCGAGGAGGAATTTCATGTCTGAGAAACTACGCCTCGGCGTCATTGGCGCCGGCTTGAAGGCGGCGGAGTATGCCGAGAGCTGGGTGAGGATGCCGGAGATCGAATTTGCAGCGCTCGCCGACACCACGGCGGCTTCGCGTCAGCGCCTGATCGACGTCTGTCTCGCCGCCGGCACATCCGAGCCAAAGAGCTTCGAGGACTATCGCCCGATGCTCGCCGAGTGCCGCGGTGAACTCGACATTATCTACGTCTCCACCCCGCATGCCTTCCACGCCGAACAGGCAACCGCCGTCGCCGAGGCCGGCCTCGACCTCTTCCTGGAAAAACCGATGGTGACGACGGTCGCCGAGGCCGAGAGGCTGATCGCCGCCCAGAGGAAAAGCGGCGTCACCATCGTCACCGCCTTCCAGGGCGGCCTGTCGCCGCTGGTACTGGACACCCGCCGGCGAGCTCTCGCTGGCGAATTCGGCGCGCTGATCGCCATATCGGGCATGATCTGGGAAAGCTGGTCGTCCAACTATCACGGCCATTGGAAGCAGCAGCCTGCCATATCGGGCGGCGGCTTCATGTTCGATACCGGCGCCCACATGATGAACACCGTCTGCCTGCTGGCCAATTCAGATTTCGACAGCGTGTCGGCCTACATGAACAACCATGGCAGACAGGTGGATATCGCCACCGCCGTCTCCGCCCGGCTGAAGAACGGCGCGCTGGCGACACTGACCGCCGCCGGCGAAGGCCCTCCCGGCTGCGCTTCCTACATCACCTTCTTCTATTCGAAGGCGATCGTACGCATCGACGCCTGGGGCGGCTGGCGCGAGATCGGTGTCGGCAGCAAAGCCGAGCCGCGCGAGGAGGCCGAGATTCTCGGCAATCCGATGAAGAATTTCCTCGCCATTCGCGAGGGAAAGATGGAAAACTCCGGCTCCGTTGAAATGGGCCTCAGATTCGCTAGGCTATGGGATGCAATTAAGGAATCGGCAGCGGCCGACGGCGCTTCCGTCAGGATCGCCGCCCGATAGGCGCTGAAGATGAGCGGAATGAACAGACGGCGGATCACCTCGAAGGAACTGGCAAAGCTCGCCGGCGTCTCCTCCGCCACCGTTTCCCGCGCCTTCTCGCCGGATTCGCGTATCGGCAGCGCCACCCGGGACCGCATCCTCGCCGTCGCCCGTGAACATGGCTACCAGCCGAATGCGATCGCCCGCTCGCTGAACAACCAGCGCTCGCGTCTGGTTGCCCTGGTCGTCAATGCGATCGGCAACCCATGCGAGGCGGAGGAGCAGCAGCTTCTCGTCCACCGCCTACAGGCACGGCAATTGCTGCCGATCATTCTTTGCTGCGCCGACCACGCCGACCGGCTGCAACTGATGCGTCTTGCCTCCACCTATCAGGTCGATCACGTCGTCGTCTTCTCCGACATGGTATCGATGCAGGACGCCGTCGATATCTTCCACACGACCAAGCCGATCATCGTCTCCTTCGAGCCGCTCGAAAACGAGAATGTCTCCAGCATCCGCATCGATGGCTCTGCGGCCGCCGACGAGATCATCGACAAGATTGTCCGCGACGGCAAGAAGCGCTTCGCCTACCTCGCCGGTACCACTTCAAGCTGGATCGACAAGCTCAGGCGCAAGTGGTTTGCCGATGCGCTGGCTAAGCGCGGCCTGGCCTTCGAGGCGCAGGCCTTTGGCGACTATTCCTATGATTCCGGCTTCAAGGAAGCGGTGCTGCTGCTGCACCGTGACAAGGTCGACGCCATCATCTGCGGCAACGACGTCATGGCGATCGGCGCACGTGATGCCGCCCGCCGCGTGCTCGGCAGAAACACGCCGGACGATATTGCCATCGTCGGCCAGGATGGCATCGCCATGGCCGCCTGGGATTGCAATGACCTCACCACGCTGAGCCTCGACCACATCGCCTTCATCGATGCCGTCGTCGAATTGATCGAACGCCATGACGCCGAGATCGAAGGCCCGCACAACATCACGCTCACCTGCACCGCGCGCTGGGGCTCGACCGCCTGATGCATGTTCGTAGCCGAGCGTGAAGCGGTTCAGGATGACGACAGGCATGAAAAAAGCTAAAGCGCGTCGCATGAAAGAGATTCGATGTGACTCGCTTCAGAGCATGATGCCGAAAAGTGTGAGCGGTTTTCGGACAACATCATGCTCTAATTCTTTAATTTGGCTCGCACCTTATTGCATCACGGAGGAATAGCCGATGACCCGATTTTCACGCGCCGAAAGGCGCCGCGCCGCTCCCGAAGCCATGACCGGGAGAGCCTGAGATGCGGTCCGTCGTTTCCTTCAACGAAGGCTGGAGTTTCCACGAGGGCTTCGGCCAGCGCCTGCTCGAAAACTTCGATGCCGCCAGGTCGGTCAGCCTGCCCCATACCGCCGTCGAATTGCCCTTCAACTACTTCGACGAGACCAGCTATCAGCGCGCCTTCACCTATCAGAAGGTGCTGCGCTGGCTGCCTGAATTCGAGGGCCGCGAGGTCTCGCTCGTTTTCGACGCCGCCATGGCAGACAGCGTTGTCTATTTGAACGGCGAAGAAATCATCGCCCACAAGGACGGTTACACTCCCTTCGAGGCACGCCTCACCGGCAAGCTCCTCAAGGGGAAGAACCTCGTGACCGTCAAGATCGACGGCAGCGAAAACCCTGCCATCCCGCCGTTTGGCGGCCGCATCGATTATCTCACCTATGCCGGCATCTATCGCGACGTCTGGCTGAAAGTCACCGACCCCGTCTCGATTCGCAATCTCAAGATCGAAACCACAGACGTTCTCGCCTCGGAGAAGTCGGCAACCATCCGCGTCGATATCGCCAATCCCGAGGAGCGCAGCTTCTCGGCGACCGTCACCGCCACGTTGAAGCAGGCAGACGGCGCGGTGATCGCCACCGCAGCAACCGAAACGATCGGCGACCGCACCAGGCTTTCCTTCGGCGGTCTCACCGGCATCGCCCTCTGGGACATTACCGATCCCACGCTCTACGAGGTCACCGTCGAACTGAGGACCGAGCACGGCTCCGACCGTCTCTCCACCCGCTTCGGCTTCCGCACCGCCGAATTCACCCCGGAAGGTTTCCTCTTAAACGGCAAGCCGCTGAAACTGCGCGGCCTCAACCGCCACCAGGCCTTCCCCTATGTCGGTTATGCCGCCGGCCGGTCGGCCCAGGAGCGCGACGCCGACATCATGAAGTCGGTGCTGAAATGCAATATCGTCCGCACCTCGCATTATCCGCAATCGAAATGGTTCCTCGACCGCTGCGATGCGATCGGCCTGCTGGTTTTCGAGGAGATCCCCGGCTGGCAGCATATCGGCGATGCCGACTGGCAGAAGGAATCGATCGAGAACGTCCGCCGCATGATAGAGCGCGACTGGAACCATCCCTCGATCATCATCTGGGGTGTGCGCATCAACGAATCGCAGGATGATCACGATTTCTACGCCGAGACCAACCGGCTCGCCCGTGAACTCGACAGCACCCGCCAGACCGGCGGCGTGCGTTATATCACCGAGAGCGAGCTGCTCGAGGACGTCTATACGATGAACGACTTCATCCTCGGTAACGAGGAACTGCCGGGCGCCAACCGCCCGCGCACTGCATTGCGCGGCCAGGAGGAAAATACCGGCCTGTCCCGCAAGGTGCCGTACCTCATCACCGAGTTCAACGGCCACATGCACCCGACGAAGATCTATGACCAGGAGCAGCGCCAGGCCGAGCATGTGCGCCGCCACCTCGACGTTCTGAACGCCGCCTATGGCGATCCGGATATCTCCGGCGCCATCGGCTGGTGCATGTTCGATTACAACACCCACAAGGATTTCGGCTCCGGCGACCGCATCTGCTATCACGGCGTCATGGACATGTTCCGCGAGCCGAAATTCGCCGCCTATGCCTATATCAGCCAGTGCGACCCGTCCGAAGAGATCGTCATGAAGCCGGCGACCTTCTGGGCGCGCGGCGAACGCAATATCGGCGGCGTGCTGCCGCTGATCATCCTGACCAATTGCGACGAGGTGGAGCTGCAATACGGCGTGCTCAGCAAGCGCATCGGTCCGGACCGCGAAAACTATCCGCATCTGCCGCATCCGCCCGTCGTGCTCGACCATCGGCACTTCACCACGGATGAACTCGGCACCTGGGGTCTCGAATGGATCGACGGCACCTTGACCGGCTATATCGCCGGCGAGCCGGTGGCCAGCCTGACGCTGGCGGCCGATCCCTTGCCGACCACGCTGGAAATCGTCGCCGACAGCTCGACGCTGAAAGCCCGCGAACGCGACAGCACCCGCGTCATCATCCGCGCACTGGACCAGTGCGGCCAGCGCCTGCCCTTCATGAACGACACGATTTCGCTGAAGGTGCATGGACCTGCAAGGGTCGTCGGCCCGGCCAATGTGCCGCTGCAGGGCGGCACCGCCGGCTTCTGGCTGGAGGCGACCGGGATGGTGGGCGAGATCACCGTCGAAGCGGTCTCCTCGCGTTTCGAGCCGGTAACCTTCAGCGTGACGGCCGCGGCCTGACGACTGATCACCCGATCCGCACCTGGCTGTCCGGATCGAAGAACACGGCCTTGTCGAGATTGAAGGCAAGGCGAGTTGTCTGTCCCGGAGCGATGCCGGCATCGGCGCGCAGGCGGGCGACGACGGATTTGCCGCCGAGCTTGGTGACGGCGAAGGTG